>CALMGB010000333.1:0-5889 GCA_937863535.1 uncultured Caulobacteraceae bacterium
GTAGGCTTTCCTGGCTGCGGCGGCGACCGCCGGAAATACGGTAATGTCTTCCTTCTCGTCCAGCGCCACGTGGTCCGACGTCTGCACCACCGCCAGTACCTGCGCATACTTTGGATTTAAATCCTGCGCCCGTTCGAGCGGCACGATCACCACCGCAGCCGCGCCGTCGCTGATCAGCGAGCAGTCATACACCGTCAGCGGCTCGGCAATCGGCTTCCCCGCCAGCGCCTGCTCCAGCACCTCGCGCGTCTGCTCGCCGGGCGCCGGCGGGTGCTCGCGCACGCCGAAGCGGCGCCCGCCCATCCGCAGCGGCAGGGTCGGCAGCTCGGCCAAGGAGCCGTCGGCCAGGCGCACGGAGGCCAGCCCGTCCGAGGCCTGGAGGTGGGGATCGTCCACCAGTTCCTCTGGCCGCACGATAGGCGCGAACGGCAGGCCCGCCGTCTCCAACCGCTCCAGCAGGTCCGCCCGGCTCATGCCGCCGAACAAGGACCGCAGCCGCGGCAGCAGCCGCTCGCGCGCCTGGACCCGCTGGTTGTTGGCCGCAAGGCTTAGGTCCGCGCCCCAGTCCAAGAGGCCGAAGGCGTCGCAGAACTTGCGCCACTGGGCGTCGCTCACCACGCCCACGAAGACCTGCCCGCCGTCCGCGGTGTCGAACACGTCGTAGACGGCCCAGGCGGAGGTGCGCGCCGGCATCGGCGCGGCGGCGATCCCGGTCACCGCCTTCTGCGCCATGTGCTGGCCGACCAGTAAGGCCGTGGTCTCAAACAGCGAGCAGTCCAGCGCCTGGCGCTGCCCCGTACGTCTGCGCTGTTCCAGCGCCGCCAGCACGCCGATGACGCCGAACAGCCCGCCCGTCACGTCGATAACCGAGGCGCCGGCGCGCAGCGGCCGCCCGGGCGGCCCGGTCATATAGGCCAGCCCGCCCATCATCTGCGCCACCTCGTCCAGGGCCGCGCGGTGCTCGTAGGGGCCGGCCAGGAACCCCTTGGCCGAGCAGTAGATCAGCCGCGGGTTGGCCTCGCGCAGGCTGTCGTAACCGAGCCCGAGCCGCGCCAGGGCGCTCGGGCGAAAGTTTTCGATCAGCACGTCCGCCCAGCCGGCGAGCCGACGCGCCACTTCGGCGCCGGCGGGGCTCTTCAGGTCGAGCCGGATGCTCTTCTTGTTGCGGTTGTACATGGAAAAGTAGCCGGCGCCGGAGCCGAGCAGGGAACGCGTGGCGTCGCCCTCCAGCGGCTCGACCTTGACCACCTCCGCGCCGAGGTCGGCCAGCACCACCCCGGCCGACGGCCCCATCACCATGTGGGAGAACTCCACCACCTTGAGGCCCGCCAGGGGCGCTTGGGCGGCGTCATCGATGTCCATGCGGAGGGGTCCTGGCGTCCAGCTCATAATGATCTACTCTTATACCAACTTATCGAGAAGGGGGCTTGGATGCCGCGGGCGGACGGCCTGGACGTGCTGGTCAGCGAGGTCGGGCCGCGGGACGGCCTGCAGAGCGTCGCCTCGCTAATGCCGCTGGAGCACAAGATGGCCTGGATCGACGCGGAGGCCTTAGCCGGCGTGCGCGAGATCGAGGTGGGCTCCTTCGTGCCGGCCCACATCCTGCCGTCGATGGCCGACACGGGCGATCTGGTGCGCCACGCCAAGGCGATCCCAGGCCTGACTGTCGCCGCACTCGTCCCCAACCTGAAGGGCGCACAGGCGGCGGTCGAGGCGGGGGCGCACAAAATCACCCTGCCTGTCTCGGTCAGCGAGACCCACAGCCTGCGCAACGTCCGCCGCACCCACGCGCAGATGATCGAGGAGGCGCAAGCCATCGCCGCCCTTCTGGCGACGCTGCCGCCCGGCCGCCGCCCGAGCTTCGAGGGCGGCCTCTCCACCGCCTTCGGTTGCACGCTGGAGGGGCTGGTCGCGGACGCCACGCTGACCCGCCTGGCCGAAGCGCTGATGCAGGCGGGCTGCGACGAGGTCGGGTTGTCGGACACCTCCGGCTACGCCAGCCCTTCCGAGGTGAAGCGGCTGGTGCGGCTGGTGCGCGGCGTGGTGGGCGAGGAGGCCCTGAGCGGGCTGCACCTGCACAACACCCGGGGCCTGGGGCTCGCCAACGCCCTGGCGGGGCTGGAGGTGGGGATCACCACCCTGGACGCCTCGCTCGGCGGCCTCGGCGGCTGCCCGTTCGCGCCCGGCGCCAGCGGCAACATCGTCACCGAGGACCTCGTCTTCATGCTCCAGGCCATGGGGCTGAAGACCGGGATCGACCTGGAGCGGCTGGTGGAGGTGCGCCGCAGGCTGCCCGGATGGCTGCCGGGTGAGGCCAGCTATGGCTTCCTGGCCGACGCCGGACCGCCGCTGGGCTTCAGCGGCGAAGCGGCCGTGGCCGCCCGGTAAGCGGCCTGAGGCCGACGCAGGAGAACACAACCATGAGCCGCCGCAATGTCGAGGGCCGCATCCTCTACACCTCCAAAAAGCCCGAGCGGCTGGACCAGGAACGGGGGCGCGAGAGCTTCCTGTTCACCCATCACGGCGACGGCTCGACGACCCTTCGCGCCCATTGCGAAATCGATGAGCCCGATCCCTCCGTCATGCGCGACGTGGTCTACGGCCTGGACGCGCCGGGCCGCCCGGCGGAGGGCGCGATTCGGCGGCCGGGCGGCGACCGGTTCATGGGCTCGGGCTGGTTCCGCTTCGGCGAGGGCTTGATCGAGTGCGAGTCCTACGGCCCTTCAATCGGCCGGGTGTCGCAGCGGGTGGAGCTGCACCAGCGCCTCGACGGCTTCGGCACCCATCCGATCGTGGCCGACGGCTTCCTGCTCTCGCGCCAAGCCTGGAGCACGCCGGGCGAGCGGCGGACCCTGCGGCTCTACCTGCCCTCCCCCGACCATCGCGGCGCCACCCCCCCATTTCTGGCCAAGGTAGAGATCGACGCCGTCTTTCTGGGCCGGGAGCGGGTCCATGTGGCCGCCGGCGCCTATAACGCGCGCCGGTTCCAGTTCCTCGACGAGGGTGAGAACGGCATGGGCCAGCACCCGCCCTACGAGCTGTGGATCACCGACGACGCTGACGGCGTGTTCCTCCAGGGCGGCGTCGGCGGCTACATGATGACCTGGTACGAGCTGATGGAGCTGCGCCGCTAATCGGTATAGACAGGCGATCTCACGCGGAGGCGACGATGGACGGGTCGGGCGAGGTGAAAGCGGCTCCGTCGCCGGCCTATGACGGGCCGCCGGACTACCGCGTGGTCGGCCGCCACGGCGTCTTCCCCGAGACCGGCCATGACGAGATCGAGCGGCTAAACCTGCTCGCCCACATGAATCGACACCTCTCCACCCGGGTCATGCCGCACGTGAAGACGGCCTGGGAGGTGCGCGCCGGGCCGAAGGCGGAGCAGGCGCTGGGGCGGCCCGCGCGCGACCGCCACGAGGTGCAGCGCGCCCTGCTGCAGGACCCCTACTTCCAGGCGTGGTCGGCGTTGCGCCGGCTGACCATGGAGCAGCGCCAGCAGGCCGGCCGCTGGACCACCTTGCGCCAGGCCGAACGGCTGGCCGCGACGGCGCAGGCCCTGAGCGCCGGCGATGCGCGCCTGCAGCTCGACCCCGCCCTTCCGATCCCGCGCTACGTGTCGGCGGTCGACCACCACTGCATGCCGGGCAGCTACCATGGCGAGGCCTTCCCCGGCGACGTGTCGGGGGCGGCCAACTACGACCACGCCATCTTCGCCACCACCGGCGGTGCGCTCGGCCGCTACTCGGACGGCGGCGGCCAGGGGATGGTGCGCTGGCTGCGGCGCAACCTGCCGGAGTTCCAGCCCCGGCGCATCCTGGAAATCGGGGCCACGCTCGGCCAGAACCTGCTCCCGCTCGCGCAGGCCTTCCCGCAGGCTGAGGTGGTGGGCGTGGACGTGAGCGCCCCGGTGCTGCGCTACGGCGCGGCGCGGGCGAGGTCGCTGGGCGTCGACAACGTGCGCTTCGTCCAGGCGGACGGATCGGACCTGTCCATGTTCGCCGCCGCCAGCTTCGACCTAATCCAGACGACCATGTTCCTGCACGAGCTCTCGCTGCTGAGCATGAAGGCCATCTTCGCCGAGACCCGGCGCCTACTCGCCCCCGGCGGCCTGGTAGCGCACCTGGAGCAGCCCCAGTACAGCCCCACGATGCCGCTGTTTGAGCAGGCCATGCGCGACTGGGACGCCTTCTACAACAACGAGCCGTTCTGGAGCGCGCTGCACGAGCTTGACCTCGACGCGCTGATGGCGGAGGCAGGCTTCCCTCGCGAGGCGCTAGTCCACGGCACGGTCACGGCCGCGGTGGACAGGAGCGTCTTCCCCGACGCCGCCGACGACGACGGTGAGGATTTCGGCCGCAAGGCGGCCTGGCGGCTGCTCGGCGCGCGGGCCCCGTCGTGAGCGTGGAGCTGGCGCTCGCCGGCGCCTCCGCCAAGCCGGCCGGCAAGCGGCCCTACTTCCTCGACCCGCAGGTGGAGCGGGTCTTGGCCATCACCATGGCCGCGGTGCAGGAACTTGCCGTCGCCCGCCAGCGCATCGACACGCTGGAGCGGCTGCTCGACGCCAAGGGCGTGCTGGCGTGGGGCGAAGTCGACCACTTCGTCCCCACCCCGGAGCAGGCGGCCGAGCGCGGCCTGTGGACCCAGGAATACCTCACTCGCGTGCTGCGCGTGCTGCAACAGGAGGCCGAAGGGATCGCCGCCTCGGCCAAGGGCGACGTCTATTCCGAGGAGGTGGCGGCGGAGCTGGCGGGGGCGTGCCCGGCATGATATCCGCGGCTGCCCACCTTGACCTATCGCCGCTAATGCCCCTTTCAACCGGAGGTGTCGGCGAAGCCGACTGAGGGAGCCAGCCCACGCTGGAAGGCGCAGCTCGGCCCTCTCCACCAGCTTCGCCGCTTCCCTCTCCCAAGAGGGGAGGATCGAAAGCCAGCGCCCTCTACGGCCGTAGCAGCTCCCCGATCGCCCCGCCCACATCGTCCACCTCGGCGAACCCCGCCATGAGCGCCGCCAGCGCCTCGTAGCGGTCCGCCAGGCCCGCGAACGCCAAGCAGGCCTGCGCCTTGGCCAGGTGCTGCGCCTCACTGAGCGGATCGGCGGGCGAGCCCAGCTGGGCGCGGACATCAAGGCGCGCCTCGCTGCCGTCCCGCAGGGTCGCGGTGGCTGAGGCGGGGGTGAAGGCGGCGGGATCGGGGTTGTCATCGGCCATGACCTCCACCCGCGCCGCCAAGGCCAGAACGGCCGGATCGCGAAGCCGCTCGGCGGAAAAGTCTTCCAAGCCCACCGTGCCGCGGGTAAGCGTCACGGCGGCCAGGTAGGGCAGGCACAGCCGGGCGTAGGCAGGGCTCATCTCGCCCTTGACCGCGCGGCCGACCAGGCGATGGATTAGCGGCGGCGCGCGATAGACCAGCCGCTCCAGCGCGCCGGCCTCCAGCCCGTGCTCGGCCATGAACCGCTGGGTGGCCACGATGCCGCCATGGGCGGCGCGTCCGGTGGGAAATGGCTTCCAGCTGACCTCCACGATGCGCCGGCGAGCCGGCAGCTCGGCCAGCACACCGGCCAGGTCGGCCTCGTCCTCGAACAGGGCCAGGTAGCCGAACCGGCCGTCCACGGCGCCGCGGGGTCCGGGCATCCCGCGCTCGGCCAAGTCGACGGCCTGGAGCGCCGAGCGGGCGGCGGCGGCGATCTGCACCGGCAGGGTCGGCAGCCCCTCCACGTGCGCCTGCATCGTGCCGCTGGCGAAGGCCAGCGCGTAGCCGAAAGCGTCCAGCGCCACCTCCCGGTCCAGCCGCTTCAGCCGCGCCAGCCCGGCGACGCAGCCGAACACGCCCGCCGTGGCGGGACGGAAGAACTTCAGCGGCGAGCGGGCGGCTAGGCCCAGCGCCACCG
>CALMGB010000333.1:5899-7755 GCA_937863535.1 uncultured Caulobacteraceae bacterium
GCGCTGATTGCGGTGAGGAAGCTCGCGCCATCATATGGCCCGGACACCTGGGCTTCGGCGAGCAGCACGGCGACCAGCGTCGCCAGCGGATGCACGACCGCGGCCTCATGCACGCAGTCGAACTCCTGCCCGTGAATTTGGAAGGCGTTGACGAAGGTCGCGCTTGACGCCGGCAGCCTCTCCGCCGCGTCGCCGAGCACCGCGCATCCCGCGCCGTCCGACCGTCCCCAATTGGCGGCGGCGGCGCGGATGGCGTCTGCGAAGGGCGCCCGCACCCCAGCGGCGCCGACCGCGAGGCTGTCGTGCAGGAAAACTGTCGCCATTCGCCGGGCGTCGGGACCCAGGCCCTCCCAAGTCTGGGCCAGGGCATGGTCGACCAGGACCTCGGACGCAGTCGCCATTGCCGAACTCCTTCTCACACATCCATGTATACAATCTAATCCCGACCCTCTAGCTTCGAGGAGTGGCTTCGTGGGAGTTTGGTGCCGCTAACGCCGTGGCGGAGCCGTCCTAACGCCGTGGTCTGGCGCCTCTGATTTGGGCCAAGATGATGACGACATCGTCCTCGAACACACCCTGCGCGAGGCTGGAGCCCTGGAACGGACAGACCTTCGAGGTGGAGGTTCCGGTGCTGGTCGTGGGCGGCGGCGCATGCGGCCTGACCGCGGCCCTGGCCACCCGCGACGCCGGGGCCGAGGTGCTGGTGGCCGAGCAGGGGCCGCGCTGCGAGGGCAGCAGCGCCATGTCGCTGGGCGCGCTCTGCGCCGCGGGCACCCGCGAGCAGGCCCGCCACGGGGTGGAGGACGACCCGACGGTATTCCTGGCCGACATTATGGCCAAGACCCGCGGGCAGGCCGAGCCCAGGCTGGCGGCGCTGGTCGCGCGGGAGTCCGGGCCGGCCCTGGATTGGCTGGCGGAACGCCACGAGGTCCCCTTCCTGTTCGACGCCGGGTGGCGGCCGGCCTTCGGCCATACCCGCGCGCGCCTGCACGCCGTGCCCGAGCGCACCGGCGCCGGCATGATGTCGCGGCTGGCGGCGGCTTGCGGGCGCAGGGGGGTGGACATCCTCAACGACGCTCAGGCGGTCGCCCTGTTCGCCACCGAGGCGGGCGAGGTGAAGGGCGTGCGGCTACGCCGGCCGGACGGCAGCCTGGAGGAGATCGGTTGTCAGGCCCTGGTGCTGGCCACCTGCGGCTTCGGCGGTAATGCGGCGCTGGTGGCCCGCCACATCCCCGGCATGGGCCAGGCCCGCTACTTCGGCTGGGGGCCGAATACGGGCGACGGGCTCGTCTGGGGCGAGGCGCTGGGCGGCGAGCTTGCCGACATGGACGCCTATCAGGGCCTGGGGCTGCTGGCCGACCCACAGGGGATCGACGTCAATCCCAAGCTGCTGATCGAGGGCGGCGTTCAGGTCAACACGCACGGCGAGCGGTTCAGCGACGAGCTGGACGACGTGTCCGGCCAGGGCGCCCGGGTCATCGCCCAGCCCGGCGGCCACAGCTGGGTGATCTTTGACAAGCGCATCCACCAGGCGTGCGCCGACCTGCCCCAGTACTGCGCTCTGCTGGAGCTGAACGCCCGGCGCACCGCCGGATCGATCGCAGAGCTGGCGCAGGCCATCGGCGCCCCGGCCGGCGCGTTGGCGCAGACGCTGGAGACGGTGGCCGAAGCGGTGCGCCGTGGCGGGCCCGACAGTTTCGGCCGCCGTTTCGACCGCCCAGCACTGCGCACGCCCTACCATGCGCTGCGGGTTACCGGCGCCCTGTTCCACACCCAGGGCGGGCTGCAGGTGGCCGAGGCGGCGCGGGTGGTTCGGCCGGGCGGGGGCGGCCTGCCCAACCTGTTCGCCGGCGGCG
>CALMGB010000334.1 GCA_937863535.1 uncultured Caulobacteraceae bacterium
CATCGACGCGACGCGGTGGAAGACGGCCATGGGGATGCTGGCAGCATTCGCCGCGGCGATGAACTGGGTCGAGAGCGCTGCGAGCGCGATGCTCAGGCCGCCCGACGCCGAGCCGGTGATCCCCGCCAGGGTGGTGACGCTGTAGAGGGGGGGCGTTCGCGGGCATGTCTATCCTGGGGGGGGCGCCCACGACCTCAGCGGCCAATATCCGACGACAGAGCCGCAAGCCAGTCCGGACACTGGTTGGGGTAGTGGTTAACGATTTGGTCGGCCTCCTCGTTCATGGAGCGGCTGTGACCTTCATGGCCAGGCTTTGCGCCACCAGGCCGCGACGTCTCGCGTCGTTCCTTGAGATCGGTTGAGGGCGGCTTGGAGGATGTGCGTGACGGCTTGGCTGGACGCTGAAGCCGCAGCACGAGCTCAATCAGCTCTTCCTTCTCAAGTGTTAATGCCGGAGTGAAAGTCCCCAGAACCGCCGTTTGAAAACTCCTCAGTTGGACGTCTGCCGCCGGGGGGGCCGGGCGGGGCCCGGGCGGCCCGCGGGGGCCCGCCGCCGCGCCCGCGGCGGTGGCGATTTGCGGATGCTCTCCCGATGGGCGGGGGAGTGAGTCGGTGATCAAGCTGGGAGTGCTGGTAATGATCCTGGACCTGCATCGGCAGGGGCTGTCGGTGAGCGCGATCTCTCGACAGTGCGGCCTCGATCGAAAGACGGTGAGGCGCTACATCGAACGCGGATCGGAGCCGCCGGCCTACGGCCCGCGCAAGCCCCGCGCGACGCTGCTGGACCCCTTCACGGCCTATCTTCAGCAACGTGTGGCGGCCTATCCGAGGCTGAGCGGGGCTAGGCTGCTGCGGGAGCTGAAGGAACGTGGCTACGAAGGTAGCTACACCGCGGTCACCGACTTCCTGCGCGACGTACGCCCGCCGCCGAGCCCCGGCTACGAGGTTCGCTTCGAGACCCCGCCTGGCGAGCAGGGCCAGGTGGACTTCGCCCAGTTCCAGGTGGTGTTCACAGACGAGCCCGAGACGCCGCGCGTCGTGTGGCTGTTCTCCATGGTGCTGGGCTTCAGCCGGCTGATCTGGGCCCGCTTCGTGGTGCATCAGGACCTGGCGACGGTTCTGCGCTGCCATGTGGCGGCGTTCGAGGCGATGGGCGGGGCCCCGCGCGAGCTGCTCTACGACCGCATGAAGACCGCGGTCATCGGAGAGGGTGACGAGGGGATCGTCTACAACTCAAGCCTGATCGGTATGGCGCGCCACTACGGCTTCCACCCGAAGGCCTGCCAGGCCTATAGGGCGAAGACGAAGGGAAAGGTGGAGCGTCCGTTCCGCTACATCCGCCAGGACTTCTTCCTCGCGCGCAGCTTCCGCAACCTGGACGACCTCAACGAGCAGCTCCGCCGCTGGCTGGACACCGTCGCCAACCCGCGCGTGCACGCCACCACCCAGCGGGTGGTCAACGAGGCCTTCGCGGAGGCGAGATCAGCGCGTTGGAGGCTATCGACGTCCTTCTGAGCGAGGAGCTGACGCTGCGGGAGAACAGCCGCATCAAGACGGCGCTGCGCATGGGCCGGCTGGCGACGATCAAGACGCTCTCCGGCTTCGACTTCTCCTTCCAGCCCTCGCTGGACCGAGACCGCACCCATACGCTCGCCCAGCTCGGCTTCATCGCCCGCTCCGAGGTGGTCCACTTCCTGGGCCCGCCTGGGACCGGCAAGAGCCACCTGGCCACAGCCCTGGGCGTGGAGGCGGTCAAGGCCGGACGCAGCGTCTACTTCTGCACCCTGGCCGACCTGCTGGCCCAGCTCGCACGGGCCGAACGCGAGGGCCGCCTGCAGGAGCGCATCCGCTTCTTCTGCCGGCCGGCGCTGTTGATCGTCGACGAGATCGGCTATCTGCCCGTCGTGCCCGGCGGCGGCAACCTGTTCTTCCAGCTGGTCAATGCCCGTTACGAGCGCGGCGCCATGATCCTCACCTCCAACTGCGGCTTCGCCGAGTTGGGCGAGGTGTTCGGAGATCCCGTGCCCGAGCACGTCCGCTCCAAGGCGATCATCGCCGCGCCACTGCAGCCGCCACCGCCACGCCGCCGTGGACGGCCACCGAAAAACGGCTACGCCGCACAGGTGGCCTGACCGGCGGAACTGGGGAGTTTTACTCCGCCGTTTGGAGTGCGCCCCTTGGGATGGACGCTTTCAGGCGGCGGATTTGACATTCTGTCGGGCGTGTTGATCCTCGAAGGCTGCGGGGCTGAGATAGCCCAGGGCTGAGTGCAGCCGTCGTTCATTGTAAACCCGATCGATGAAGCGGGGAAAATCAGCGGCCACGTCGTCGAAGGTCTCGTAGGCCATCGGGTAAACGGCCTCCACCTTGAGCGTCTTCATGAAGCTCTCAGCCTTCGCATTGTCGTATGGATTTCCTCTCCGGCTCATGGAGCCCACGAGATTGTTGTCGGCCAGCACCTTGCGATAGGCGGCGCTTGCATACTGACTGCCCCTGTCGCTGTGGTGCCTGCCAGCGGACCGCGGACCTGCACGGCGGCCCGGAGCGCCGCAACCGCCAGGCGGGCGTCGATTGAGCGGCTGATCGCATAGCCGACCACCCGACGCGACCAGGCGTCCAGGATCACCGCGACGTAGACGAAGCCCGCGAGGATGGCGACATAGGTGATGTCCGCCACCCAGAGCTGGTCGGGGCCGTCGGGGACCCGCTCGGCGGCCCGGTTCGGGAAGATCGGCTCCTCGTGGTCACTGTTGGTCGTAGCGACGTAGCGGCACCGACGTCTGGGCTGCAGGTCGTGGGCGCGCATGAGCCGGCGCACCTTCTTGCTGTTCACAACCAAGCCCTGGTGGCGTAGCTCCGCGCAGACGCGCCGGTAGCCGTAGGCCTCGAACTCCTCGCCGATGGCCTTGATCCGGCTCAGGATCTCGACGTCTGGGCCTGTCTCGGCAGGCGTGTCGTAGTAGGTGGACCGCGCCAGCCCCATCAACCGGCAGCCTTCGCTGACGCCGAGACCGGAGGGCCGGCGATCACGGACGTAGGCGCGCTTCTCGGCAAGCGTCCTTGCTTCAGAGCCCCCTTTAGAAACTCGATCTCGAGCGCCTGACGACCGACCAGCCGCTCGAGCGCAGCGATCCTACCTTCGTACTCGGTCAGCATGTTGGCGGACGCAAGCTCGTCATCGAACTCGCCAGCCTCCGCCTTAGCCGCCCAGACCCGGATCAGGTTACGGCAGATGTCATGCCGCTTGCCCAATCCGTACAACGTCTCGCCTGCGGCGTACTCCGCCGCCACCAGACGCTTAAACTCGATGCTGTGAACGCGGTGCTTGGCCACGACCCCACTCCTGTAAGGCCCGCCAGCAGGGTCAATCAAATCGCCTCTCCTGTCCACCCCAAGGGGCGCACTCCAGCTTCTGGGGATTTTAGAGCGGCGTTGACATAAAGCGCTCAAGATCGATTCGCCCCATCTGCCGCTTGAATCAACGATCCCCAGCGCCCGCAAGGGGTGGGTAACTACGCCGTTCTAGCCGCACGTGGTTCTGCACAGAATTCCCGCAACTTTAAAACGGTGCCGTCTAATCGCACATCATGGACGAAGGGAACGCGAAATTGAGCGGCATCCTGGAGCAGATGGCTGCCGCGAATGGACGCGTGATCAAGTAGTCAGGCCAGGTCTCACCGTCGTGGACTCTCTAATACTACCTCCCGCTGACTAGAGCGACATGCTTTTAATGTGACCCATACCCCGCGACCCTGAAGTAGTTCAGCATTCGTCGGGCTGGTAGAGATCGCAAATATTGCCGACGACCTGCCAGAGGGTGTCGAAGGTGCGTGCGGATGCGGCGCGCAGGTGGGCCTTCAGCTTCGAGAAGGCCATCTCGATGGGATTGAGGTCGGGCGAGTAGGGCCGCAGGAATAGGAACCAGGCTCCCCGCGCCTTGAGGGCCTGGGCGGCCCTTTGGCTCTTGTGGGCGGCGAGGTTGTCTAGGATCACCACGTCTCCAGGCGCAAGCGTGGGAGCCAACTGGGTTTCGACGTAGAGGTCGAAGGTCTCGCGGTTCATAGGTCCGTCCAGCACCCATGGGGCGGTGAGTTGTACGCAGCGCAAGCCCGCGATGAAGGTCTGGGTCCGCCAGTGTCCGAACGGCGCGTCCGCGACCAGGCGCCGACCGCGCCGGCTGCGGCCCCTGGGGCGGGTCATCTTGGTGGTCACCGCCGTCTCGTCGATGAACACTAGCCGCGCCGGCTGCAGGCGCATACACGGCTGGCGGTGGTCGATCCAGTCCTGGCGTCGCTCACGCACCGCGGCGCGTGCGCGCTCCGAAGCCATCAGGGCTTTTTTATATGTGAAGCCCGCCTTGCACAGCACCTGGACAGCGAGGCTGCACTGGCCGTCACGTCCCGCTCAGCAAGAAGCCGCACCGCCAGCTCGGGCATGGTGATGTCCACCTTGGCCTCAACCTCGGTGATCAGGAATGCCAAATGCGCCGACAGCTTGCCGCCACCCGGCGGCCGTCCCTGGCGCGCCGGCTCCGCACACCCTGTCCGCGCCACGCGCGCAACCAGCTTCACCGCGCAGCTGTCGCTCACCGAGAACTGCCAGGCAGCCCCACGTCTCGACCCGCCGGCCGCAACGTGCGCCACGATCAACGCCCGCAGATCCAACGAATAGCCCTTGCCCATGATCCACCTCCAACCATGGTGAGTCATGCTTCGCCCGAACAGGAAATCCCTCGATTCCCAATTCAGGCCCGACGCTCTAGAACCGGTAAGCCCAAGCCCGCATCTCAATTCAGGTGATGATTGAGGATTGCTGGACGAGCTTGTCAGCCAGCATGGCACGTGAAAGGTCTTTGCGTAACGAGCGGGCAGCGTCCTCGCATCCAGCTTGAATAGGCCTGATTACTTTGGTCAAACACCGGACTATCTATCGGAACGGCCTACCAAGGCATAAGTAATCTGGTCGGGAGCTTTCCTAGCTCCAGCGACTGAGCTTTACCGGGTGGACGTACAACCAGTCGCTAGGAAACTCTGTATTGAGGCGCTCAATTTCATTAGCGAAGCGCGCAGCGAACGCATCTGTTTCACCCGGTGTCCAGAACTCGATCCCCTTAAATATCGCGGAGGGTAAAGTCGTTCCTTTAGGGTCGTCAAACAATTCACCAATTTGTAACTCAGTAACAATATTGT
>CALMGB010000335.1:0-3847 GCA_937863535.1 uncultured Caulobacteraceae bacterium
CGCTTACCCGGCGCAACTCTCCGGCGGCGAGCAGCAGCGGGTGGCCATCGCCCGGGCCTTGGCCAACCAGCCGCGCCTGCTGCTCGCCGACGAGCCCACGGGCAACCTCGACCCCACCACCTCGGGCGCGGTGTTCCAGAGCCTGTTCGACTTGGCGCGGCTGCGCGGCGTCGCCTGCCTTATCGCCACCCATAACCTGCCCCTGGCCGACTTCATGGACCGGGTGTTCGCGCTTGAGGATGGCCGACTGGTGGAGCAGCGGCGATGACCGGCTTCATGTTCGCCACCGGCGTGGAGAACAGCGCCCCTATACTCGCGGGCGGCAAGCGGCTGGACGAGTACGAGGCCTGCGGCCACTACGCCCGATGGCGCGAGGACTTCGATTGCGTGCAGGAACTGGGCTTGCGGTTCCTCCGCTACGGCCCGCAACTCTTCTCGACCTTCTTAGGGGAAGGCCGCTACGACTGGAGCTTCGCCGACGAGACGTTCGGCGAGCTGCGGCGGCGCGGGATCACGCCCATCGCCGATCTGTGCCACTTCGGCGTGCCGGACTGGATCGGCGACTTCCAGAACCCGGACTTCCCGCGCCTGTTCGAGGGTTACGCCCGCGCTTTCGCCGAGCGCTATCCCTGGGTGCAAATCTTCACGCCGGTGAACGAGATGTATATCTGCGCCAAGTTCTCGGCCCTCACCGGCTGGTGGAACGAGCAGCTGACCGGCGACCGCAGCTTCGTCACCGCGCTGAAGCACATGGTGCGCGCCAACGTCTTGGCCATGCGCGCGATCCTGGAGGTACGCCCCGACGCCATCTTCGTGCAGAGCGAGTCGTCGGAGCACTACCACGCCGTGCTGCCCTCGGCGCTTGAGCGCCAAGATTTCCACAATCGCCACCGTTTCCTGTCGCTGGACCTGAACTACGGCCGCCAGGTGGATGCGGGTATGTACCAGTACCTGCTCGACAACGGCATGACGCGGGAAGAGTACGACTTCTTCCAACACAACACGACCAAGGCCCGCTGCATCATCGGCAACGATTACTATCCGGTCTCCGAGCAGTGGGTGCTGCCGGACGGCAGCCTGGAGAGCGCACCGGACGTGCTGGGCTACAGCGAGATCACCCGCCAGTACTTCGAACGCTACCGCATCCCCGTCATGCATACCGAGACCAACTTCGCCGAGACCGGCGACGGAGCGGCGGTGCGCTGGCTCCGCAAGGAGTTCGCCAACGTGCTCCGCGTGCGCGAGGCCGGCGTGCCGATCGTGGGCTTCACCTGGTACTCGATCACCGACCAGGTGGACTGGGACACCATGCTGCGCGAAGCGCGAGGCGTGGTGAACCCGCTGGGGCTGTTCGATCTGGATCGCAAGATCCGGCCTGTGGGCGAGGCGTACAGGGAGCTGGTGGCGGGGTGGCGCGAGCTGACGCCGGTGCGGACGGGGGTGCTGACGCTCTCCATATGAGTCGGGTGTGTGGCGCCTCGTCCTTCGACAAGCTCAGGATGAGGCGCTTGCAGGCGCCAGGACCCTTCCGACTCAGCGCCTTCAGTAGCAAAGCCTCATCCTGAGCTTGTCGAAGGACGAGGCTTTCGGGCCCGGCGCCTACCCCCTGATCGGCTGCGCCACCCGGATGTGCAGCTCCTTCAGCTGCTGGTCGCTGACCGGGGAGGGGGCCTGCATCATCAGGTCCTGGGCCTGCTGGTTCAGCGGGAAGGCGATCACCTCGCGAATGCTGGCGGCGCCCGCCAGCAGCATGACGATTCGATCGACGCCCGGCGCGATGCCGCCGTGGGGGGGCGCGCCGTAGCGGAAGGCGTTCAGCATGCCGCCGAAGCGGGCCTCGACCTCGGAGGCCGAATAGCCGGCGATCTCGAAGGCGCGGAGCATGATCTCCGGCTTGTGGTTCCGGATCGCGCCGGACGACAGCTCCACCCCGTTGCAGACGATGTCGTACTGGTAGGCCAGGATGTCGAGCGGGTCCTGGCTCTCCAGCGCCGCCATCTCGCCCTGCGGCATGGAGAAGGGGTTGTGGGAGAAGTCTATCTTCTTGCCGTCTTCGTTCCACTCGTACATGGGGAAGTCCACGATCCAGCAGAACTTGAACTGGTCCACATCTACGAGCCCGAGGTCGGTCCCGACCTTGGTGCGCGCAAGGCCCGCGAACTTGTAGAAGGCGTCGGGCTCGCCCGCGGCGAAGAACACGGCGTCGCCCGCCTTCAACCCGATCTGCCCACGCAGCGCCTCGGTGCGCTCGGGCCCGAGGTTCTTGGCCACCGGGCCTGCGCCGCCGTCCTCGCCCTCGCGCCAGAAGATGTAGGCCATCCCCGGCTGGTCCTCGCCCTTGGCCCAGTCGTTCATGCGATCGCAGAAGGCTCTGGAGCCGCCGCCGACGGCCGGAATGGCCCAGATCTGCGCCTTCGGGTTCTCCAGGATGCGGGCGAAGACGCCGAAGCCGCCGCCGCGGAAGTGCTCGGACACGTCCTGCATCTCGATGGGGTTGCGCAGATCCGGCTTGTCGGAGCCGTACTTCCGGATGGCCTCGCGGAAGGGGATGTGCGGGAACGGAGCGGGGGTGGCGCGCCGGCTAGCCCCGAACTCCTCGAACACGCCGCGCATCACCGGCTCGATGGCCGCGAACACGTCGTCCTGGGTGACGAAGCTCATCTCCATGTCGAGCTGGTAGAACTCGCCAGGCGAGCGGTCGGCGCGCGCCGCCTCGTCGCGGAAGCAGGGTGCGATCTGGAAGTAGCGGTCGAAGCCGGAGACCATCAGCAGCTGCTTGAACTGCTGCGGCGCCTGGGGCAGCGCGTAGAACTGGCCTGGATAGAGGCGCGAGGGCACCAGGTAGTCGCGCGCGCCCTCAGGCGAGGAGGCGGTGAGGATCGGGGTCTGGAACTCGGTGAAGCCCTGCTCGGTCATCCGCCGCCGCAGGCTGGCGATCACCTGGGAGCGCAGCACGATGTTGGCGTGGAGGCTGTCGCGGCGGAGGTCCAGGTAGCGGTACTTCAGCCGCAGTTCCTCGGGATAATCCGGCTCTCCGAACACGGGCACCGGCAGTTCCGCGGCTTCCGACAGCACTTCGAAGGCGGTGACCCGGATTTCGATTTCGCCGGTCGGCAGGTTCGGGTTCACCGTCTCCGGCGTGCGGGCCACCACTTCGCCGTCGATGCGGACGACGCTCTCCGCCCGGGTACGTTCGGCGGCGGCGAAGCCCGGGGTGGTGGGCGACAGCACCAGCTGGGTCACGCCGTAGTGGTCGCGCAGGTCGATGAACATCAGCCCGCCATGGTCCCGCTTCCTGTGCACCCAGCCGGACAGGCGTACGCCACGCCCTACGTCGGAGGCGCGCAGGGCGCCGCAGGTGTCGGAACGGTAGGCGTGCATGGCGGGGCTTTCGGCCGCCCAAGCGGTTGTGCGCTGGGGGCTGGTGTCAGGATTCTGGACGAGGCGGATGGGCCATGGGGCCTGTTGGATGTCAAGCGGGCCTCCCATCGCGGGTGACGCCCTCGCCGCCCTCTGCTAGACACAGTCGATGTCCAACCCCGGAGCCTGTGCGTGTCAGCTCAGCTGCGACTGAGTCTGGAGCGGACGCCCAACCATGCGCGAGCGGCGTTCGTCGGCTCCCGCTCCAACGTGCTCGCTGTCGAGACCCTGGACGGCTGGCCGGACTGGCGGGGCGGGGCGCTGGCGCTGGTGGGGCCGCCCGGCTCGGGCAAGACGCACCTCGCCGCCATCTGGGCCGAGCGGACCGGCGCGGCGTCCTTCCCGCTGGACGGGGTGGACATGGTGGGCGACGGGCCGGTGCTGGTCGAGGACGCCGGTGGCCGGCTGGCCGACGAGACGCTCGCCG
>CALMGB010000335.1:3857-11701 GCA_937863535.1 uncultured Caulobacteraceae bacterium
ACCCTGTTCCACCTGCTGAACCGGTCGCTGCGGCCCGGCGGCGGCCTGCTGTTGACGTCGCGGGTCGCGCCGAGTCAGTGGCCAGTGCATCTGCCTGACCTGCGCTCGCGCCTTAACGCCTTGCCGACGGCGTACATCGAGGAGCCGGACGATCCGGTGCTCACCGCCATGCTGGACAAGTTCTTCTTCGAGCGGAACATCAGGCCGAGCGCGGAGCTTCTCGCTTATCTCCTCAGACGCATCGAACGCTCAGCCCAGAGCGCCCAGTCTATCGTCGCTCGCCTGGACGAGGCGGCTGACGCCACCGGCCGCCGGGCGTCGCGCGCTTTGGCCCGGCTCGTGCTCGGGGAAGAGCCGGTCGAAGCGACGGGCTGAGGCGGCGCGTTTTTCACGAAAGGGTCGCCTCGGGCGGCGTAGATGCATTGGATATGAGCGAGATCGTCCACTTGGAGCCCGAGGCGGCTCCAGTCCCGCCGGCGCCGAAGTCGGCCGAGCCCAGGCTCGACGTCGCGCTGCTGAATTCCACGGAGCGCTTTTTCAACCGCGAACTCTCCTGGCTGCGCTTTAATGAACGCGTGCTGGAGGAGAGCGAGAACAAGCGCCATCCGCTGCTGGAGCGGCTTCGGTTCCTCTCCATCTCGGCCAGCAACCTGGACGAGTTCTACATGGTTCGCATCGCCGGCCTGAAGGGCCAAGTGCGCGAGGGGGTGCGGGTGGTGAGCCAGGACGGGCTGACTCCGTCCGAACAGCTCACCCGCGTCAGCGCCGCCGCTACCGAGCTGATGGGCGCCCAGAGCCGCATCTGGCGCACCCTTCGAGGCGAACTCGCCCGCGAGAAACTGCACGTGATCGAGTTGGGCGGGATCACGCCGGCCGACCGGGAAGGCCTGGAGCCGGTCTTCTCGACCCAGCTGTTCCCGGTGCTCACGCCACTGGCCATCGATCCGGCCCACCCGTTTCCATTCTTGCCCAACCTCGCGTTCGCCCTGGCCCTGAAGCTGAAGCGGGCCAGCGATGGCAAAACCTTCTTCGCCCTGGTGCCCATGCCCAACCAGGTGCGCCGGTTCTGGCAGCTCAAGCTTGGCGAGGCGCGCAAGTCGCCCCGGAGCGATCGCCGCTTCGTACCTCTGGAGACCTTGGTGGCGCTCTTCCTGGACCGCCTGTTCCCTGAGTGCGAGGTCCAGGCCCAGGGCGTCTTCCAGATCATCCGCGACAGCGACGTGGAGCTGGAAGAAGAGGCCGAGGACCTAGTGCGCGAGTTCGAGGCCCTGCTGCGCCAGCGCCGCCGGGGCTCGGTGGTGCGCATCGCGCTGGAAGCCTCCATGCCCCAGGAGCTGCAGGACCTGATCCTGCGGAACCTGCAGTGCCATCCCGAGGAGGTGGTGGTCACCGAGGGGTTGCTTGGCCTGTCGCAACTCTCCGAGCTGATACCCGCCGGGCGCGCAGACCTCAAGTTCACGCCCTACGAGCCACGCTTCCCCGAGCGCATCCTGGAGCACGGCGGCGACTGCTTCGCAGCGATCACCGAGAAGGACATCCTGGTCCACCACCCCTACGAGAGCTTTGATGCAGTGGTGCAGTTCCTGCGCCAGGCGGCCGCCGACCCCAATGTTCTGGCCATCAAGCAGACGCTCTACCGCACCAGTTCCGACAGCCCCATCGTGGCCGCCCTGATCGACGCCGCCGACCGGGGCAAGAACGTCACCGCCCTGGTGGAGATCAAGGCCCGCTTCGACGAGGCCAATAACCTGAAATGGGCGCGCGACCTGGAGCGGGCCGGCGTCCACGTCGTCTTTGGCTTCATCGAGTACAAGACCCACGCCAAGATCAGCATCGTCGTGCGGCGCGAGGGCGAGGCGCTTCAGACCTACTGCCACTTCGGCACCGGCAACTACCACCCGATCACCGCGCGCGTTTACACCGACCTGTCGCTGTTCACCTGCGACCCGGCCATGGCGCGAGACGCCAGCAAGGTGTTCAACTTCATCACCGGCTACGCCCGCCCCGAGGGGCTGGAGAAGCTGTCGATCTCGCCCATCAGCCTGAAGGCTTCGCTGCTGGCCCAGATCGCGGCCGAAGCCGAGAACGCCCGCGCCGGCAAGCCCGCGGTGATCTGGGCCAAGCTGAATTCCCTGGTCGACCGCGAGATCATCGACGCCCTGTACGTCGCCAGCCAGGAGGGCGTGCGGATCGACCTGGTGGTGCGCGGCATCTGCTGCCTTCGTCCCGGCGTGCCCGGCCTGTCGGAGAACATCCACGTCAAGAGCATCGTCGGCCGCTTCCTGGAGCACGGCCGCATCGTCTGCTTCGCCAACGGCCGGCCCATGCCGAGCCCCGAGGCGCGGGTCTTCATTTCCTCGGCCGACTGGATGCCGCGGAACCTCGACCGCCGCATCGAGACCCTGGTGCCGGTGGAGAATCCCACCGTCCACCAGCAGGTCCTGAATCAGATCATGGTCGCCAACCTGAACGACGAGGCGCAGACCTGGACCCTCTGCTCCGACGGCACCTACAGGCGCTACGACACCGCGGGCGTCCGCAAGCCCTTCTCCGCCCACGACTATTTCATGACCAATCCCAGCCTCTCGGGACGGGGGAAGAACGGCAAGATACTGCCTCGGGCGTTCGATCACGTGGGCCCGCGGCGCTGAGACGTGGGGCGCCCCCACCACCGCTGCCGGGTTTCGCCTCCTCCTGAGGCCGACTGAGATGCCTGAGCTTGCGCCTGGGGCTGTTCGATCCGGTGACACGCTCAGCGTGACCGCCTCCGAAGAGCGCGCCAGCTGTGACGTGGCGGTGATTGACGTCGGCTCAAACTCCGTGCGCCTGGTACTGTACAGGCTGGAAGGCCGCGCCATCTGGCAGGTCTACAACGAGAAGGTCCTGGCCGGCCTCGGCCGCCATCTCGCCGAGACCGGGCGGCTCGCCCCCGAAGGCGTCGTCGCAGCCATGGCCGCGCTGCGTCGCTTCCGGGCCGTGGTGGACGGCGCGGGTCCAGCCCGGGTGTTCTGCGCCGCCACCGCCGCCGTGCGGGAAGCCCGCGACGGCGGTGTGTTCGTGGACAGGGTTCGCGCCGAGACCGGCCTGATCATCCGCGTCCTCTCCGGCGAGGACGAGGCCCACTACTCCGCCCTCGGCGTCATCGCCGGCCAGCCGAAGGCGGAAGGCGTGGTGGGCGACCTTGGCGGCTCCAGCCTGGAACTGGTGCGCCTCGCCGACGGGCGGCCGGGCTTGGGGACAACCCTGCCGCTTGGACCCTTCGCCCTGGGTGCGCCTGGACCGATCGATCCGCCGGCGCTGGGCCGCACCATCCGCGCGCGCCTGGCTGAGGCCGCGCCGGCCTACTCCGCCGTCTGCCTGCACGCGGTGGGGGGCGCCTGGCGCAACATCGCCCTGATCCACATGGACGCGACCCGCTATCCCCTGCGCATCGTGCACCAGTACGAGATGAGCGGGCGCGATGCGCTGGAGGCGGCGCGCTTTGTCGCCCAGCAGTCTCGCGCCTCTCTGGAGCGCATGCCCGGCGTCACCAGGAAGCGGGCGGAGACGCTGCCCTACGCCGCCATGGTGCTGGAGGCGATGGTGGAGACCTTGGGGTTCGAGCGCATCTCCTTCTCCGCATTCGGGCTGCGCGAGGGCCTGCTGCTGGGCGCCATCCCCGCAGAGGTGCGCGGGCGCGACCCGCTTGTGGAGGGCTGTGCGGCGATCGGCGTGCGCCAAGGGGCCGCCGAGCATCTCGGCCGCGTGCTCCAGGCGTGGCTGGAGCCCATGTGGGCGAGCCTGCCGCCCCTGTTCGAGACCGGACGCGACGGGGTGCTGATGGCTGCGGCGTGCCGCCTGGCCGACATGGGCGCGCGGCTGCACCCCGACCACCGCGCAGACCTCGCCTTCGACCAGGTCCTGCGCGCGCCCACCCCCGGACAGACCCATGCGGAGCGGGCCTATCTGGCTGCCGCCGTATTCGCTCGCTTCACCGTTGCGCCGCCTGCCAACCCGTGGATGGAGCGGCTGCTGTCGCCGGAGCGGGTGCGGCGCGCCCGGGCCTTGGGCGCCGCGATGCGGCTGGGTTGCGATCTCTCCGGACGCAGCGCGAACCTGCTGTTCCAGTCGCGCCTGGGCCTGGACGGCAGGGGCCTGCTGCTCAGCGTGGACAAGGATGCGCAGGACCTGACGCTTGGCGAGCAGACCAAAAAGCGTCTGGCCACCGTGGCCGGCGTGCTCCAGGTCGACCACCGCATCGCGGTGGTCTGACGTCCGTCAGAAGCTGTGCGGCGGCGGAGGCGGAGCCGGCGGCATGGGCGGAGCCGGCGGCCTTGGGCTCACCGCGTGCGTATGGCCCAGGCGGCAACCGCCGCCGCGCAGGCCGGGAGGCAGGCGCAGGTGAGCGTCGGTGCAGGCCTCATCGAGCTGGTCCTGGGTCAGGCCGCGAACCTGCGACCAGTCTGTCCCGCGCATGTCGGTCCCGGTCAGCTCGGCGTTGCGGAAGTCTGCGCCGGTCAGGTCGGCGCCGCCGAAACCGACGCCCTGAAGCTCGGCGCTGCGGAAGCTCGCGCGCTGGAAGCGGCCGCCCTTCAGCATCGCTCCCTGCAGTTCCGCCGAGCTGAAGTCCGCCCCCTCGGCGGACGCGTTCGACAGGTTGGCGCCTTGGAGTTCGGCCCCCTTCAGCTGAGCGCCGTTCAGGGTGGCGCGCGCGAAGTTGGCGCCCTGGCCTTCTAGGCCGCTCATGGCGGCGTTATTGAAGAACGAGCCCTGGAAATCCGATCCCGGCACGCTGGCCCCCTGCATGTTCGCACGGGTGAAGTCGGACCAGGAGAAGTCGGAGCCGATCACCGAAGCGCCGCGAAGGTCGGCCCCCACCAGCGCCGAATGGTCGAAGTCGCCGCCGGCGAAGCTCGCTCCCACTAGCTGGCGGCCGGAGAACTGGCAGCGCTGGCACGAGCCGCCCAGCGCCACACGGCGCGCCACGTCCTTGTCAGCGGCCTGCACGGTTGCTGTCGCGCCCAGCAGCGTCAAAGCAGAGATTAAGACTATACCTAGCTGCCGCACGATCTGGAACTCCCGGGCTAGCAGAGCCAGCCTCTTGGACTCAGATGTGGGGCCAGGCGCGCCTTGGCGCCACTTAATTCGGGGTAATCCGCCGGCTGTTCCTTAGCGGCAGGCGGGAAGGCGCAGCCCAGGGGGTGCGGTGGTCGCCGCGTCGCCACAGGCCTCGGCCACCTGGGCTTGGGTGAGCCCCACCGCACGGTCCATTTCAGCGCCCGAGAAGTTGGCTCCGGCCAGGTGAGCTCCGCGGAAGTTTGCGCCCTGCAGATAGGTCCCCACCAGACTCGCGTTCACCAGGTTGGCGCCTGCGAAGTTGGAGCCGCCCAGCACCGCGCCATAGGCGTTCACGTCGCGAAGGTCGGAGCCCGCGAAGTCGGTGTGGGTGATCTCGGCGGTGGACATGTCGGCTTGGCGCAGGCGCGCTCCGGCGAAACTTCGACCTTTGATTTGCACGTTGGAGAAGTCCGCCTGGAACAGGTTGCAGCGGGGGCAGCTGGCCCCCGCCTTGGCATGTTCGATCTGCACCGGGTTCTGGGCGACGGCCGGGCCGGCGGCGAACGCCAGCATGGCGGCGAAGGCGAGGGTGGTGTGTCTCATCTTGGCGCAGGTCCACGCGTTGCAGCGGATGGACTTGTAAGCGTGCAAACTTAAGACCGCGTGTCTCCCTCCGCCGCAAGGGGAGAGAATTCAGGCGCCCAGTATCCAACCTTCCTCGCGCTCCACCTGTTCGCGCAGAGCCTCATCGGCGTCTGGCGGCGGCGCGAACGCCGCGCCTAGCCGGCCCTGCTCGTCCATCCTGGCGAAGTGCTCGCAAAGGGTGCGCACCTGCGCCCGGTCGGCGATCTCGCCGGGTTCGGGCGTGGCGGGGACAAGGGCGGGATAGACCTCCGCCACCACGGCCTCCAGCGCATGCACGTCCACCGGCGAGAGCGCTCTCCACCCCGTCTGGAACGGCCAGACCTGCGCCTTGTCGCCCATGCTCTCCAGGTAGCGGCGCACCGCCGGCACGCCCACCAGGGTCTGACTGCCGACAGTGCCGTTGCCGAACAGCTGCCACACGCTTTTGGCCGCAGCCTTGCCGACGCCTTGGGTGGCGATCTCGGCCTGGCGGAGGTTGGCGAGGGGGAAGTCTGCAGGCACGGACGGCTTGGTAGAGGTGAGCCAGCGCTGAGTGTCCTTCGGCGGTGCGCCCCAGAATGGCCAGGGCTGATCGGTCATCAGCCGGTTGATCTTGGCCGCCACCGCGAAGCGGTTGTTGGTGTTGTCCGCCTTGTCCACGACGTTGGCGGCCAGGAAGGTCCACATCGCCTCCCACGTCGGCGTCTTCAGCTTCAGCATCTCGGCGGTCCCGGCCGGGTAGCCGAGGGAGAAGTCGAAGCCGACCAGGGAGCGGTCGTTGCGCCGCCGCAGGTCGGTCATGACGTCCAGCAACTGCTTCTCGGCCGCCGCGCGGGTGGGCGGATTGAAGGCCTCGAAGGTCGGGCGAAAGCGGATGTCGCGCTTCAGCACGCCGATCCAGACGGAGTCCTTGCCGGTCTTGGGCGAGCCCGCCGCGCTCCAGTCCACCATGACATAGGCGTTGAACAGGCGGGTCACGGGTACGGTCCTTGGCGAGTGGATGACGGCCGAGCGGCGAGCGCGACAAAGCTCGTAGGGCCCACTAGAAGGCGGCGCTTCCGGTGGACCCTGCAATGGCCGATCCCATGACCGATCTCAAGGCCGGCGTCGTCGGCGCCGGCGTCTTCGCCAGCTTCCACGCCCGCAAGTACGCCAGCCTGCCGGACGTGACGCTGGCCGGCGTCTTCGACCCCGACACGGCGCGGGCGCGCGAGCTCGCGGCTGACCTCGGCGTGCGCGCCTTCGACAGCCTGCAGGATCTTCTGGACGCCTGTCACATGGTGACGATCGCCAGTCCAGCCTCGACCCACGCCGATGTGGCCGAGGAGGCGATAGCCTCCGGCCGCCACCTCTATGTCGAAAAGCCGCTCGCCCGCACGCTGGAGACCGGCACGGCGCTGGTGGAGCATGCCGGCCGGCGCCGGCTAGTGCTCGCCTGCGGTCACCAGGAGCGGGTGACGTTCGCCGCCATGGGCCTGCTCGACACGCCCGAGCCGCCGCGGCGGCTGATGTCGGTGCGCCGGGGCCTGCCGGGTCCGCGTTCGCGCGACGTATCCTGCGTGCTGGACCTGATGATCCACGACCTGGACCTCGCCCTGCAACTCGCCGGCGACGACATCCTGTCGGTCACGGCCTCGGGCGAGTTCGACGAGGTCCGCGCCGAGATCGTCTTCCGCAGCGGCTTGAGCGCAGCGCTTCAGGCTTCCCGGATCGCCGCCGCCCGGGAGCGGACCATGCATCTGGAGTACCCGTCCGGCGTCGTGGACGTGGACTTCCTCGCGCCCTCCTTCGCCAACTCCGCCCCGTTCGCCCTGGATTCGCTGTTCGCCGCCTCGCCCGAGGGCCGCGATCCGCTGGGGGCGAGCGTCAGCGGCTTCGTAGCCGCGGTGCAGGGAAGGGCGCGTCGGTCGGTGGTGACGGGCGAGGAGGGACTTGCCGCCCTCGCTTTGGCGCTGCGGGTCGAACAGGCGGCCGGACTTCCAGGCAAGTAGGTCGTATGTGCAGACGGCGACAATCGTCTCGTCCTTCGACAGGCTCACGATGAAGCCGAATGTGAGGGGCGCGACTCCACCTCCACCGCTGACCCGTTGCGCGGTCGCCCGGCCGCTGGTACATCCCCGCGCTCGGCCAAAGCCGTGGGCGTCGGCGGCTTTCCGTATCCGGCGCACTTGGTAGTGGCGGAG
>CALMGB010000335.1:11711-16103 GCA_937863535.1 uncultured Caulobacteraceae bacterium
CCCTTCGGGCTTCGGCCGGCTTAGGAGTGTAGCTCAGCTGGTAGAGCATCGGTCTCCAAAACCGAGGGTCGTGGGTTCGAGTCCCCCCACTCCTGCCATCTCGCCCATCTTTTCCGCGGCGCTGCCGTTTCTGCGACGCGGACCCATATGGGGGTCTCGACCCCCGCTAGAGCGTAGGATTTGCGAGCCGTCCGATGGCTAAGGATCAAGGCGTGAAGACGCCGGCCAAAACGCCGGTGACCAAGTCCACCCGCGCGCCCGCCGCCAAGGCCGCGCCCGTGGCCGCCAAGGTCGTGCCGGCGCCTGCTCCCAAGCGCCGCACCAGCCCGCAGCAGTTCTGGCGCGAGGTGCAGGTCGAGGGCCGCAAGGTCACCTGGACGCCCTGGAAGGAGACTTGGATCACCTCGGTGATGGTCGCCATCATGGTGGTCATCACCGCCATCTTCTTCTCCGTCGTGGACGGGTCGCTCAATTTCCTGATGCAGCAGTTCCTCCGGCTCGCGGGCTGAGGACAGAGATCATGACCAGCACCACAACCGCCGCCCCGCACCTGCCTCCAGGCCCTCCGGCCAACCCGCACCACAAGTGGTACATCGTCCACGCCTACTCCAACTTCGAGAAGAAGGTGGCCGAGGCGATTCGCGACCAAGCCAAGCAACAAGGCATAGGCGACCACTTCTCCGAGATCGTGGTCCCCACCGAAGACGTGGTGGAAATTCGCCGGGGTCGGAAGTTCAATTCCGAGCGCAAGTTCTTCCCCGGCTACGTGCTGGTGCGGATGGAGCTGTCGGACGAGGCCTATGTGCTGGTGAAGAACACCCCCAAGGTGACCGGCTTCCTGGGCTCCCAGTCAAAGCCCGCGCCCGTCTCCGAGAAGGAGGTGCAGCGCATCCTGGGCGCGGTTGAGGAGGGAGTGGAGCGGCCCAAGCCCACCATCCGCTTCGACATCGGCGAGCAGGTGCGCGTCACCGACGGCCCGTTCCAGAGCTTCGTCGGCTCTGTGGAGCAGGTGGACGAGGATCGGGCGCGCCTGCGCGTCACCGTCTCCATCTTCGGCCGCGCCACGCCGGTGGAGCTGGAATACGGACAGGTGGAGAAAGGCGCGGGCTGAGCCCCGCCTCGTTCATCTGATCGCAGCGGCGGCCTGGGCCGCCGCAAACCCGTGGGAGGGGCGTCACCCCGCACCACGGCTCACTGAAGGCGGGAATCGTCCCGCCGCCGCCAGGAGGAGATCATGGCTAAGAAGATATTGGGCTACGTCAAACTGCAGGTGAAGGCCGGATCCGCCACGCCCTCGCCGCCGATCGGGCCTGCGCTGGGCCAGCGCGGCGTCAACATCATGGGCTTCTGCAAGGAGTTCAACGCACGCACGGCCGACATGGAGAAGGGCACCCCCCTACCGACGGTGATCACAGTCTATCAGGACAAGTCGTTCACCTTCGTCACCAAGACGCCGCCGGCGACCTTTTTCATCAAGCAGGCAATCGGCCTGAAGTCGGGCTCCAAGAACCCCGGCAAGGAAGTGGTGGGCAAGGTCACCCGCGCCCAGTGCCGTGAGATCGCCGAGAAGAAGATGAAGGACCTCAACGCCGCCGACATGGACGCCGCCTCCCGCATCATCGAGGGTTCGGCGCGCTCCATGGGCCTGGAAGTGGTGGACTGAACCCATGGCCAAGCAAGCACAAGTCAAGCTCACCAAGCGCGAACAGGCCTGGAGCGTGGACGCCAACAAACTCCACGCCCTTGAGGAGGCCATCACCGCGGTGAAGGCCAACGCCAAGGCCAAGTTCGACGAGTCGGTGGAGATCAGCGTCAACCTCGGCGTCGATCCCCGCCATGCGGACCAGCAGGTCCGCGGCGTCGTCAACCTGCCGTCGGGCACGGGTCGTGACGTCCGCGTCGCCGTCTTCGCCCGCGCCAACAAGGCGGCCGAGGCCGAGGCCGCGGGCGCCGATATCGTGGGCGCCGAGGACTTGGTCGAGCGCATCCAGGGCGGGTTCCTGGAGTTCGACCGGGTGATCGCCACCCCCGACATGATGGCCCTGGTGGGTCGCCTGGGTAAGGTGCTGGGCCCCCGTGGCCTGATGCCCAACCCCAAGGTCGGCACCGTCACCCCCAACGTCGCCCAGGCCGTCAAGGACGCCAAGGGCGGTGCGGTGGAGTTCCGGGTCGAGAAGGCGGGCATCGTGCACGCTGGCATCGGCAAGGTCAGCTTCACCGACGACGCCTTGCTCGCCAACGTGCGAGCCATGGTCGACGCCTTGTCCAAGGCCAAGCCCTCGGGCGCCAAGGGCCAGTACATCAAGAAGATCGCGCTCAGCTCGACCATGGGGCCGGGCGTCAAGGTCGAGCCGTCCACGGTCGCGCAGGCCTGACGACATCTGCGCCGCCTTCCAGGCGGCGTGGCCTGAGCAGGAGAGGGCGGGGCCGTGAGGTCCCGCCCCTTTTGCGTTCAGCCGAGGTCCGGCGCGGGGGCCCCGGTGACGGCGCCGAACACGCGCGCGAAGCTCGCCTTCAGCGCTGCGTCCGCCTCGTCCAGGGTGATGGGCAGGCCTAGGTCCACCAGGCTCGTCACGCCGTGCTCGCGCAGGCCGCAGGGGACGATGCCGGCGAAGTGGGCGAGGTCCGGCTCCACGTTCAGGCTGATCCCGTGGAAGGAAACCCAGCGGCGCAGGCGCACGCCGACGGCGGCGATCTTGTCCTCCCGTGGCGAACCGCCGGCGACGGTGCGGTCGACCCATACGCCCACGCGGCCGGGGCGCAACTCGCCCTTCACGTTGAAGGTCGCCAGCGTGTCGATGATCCAAGCTTCCAGCGTGCGGACGAAGGCGCTCACGTCGCGTCTACGCGCCCCCAGGTCGAGCATGACATAGGCCACCCGCTGACCCGGGCCGTGATAGGTGTACTGGCCGCCGCGTCGGCTCTCGAACACGGGCAAGCCGCCCGGCGCCAGCAGGTCGGCGGCCTTGGCGGAGACTCCGGCGGTGTAGAGCGGCGGGTGTTCCAGCAGCCAGACCAGCTCGGCCGCCCGGCCCTCCGCGATGGCCAGCGCCCTGGCCTCCATGGCGGCGACGACGGCGAGGTAGGGAACCGGCTCGGTCGAGATCGCCCACTCGACGCTCGCCCCGTCCGTGCGCCGCATGCCGAAACCGTCAGGAGGCTCGTCGGCGGCGAGGGCCTCCGCGAGCGGGCGACTTAACGCCGAAGTCATCATGATCAGGCAGTTTGGCCTGGCGGCCTAGTTGTGCAAGGGCTGTGCGGGGATGTCGCGCGTTTGAGCCAGATCGAGTCGGTGCAGGTCGAGATTTCCGTGCTGCTCGGTCGCAGCACCCTGCCCATGCAGCAGTTGCTCCGGATGGGGCGCGGGGCGGTGATCGCCCTTGATGCGCGGGAGAATGACGAGGTCTGGATCCTGGCCAACAACCATCCCGTGGCCAGGGGGGAGATCCAAATCAACGAAGATCGCATCGCCATCAGCGTGACCCGCGCCGCCAACGTCTACGACTTCATCGCCGGGGGCTGATCGGCGGAACCCCTTCACAGGGCGGCCGGCGTTTGCTAGGTCCGCGCCTCCGAAGCGAGCGGTCGTGGCGGAATGGTAGACGCGCAAGCTTGAGGTGCTTGTGGGGTAACACCCGTGGAAGTTCGAATCTTCTCGACCGCACCAGCCCTAATAGGGGGCCGGCCCTTCCTACATGCTCGGCATGAACCCATGGATCGCCTTCGCCGCCGCCTGGATGGGACTGGCCGGCGGCCAGCCTAGCGTCCCGTCGCCGGCCCGCTCCGACGAGGTGGTGGTCAAGGCGCGCAAGGCCATCGTCGTCGTCGCCAACGTATGTCCCACGCCCGATCCGGTCCGCTATCCGGGCGACGGACCGCCCCGGGTGGTGGACAGCTACCCGGCTCAGGGCGGGGTGGCGGCGCCTGGCTTCGTTCGGGTGCGGGTGAGCTTTGATGCACCCATGAGCTGCTTTTCCGAAGTGACGGCGGACGGGGGCGAGAGCGATCCCTGCCAGCCCGACGGGACATGGGAGCTACCCGGACGGCGCAGCTTCGTCATGCAGTGCCGCCTGGAGCCGTCCACCAGTTACCGGATGCGCTTCAGGCGCGACGAGGGCCGGGGCTTCATCGGTCTGTCGGGCAAGCCGGCGGAGCCCTTCGACCTCGCCTTCACCACCTCGGCCGGGCCGCAGGTGGGGTCGGCTGCGGAAGCGGCCAGGCTGGACCCCGGGCCGCCTGGGGCGACCGGCGTCTCCGCCTATGTCACCTGCGCCAACACGCCCGCTCCCAATCGCCGTCGTGACTGCGAGCGGACCGTGCTGGTTCCTCCGCCCGATTAGCATCGGCGCCGGCACAAGTCAGGCTTGCAGGTCCTCAAGCAGGCCTCTGAGC
>CALMGB010000336.1:0-21531 GCA_937863535.1 uncultured Caulobacteraceae bacterium
CCCCGACCGCGTGCTCGTCCTCCAGGGCGGCGGCGCGCTCGGCTCCTACCAGGCGGGCGTCTGCCAGGCCCTGCAGGCCGCCGAAGTCGACCCGAACTGGGTGGCAGGCATCTCGATCGGCGCCATCAACGCCGCCCTGATCGCCGGCAATCCGCCGGAGCGTCGTGTCGAGCGCATGAGAGCGTTCTGGGACCAGGCCAGCTCTGGGCCGTTCTTCTCGCCCGCCGCCATCGACTTCAATCCATTCCGCAGCTTCATCAACCAGATGAGCGCGGCCAGCATCGCCACCCTCGGTGCGCCGGGCTTCTTCACGCCGCGCGTGCCCGCCTCCATGTTCTGGCCGCAGGGAACGCGCGAGGCGATCAGCTACTACGACACCGAGCCGCTCCGCGGGACGCTGGAGAAGCTCGTGGACTTCGACCGCATCAACGCGGGCTGCACGCGCCTCAGCGTCGGCGCGGTGAACGTGCAGACCGGCAACTCCGTGGTGTTCGACAGCGCCCATCAGAAGATCGGACCTGAGCACATCATGGCGTCCGGCGCCCTGCCGCCCGGCTTTGCGCCGGTGTGGATCGAGGGCGAGGCCTACTGGGATGGCGGCCTGGTCTCCAACACGCCGCTGCAGTTCGTGCTGGACGACGACCAGCACGAGGACCTGCTGATCTTCCAGGTCGACCTGTTCAACGCCCGCGGTCCCCTGCCCCGCAACATGCTGGAGGTGGACGAGCGCGAGAAGGACATCCGCTTTTCCAGCCGCACGCGGCTGAACACCGACGCCAGCCTGCGCATCCACGAGGTGAAGGCGGCGCTCCGCGCCCTGCTCGACAGCCTGCCGCAGGAGCGCGCCGACGACCCCGAGCTGGCCATCCTGCACGAGACCGCCAGAGAGAACGCCGTCACCGTGGTGCAGCTGATCTATCGCAAGCAGCCTTACGAGGGCGGCTCCAAAGACTTTGAATTCTCCCGCCAGACCATGACAGAGCACTGGGCCAGCGGCGTCGCCGACGTGCAGCGGACATTGGATCGCCATCGTGAGCTGCTTACCCAGCCGCTGAAGCCCGGCGTCCAGGTGATCGACGCCGGCCACCTGCAAGGCGACGCCACCTCTCCCACCGCCTGACGTCCCTCAGCTCCGAAAGACAGCCCATGAGCCTGAAATTCCGCAACGCCGTAATCACCGGATCGACCAGCGGCATCGGTCTCTCCTACGCCCGCGCGCTCGCCGCCGAGGGCGCCAACGTCATGATCAACGGCTTCGGAGACGCCGCGGCGATCGAAAAGGAACGCGCCTCCATAGAAGGCGAGTTTGGCGTCAAGGCTGTCTATTCAGCCGCCGACATGACCAAGCCGGACCAGATCGCCGCCATGATCGCCGAGGCTCATGCGACCTTCGGCTCGGTCGACATCCTGATCAACAACGCCGGCATCCAGTACGTGGCCCCGATCGACGAGTTCCCGATCGAGAAGTGGGACCAGATCATCGCTATCAACCTGTCCTCCGCCTTCCACGCCATGCGCGCGGCCATCCCGCTGATGAAGGCGAGCGGCTGGGGCCGCATCATCTCCACCGCCTCTGCCCATTCCAAGGCGGCGAGCCCTTTCAAGTCGGCCTACGTCACCGCCAAGCACGGGCTGGCGGGCCTGACCAAGACCGCGGCGTTAGAGGTCGCCACCCACAAGATCACGGTGAACTGCATTTCGCCGGGCTATGTCTGGACGCCGCTGGTGGAGCACCAGATCCCCGACACCATGAAGGCGCGGGGCCTCACCCGCGAGCAGGTGATCAACGACGTGCTGCTGGACGCCCAGCCCACCAAGGAGTTCGTGAAGCCGGAGGAGGTCGCCGCGCTTGCGGTCTTCCTCTGCTCCGACGCGGCGGCCCAGATCACCGGCGCCAACCTCTCCATCGATGGCGGCTGGACGGCGGAATAGCTCTTCTCCCGCAGGAGGAAAGGAGACGTGACGCCGAGCCTTAGCGCACGACCCCGCCGACGCCGCCGTCGACCACCATGGACTCGATCGTGCCCGATCCGACCGCAGCTGTCTCTGTGCGATAGGCCACGCACTGCTGCGCCCCTGCCCGGATCACCTTGAAGCTAGCGCCATATCGGCGGAGCAGCGAGCGCTCGTTGCAGTCGCGCGCCGGGCGCTGCGGGCGGCAGGCGAGCTGGCCGGTGGCGGAGTGGTAGAGCGCCTCGCCCTTCAGGCAGGGGATGCTCTGGCCACGGCCAAAGTCGGCGGAGCCGGCGTAGTCGGCCAGGGTGTACTGCATCCGGGTGCCGGCGATGCAGCGGAACACCTCGCCCTCGTAGGAGGGCAGCAGGTCGCGGTCGGGGATGACCTGGGAGGCGGGGTGCGGGATGGCCTTGTCGTCCAGGCACACCGCCTGGACCGCCACCACCTTGGCCACGGAGCGGAACTCCGCGCAGACACGACGCGTCTCAGGCGTCTCCACGCCTTCCACCGCCAAGTTGGGGATGACGCTGCTGGCGCCCTCTCCCGCCGCAAAGCTGGAGCCGCCGCCGAGTGCGTAGCTGGCTGCATTGGACTGGGCCAAGGCGTTGGACAAGACGTTCGAATTGGCGCTGCCGTTCGCGGACGCGTTACCCGAGGCGCTGCTGCTCGCCTGCGAGGACGCCTGCGCGCTGCTGGAGGCGTCGGCCTGGGACTGGGCGTAGGACACCGCGGCGGACTGCACCTCGATGTTCGGCGTCGAGATCCAGATGTTGGGCGAGTTCACGGTGACCGAGGGCGGGGTGATGTTGACGCCGGGCACGTTGACGTCATGACCGGTGGGAACGTTGCAATTGCAGGGTGGCGGCGTGGGCACGGTGCAGTTGCAGCTGCTCCCGCCCTTGGAGCCGGACCCGCCGGCGTGGGCGACCACGGCGGGCGCGCAGCCGGCGAACATGGCGGCGGTGGCGAGGCCTGCGCGCAGAAACGCCTTCATGTCCACTCCCCTTCCCTTTCGGGTCGAGGTCCAGACATGGGCTGAAAACTCCTTAAACACGGTTAAGGCCACCCTCGCCGGCTGGCCTCGGCGGCGGCGGCGTTGCAGATAGGCGGTGCGATGCGGACGTGGCGAAACTGGTAGACGCGACAGACTTAAAATCTGTTTCCCCTGGAGTGCGGGTTCGACCCCCGCCGTCCGCACCAGCCTCAGGACTCAGGCGAGCTTGATCTCGCGCAACCTCTGCTGGAGGCAGGCGCGGGCGGTGATCGGCTCCGGATACCGATCCGGCCGCTCCGGCGTGACGCAGCCCGGCAGGGTGCGGATGACGAAGTCCGGACGGAAGTGCAGGAAGAACGGCGTGGAATAACGCGCCACGCCTCGCCGGTCCGGCGGCGGGTTCACCACCCGGTGGGTGGTCGACGGCAGCACATGGTTGGTCAGCCGCTGCAGCATGTCACCGATGTTGCAGACCACCGAGCCCGGCGGCGGCTGGATCGCCAGCCAGCGTCCGTCACGGTCGAGCAGCTCCAGCCCCGCCTCCTCCGCTCCGAGCAGCAGGGTGATGGCGTCGATGTCCTCGTGCGCCCCGGCACGGACGCCGGGCGCGCCCTCAGCCACGGGCGGGTAGTGCAGAAGGCGCAGGATGCTGTCGCCATCTCGGGTGAAGTCCTCGAAGGCGTCATCGGCGAGCTTCAGATGATGAGCGATCGCGCGCAGCACGCGTTGGCCCAGATCGTCCAGCGCCGCGTACAGCGCCGACAAGGCGGACTGGAACTGCGGCAGTTCGGACGGCCAAAGATTGCCAGGCATCGTCGCACGATAGGGTTGGCCCGGCGGCAGGTCGCGCCCGACGTGCCAGAACTCCTTCAGGTCGCGGGTGGTCGCGCCTTTGGCCGCCTCGCGCCCGAAGGGGGTATAGCCGCGCTGGCCTGCACCGCCAGGCACGGCGTAGGGGAGCTTCTGCGCCTCCGGTAGGGCAAAGAGGGCCTTGGTCTGCGCCAAGGCTCTGTCCAGCACCGGCTCCGGCAGGCCGTGGTCGCCGATCACCGCAAAGCCATAGCGCTCGAAGGCCTCGCCGAGGTCCCGCGCGAAGCCGTCGAAGTCGCGCTCGTAGGCCTTCAGCGAGACTGGGGTGATGGGCATCGGACTATTCTAAACAAGTGCACCTGAGTCGCTTCGCCTACACTCGGCCCGCCGGTGGTTGCGCAGGACCGGCAGGAACAGCGACCCTCGCCTCGATGCGGAGGAAAACCGGCGGCTCAAGCCTGCATCGTCCAGCCTTCAACGCCCATAGCTGCCTGGCGCAACGCCTCCGAACGGGTGGGATGGGGATGGCTGGTACGCGCCACGTCCTCAGACGCCCCGCCGAACTCCATGGCCACGCAATATTCGCCGATCATCTCGCTGACCGAAGGACCGATCATATGGACGCCAAGGATGCGGTCGGTTTTGGCGTTGGCCAGCACCTTCACAAACCCCTCCGCCTCATGGTTGACCTTGGCGCGGCTGTTGGCGGTGAAGGGGAACTTGCCGGCCTTGTAGGCCACACCCAGCGCCTTCAGCTCTTCTTCAGTCTTGCCGACCCAGGCCACCTCGGGCGCCGTGTAGATGACGCCTGGGATCACGTCGTAATTCACGTGGCCCGCCTTGCCCGCGATCAGCTCGATGCAGGCTACCGCCTCGTCCTCGGCCTTGTGGGCCAGCATCGGGCCGTGGGTCACGTCGCCGATGGCCCAAACGCCCGGCGCTGAGGTCTTGTAGTGATCGGTGTCGATGAAGCCGCGCGGGTCGGGCTTCACGCCTACGCTTTCCAGGCCGAGGTTCTCGGTAAAGGGCCGCCGACCCACCGCCACCAGCACCACGTCCGCTTCGATCGACTGCGCCTCGCCGCCCGCCTTGGGCTCGACGGTCAGGGTCACGCCCGTGTCGGACCTGGTCGCGCCCGTGACCTTCATGCCGAGCTTGAACGTGAAGCCCTGGCGGGTCAGCGCCTTCTGGAAGGCGGTGGCGATCTCGCCGTCGGCGCCGGGGATGATGCGGTCCAGGAACTCCACTACCTCGACCTCCGCACCGAGCCTGCGCCACACCGAGCCCAGCTCCAGCCCGATGATGCCGGCGCCGATGATCACCAGCTTCCCAGGCACCTGCGGGATCGCCAGGGCTCCAGTGGAGTCCACGATGCGCTGCTGGTCCACCTCCACGCCCGGCACGCGGGAGGGTTCGGAGCCCGTGGCGATGACGATGTTCTTGGCCTCCAGCGTCTGCTCGGAACCGTCCTCCGTCCTGACCAGGACCTTGCCGGGGCCGGCGATGGAGCCGTGGCCCTTGATCCAGTCAGCCTTGTTCTTCTTGAACAGGAACTCGATGCCCTTGGTCAGCTGGCCCACGCTGTCGGCCTTCTGCTTATGCATCTGGGGCAGGTCGAGCTCGGGCGAGACCTTGATGCCGAGGCTCGCGAATCCCGTCATCGCTTCGTTGTACATCTCCGAAGCGTGCAGCAGCGCCTTGGACGGGATGCAGCCCACGTTCAGGCAGGTGCCGCCGAGCGTCTTGCGGCTTTCCACGCAGGCGACCTTCAGCCCCAGCTGGCCGGCGCGGATGGCGGCGTTGTAGCCGCCAGGCCCACCCCCGATGATGACGACGTCGTACTGGGTCATTTGTCTTCCTTAGGCCGCGCCTGCAGCATCTGGGCCGCTACATCGGGCCTGTCGAACGGCTGGTCGGAGTGGGTCAAGTCTATAATGGTGAGGCCTTCCACGCGCAGGAAGTCCTTCAGGTCCTTGGTGACGAGCGTCCAGTCGTGCGCGAGCGCCTGGCCGGCGATGAGGGTGTCGAGAGCTTCGATCGACTGGCCGCCGCCTTCGAGCTCAGCCCTGAGACGAGCGGCTGAGATCACGGCTTCGGCGGAGTTGTTCGCGCGACTGGAACCACCTGCGGCACGGTCCGATTCGCTCACACGTCCAGCAACATTCGCTGCGGGTCCTCAATGGCGTTCTTCACCGCCACCAGGAAGGTCACCGCGCCTTTGCCGTCCACGATCCGGTGGTCGTAGCTGAGCGCCAGATACATCATCGGGCGGATCAGGACCTGGCCGTTCACAGCCATCGGGCGCTGGACGATGTTGTGCATGCCAAGCACGCCCGATTGCGGCGCATTCAGGATCGGCGTGGACATCAGCGAGCCGTAGACCCCGCCGTTGGTGATGGTGAAGGTGCCGCCCTGCATGTCCTCGATGGCCAGCTTGCCGTCGCGGGCCTTCTTGCCGAGCAGGCCTATGGCCTTCTCGATGCCGGCCAGGGACAGCTCGTCGGCGTCGCGCACCACCGGAACCACCAGGCCCTTGTCGGTGCCGACCGCCACGCCGATGTCGTAGTGGTTCTTGTAGATGACGTCCTGGCCGTCGATCTCGGCGTTCACGTCGGGGACTTCCTTCAGCGCCGAGATGCAGGCGCGGGTGAAGAAGCTCATGAAGCCGAGCTTCACGCCGTGCTTCTTCTCGAAGCTGTCCTTGTACTGGTTGCGCAGAGCCATGACGTTGGTCATGTCGACCTCGTTGAAGGTCGTGAGCATGGCCGCGGCGTTCTGGGCGTCCTTCAACCGGCGCGCGATGGTCTGGCGCAGGCGCGTCATGCGCACGCGCTCCTCGCGCTCGCCCGTGGGGCGGGGGGGGGCCGCGACGGGAGCCGGCATCGGCTCTGGCGCACGGGACTGCGGCGCGGGCGCCTTTGCCTGAGAAGCATCCAGCGCGTCGCCCTTGGTGATGCGGCCGTCCGGGCCGGTGCCCTTGATCGCGCCGGTGTCGAGCTTGTTCTCCGTTACGATGCGCTGGACCGAGGGAGACAGGTTGGCTGGCGACGGTCCCTTCTGGGCGGCGGGGGGCTCGTTGGCGGGCGTGTCGTCTCCGGCCCCGGAGGACTGCTGCACGCCGACGTTGGAAGCGCCGCCGATGCGCGCGATCACCTGGTTGGGGGTGACGGTCGAGCCGGCCTCTGCGGTGATCTCCGACAGCACGCCGTCGGCGGGGGCGGAAATTTCCACGGCCACCTTGTCGGTCTCGATCTCCACCAGGATCTCGTCGCGGGCCACCCTGTCGCCGACCTTCTTGGTCCAGGCGCCCATGGTGCCCTCGGTCACGGACTCGCCCATGGTGGGCACGGTGACTTCAACGCCGCCCGCGGCTGCAGCGGGCTTGCCGCCCTGCTGGCCGGGGGCGGAGGTGTCGGCGACCGGCGCGAGCGGCTGTTCAGCAGGCTTGCCGGAGGTGGGCTCGGGCTGCTCCTCCGCGCTCGGGGCGGCCATCGTCGGCGTCACCGGCTTGGCTGTAACGCTCGATCCCGTGGCCGGTCTGGCGGCGCCCCTGGTTGGTGCGGGCTTGGCGGCGCCGTTTTCCTCCACCGCGCCGAGCTTCTGGCCGGCAGTGACGGTGGCGCCTTCCTCCGCACTGATCTCGCCCAGCACGCCGTCGGCAAGGGCGGCGACCTCCAGGCTGACCTTGTCGGTCTCAAGCTCCACCAGCACCTCGTCCTTCTTCACCGCGTCGCCAGGCTTCTTGGTCCAGCGGGCCACGGTGGCTTCGCTGACGGACTCGCCGAGGGTCGGCGCGAGGATGTCGCTCATGGGATCAGCAAACCCGTATGATGCCGGAACCCTTTCCCCTCGATCGGGGAAGGGCAGGGATGGAGGTGAGTGCAGGACGTGTGTGGACGGGCGCCGGAGGCGGCTCGCGCGCTTTGCGCGTCAACGGTGGCGAACACCCCCACCCCCGCCACTCCCTGATCAAGGAGGAGGGGTTCTCGACGCACGATGTCGGACGAGGACCTCACGAGTTCAGGCGAACGCCTCGTCCAGGAAGGTCTGCAGTTCTTTCAGGTGGCGGCTCATCTGGCCAGCGGCGGTGGAGGCGGAGGCTGGGCGGCCGACGTAGCGGGCGCGCTTGGCCTTGATGTCGTCCACCTTGGTCAGGGTTAGCTCGACCCAGGGGTCGACGAAGGTCCAGCCGCCCATGTTCTTGGGCTCTTCCTGGCACCAGACCAGCTCAGCGTTCGCGAAGCGAGCGAGTTCGCGGCGCAGCGTCTGCATCGGCCAGGGATAGAACTGCTCCAGCCGCAGGATGTAGACGTCGTCCACGCCCTTCTTCGCCCGGGCGTCGGTCAGGTCGTAATAGACCTTGCCCGAGCACATGATCACCCGGCGGATCTCCGCATCCGGCTTCAGGGTCACGCCGGCGGCCTCCGGATCGCGCTGGGCGGTGTCGTGCAGCACGCGGTGGAAGCTGGAGCCTTCGGCCAGGTCCGCCATCGTCGACACCGCCTTCTTGTGGCGGAGCAGGGACTTGGGCGTCATCAGGATCAGGGGCTTCCTGAAGCTGCGGTGCACCTGGCGGCGCAGGATGTGGAAGTAGTTGGCGGGCGTGGAGCAGTTGGCGACCTGCAGGTTGTCCTCCGCGCAGAGCTGCAGGTAGCGCTCCAGGCGCGCGGACGAGTGCTCCGGCCCCTGCCCTTCATAGCCGTGGGGCAGCAGCAGGGTCAGGCCCGACATCCGCAGCCACTTGCGCTCGGCTGACGAGATGAACTGGTCCACTACCACCTGAGCGCCGTTGGCGAAGTCGCCGAACTGGGCCTCCCACATGGTCAGGGTGTTGGGGTCGGCCAAGCTGTAACCGTACTCGAAGCCCAGCACCGCCTCCTCCGACAGGGCCGAGTCGATCACCTCGAAGAAGCCCTGGCCGGGCCGCAGGTTGTTCAGAGGGATGTAGCGCTCCTCCGTCGCCTGGTCGATCACCGCGGAATGGCGCTGGGAGAAGGTGCCTCGCTGGCTATCCTGGCCGGACAAGCGCACCGGGAAGCCCTCGTCCAAAAGGCTGGCGAAAGCCAGATGTTCGGCCAGCGCCCAGTCGATGTTCTGGCCTGTGTCCACGGCGGTGCGGCGTGCGTCGATCACGCGGCGCAGCGTCTTGTGCACCTCGATCCGCTCGGGGACCGCGGTGATCAGGTGGCCGAGGTCCTTGAGCTTGACTTCCGGCACGCTGGTGTCGCCGCGGGCGAGTTCCTGGCCAGGCTCCGCCTTCAGGCCGGACCAGACGCCGTCCATCCAGTCGGCCTTGTTGGCGTGGAAGTTCTTGCCCGCCTCAAACTCCTCGTCGAGGAAGCGGTCGAACTCGGCCAGCCAGCCGTCCACCTCGCCCTGGGTGGCGACGCCTTCGGACACCAGTCGCTTGCCGTAGATTTCGCGGACCGACAGTGTGTCCTTGATCCGTGCGTACATCAGGGGCTGGGTGAAGGTCGGATCGTCGCCCTCGTTGTGGCCGAAGCGACGGTAGCAGAACATGTCTATCACCGTGTCCTTGCCGAACTTCTGACGGTACTCGGTGGCGACCTTGGCGGCGAAGACCACGGCTTCGGGATCGTCGCCGTTCACGTGCAGGATGGGCGCCTGGACCATCAACGCCGTGTCAGACGGATAGGGCGAAGACCGCGAATTACGCGGGCTGGTGGTGAACCCGATCTGGTTGTTGACGATGAAATGTAGCGTGCCCCCGGTGTTGTAGCCCTTCAGCCCCATCAGCATGAAGCACTCGGCGATCACGCCCTGGCCGGCGAAGGCGGCGTCGCCATGCAGCAGCAGCGGCATGACCTTGCCGCGATCGGCGGTCTCGTCTTCGCGAGAGTCGATGGTCTGTTTGGCGCGCGCCTTCCCGATCACCACGGGATTGACGATCTCAAGGTGGCTGGGGTTGGCGGTCAGGGACAGGTGGACGCTGTTGCCGTCGAACTCGCGGTCCGACGATGCGCCCAGGTGGTACTTGACGTCGCCCGACCCCTCGATGTCGGACGGCAGCGAGCTGCCTCCCTGGAACTCGTGGAAGATCACCCGGTAGGGCTTGCCCATCACCGCGGCCAGCACGTTCAGCCGGCCCCGGTGGGGCATGCCGATGACGATCTCGTCGACGCCGAGCGCGCCGCCACGCTTGATGATCTGCTCCAGCGCCGGGACCATGGACTCAGCCCCGTCCAAACCGAAGCGCTTGGTGCCGGGGAAGCGCTTATGCAGGAAGCGTTCGAAGCCCTCGCCCTCGATCAGCTTCTTCAGGATCGCCTTCTTGCCGTCGGGCGTGAAGGTGATCTCCTTGTCGTGGCCTTCGATGCGCTCCTGTATCCACGCCTTCTCGGTGGGATCTGAGATGTGCATGTACTGCACGCCAACGGTGCCGCAGTAGGTACGCCGCAGGATGGCCAGGATTTCGCGGATGGTGGAGGTCTCGAGCCCCAGCACGTAATCCAGGAAGATGGGCCGGTCGTAGTCGCGCTCGGCGAAGCCGTAGTTGGCGGGGTCGAGTTCTGCGCTCTGCACCTTGGGCTCGAGCCCAAGGGGATCGAGGTTAGCCTGCAGGTGGCCGCGGATGCGGAAGGCGCGGATCATCATGATCGCGCGCACCGAATCCAGTGTGGCGGCGCGCACGTCGACAGGTGAGGCGGTGGGGGCCTTTTCGGCGATGGCCTTGGAGACCTTGGCCTCGATGGCGGGCCATAGCCCGTCGATAGCCGACAGCCACTCCGGCCGCTGGACCGGCGAGCCCGGCTTGGTCCAGCTGGGCTCGGCCGCTCCGGCCTCGATGACAGGCCTGGCCTCGCGCAGACTCTCGAAATAGGCCCGCCAGGACGGCTCGACCGAGTTCGGGTCCTGACCGTAGCGCTCGTAGAGGTTCTCGACGAAGGCGGCGTTGGCCCCGTACAGGAAGGAGGTCTCGCTCAGCACCGCTGCGGTGCGAACGGTGTTCCGGAGACCTGCGTCGTCAGCCATCATCTCACCCTTGCGCCCGATCCGGCCAGGGTGTCGCCGGTATGACGGCGGCGCGGATCACGCGGTTAGCTATATGGTCGCCTCCGGCCCGTAACGGAACCGTGAAGCGAAGTTCAGCCCTTCAAAAGTTCCAGAAGCGTCTCGCCGAGCTTGGCCGGGGAAGGTGACACCTTGATGCCCGCCGCCTCCATGGCAGCGGTCTTGTGCTCCGCCCCGCCCTTGCCACCCGAGATGATGGCGCCCGCATGGCCCATCCGTCGACCCGGAGGCGCGGTGACGCCGGCGATGAAGCCGACCATGGGCTTCTTGACCTTGGAAGACTTGATGAACTCCGCCGCGTCCTCTTCGGCCGAGCCGCCGATCTCCCCGATCATGATGATCGACTTGGTGGCCTCATCGGCCAGGAACATCTCCAGCACGTCGATGAACTCGGTGCCCTTCACCGGGTCGCCGCCGATGCCGACCGCGGTGGTCTGGCCGAGCCCCGCATTAGTGGTCTGGAACACCGCCTCATAGGTCAGCGTGCCCGAACGCGAGACCACGCCGACCGAGCCGTCCTTGAAGATGCCGCCCGGCATGATGCCGATCTTGCACTGGTTGGGGGTGAGCACGCCCGGGCAGTTCGGCCCGATCAGGCGCGACTTGGAGCCCGACAGGCTCCGCTTCACCTTGATCATGTCCTCCACCGGGATGCCCTCAGTGATGCAGATGATCAGGGGGATTTCCGCGTCGATGGCTTCCAGGATCGAATCCGCGGCGAACGGCGGCGGCACGTAGATGACGCTGGCGTCGGCGCCCGTCCGGGTCTTCGCCTCCAGGACGGTGTCATAGACCGGCAGCCCGACATGCGTCTGGCCGCCTTTACCGGGAGTGACGCCGCCGACCATCCTTGTGCCATAGGCGATGGCCTGCTCGGTGTGAAAGGTGCCCTGCGCCCCGGTGATGCCCTGGCAGATGACCTTGGTGGAACTGTCGATCAGGATGGACACGGGCGGTTCGGCTCTCGTTCGCAGGCGCAAGCTAAGGCGCACCCTCGGGCGCGGTGGGATTAGCGCAGGAACATCGCGGGGGGAACCCTGTTCGGCGCGGCGGTAGGTTTCCGACAGCCTCCATGCTCGCATCCGCTCAGGATGAGGGTGAATGAAGCGGCAATTAGCGGCGAGCGCGCCTTTAAGGCCGCACCACCACGCCACCCTTCATCACCAGCGCCACATCGCGCACCGCCCTGATGTCGGTCGTCGGGTCGCCCTTCACCGCCACCAGGTCGGCCAGCAGTCCGGCGTGGAGGCGCCCCACCTTGTCCGCCTCCCGCAGTATCCTCGCATCCACCGCCGTGGCGGCCAGCAGGGCCTGGCTCGGCGTCATGCCGTCTCGCACCATCAGGCCCAGTTCGCGCCAGTTGTCGCCGTGGGTGAACACGCCCACGTCCGAACCGCAGCCGATCGTAACTCCCGTCTCCAGCGCCAAGCGGAAGGCGTGCTCAGCCGCCTGCATGGACTTGGACGGCGGCGTGACGCCCGGGACGTAGTGCTGGAAGTAGATCGAGGTAGCTTCCACCGCGGTCAGCGTCGGGTTGTAGGCCACACCCTTGGCCGCCATCAGCCGGAAGGTCGACTCCGTACCGCCGTAGCCGTGCTCGATGGTGTCGACCCCCGCCTCGGCGGCGCGCCGCATGCCCTCGTCGCTGGCGGCGTGAACGGCGACGGGGTGGCCTTCGGAGTGGGCGGTCTCGACGGCGGCCTTTATCTCGGCCTCGCTAAAGGTCGGCTCGGTGGCCCCGCCAGGGCCCACCCGGTAATCGGCGTAGAGCTTCACCCAGTCGGCGCCGAGCCCGATCTGCTCGCGCACCGCGCGGATCACCTCCGCCTCGCCGGAGGCCTCCTGCGCGCCCTGGGGCAGGTCCCAGCCCTCCGCATAGCTCTTGCGCGCCGGGCCGTAGGCGCCGGTGGCCACGATGGCGCGGGTGGCGACGAACAGGCGCGGGCCGGGCACGATCCCGTCCTCGATGGCGCGCTTCAGCCCCACGTCGGCCGATCCCGCGCCTTCGGTGCCGAGGTCCCGCAGAGTGGTGAAGCCCGCCATCAGGGTGGCCGTGGCCTGCCGACCGGCGCGCAGCGTGCGGTAGGAGAGCGGCTCCTTCAGCACCTGATCGTCCCACGGCGCCTCGTTGTAGGGGTGCAGGAACAGGTGGGAGTGGATGTCCATCAGTCCGGGCAGCAGGGTGTCGCCGGGCAGGTCGATGATCCTTGCGCCGGGCGGCAACGCGACGCTCGGCGCCGGCCCCACGGCGGTGATGGTGTCGCCGGTGACCAGCACGACCCAGCCGGGATGGGCGATCGCGTCGTCCGCGGTGAACACTCGGTCGGGTCGCAGCAGGACGACTGTGGGCGCCTGGGCGGGCGCGGGCCGTGCGGACGCAAGGGCGAGCAACGCCGTGAGCATGACCGCGAGCCATCGGCGTGGCGCAGCAGGTCCGGGCGACAAGGTCATGCTGGCGATCCCGTGCGGTTCGGTTGCAGGGGAGCGGAGTTCGCAGGATCACGCAAGCAATCGAAGAGCTGCTAGGCTGCACCCGGAACGAGGCTGCGACGGGGCTGGGCATGCGGGGTCTGACGATGCTGGCGGTCACCGCCGCCTTGTCCGCGAATGCGGCGCAAGCCGCCGACACCGCCGACCTCGCCCGCTGGCGGACCGAGTCGGCGCACGTCACCATCACCCGGGACGACTGGGGGATCGCCCACGTCCACGGCCGAACCGACGCCGACGCTGTGTTCGGCATGGTCTACGCCCAGGCGGAAGACGACTTCAACCGGGTGGAGACCAACTACCTGAACGCCCTCGGCCGGCTTTCCGAAGCCGAAGGCGAGACCGCCCTCTGGTCAGACCTGCGGCAAAGGCTATTCGTCGATCCGGCTGTGCTCAGAGCCGACTACGACGCCAGTCCGGCGTGGCTGAAAGGCCTGATGGACGCGTGGGCCGACGGGCTGAACGCCTACCTGGCCGACCACCCGCAGGTGAAGCCCCGGGTGATCACGCACTTCGAGCCCTGGATGGCGCTGAGCTTCACCGAAGGCAGCATTGGCGGCGACATCGAGCGCGCCTCCCTCCCCGAGCTGCAGGCCTTCTACGACCACCCGCGGGCGGCGGCGCGCGCCGAGGCGGCGGCCCAGCTGGCGGACGCCGACGACGCGAAGCGCTTCAAGGAGCCCGGTGGCTCCAACGGCATAGCCATCGCACCGTCGAACACGGCCGATGGTCACGCCTTGCTGCTGATCAACCCCCACACCTCCTTCTACTTCCGCTCGGAGCTGCAGATGAGCAGCGACGCGGGGCTGGACGCCTACGGCGCCGCCACCTGGGGGCAGTTCTTTATCTACCAGGGCTTCAACCCGCACATCGGCTGGATGCACACCTCCACCGGCGCAGATGCGGTGGATGAGTTCGCCGAGACGATCGTGCACCGTGACGGGCGCCTGCTCTACCGTTACGGGAGCGAGCTGCGGCCGGTGGCCACCGCGCAGATAACCGTGCCCTATCGCCTGCCGGACGGCGCCAAGGCATCGCGCACTTTCACCGTCTACCGCACCCATCATGGCCCCATCGTGCGCCAGGCCGATGGCAAGTGGATCGCGCTCGCCCTGATGAACACGCCCGTGGCGGCGCTCAGCCAGTCCTACCTGCGCACCAAGGCCCACGACTACGCCAGCTTCCTCAAGATCGCCCAGACCTACCGCGCCAACTCTTCCAACAACACCGTGTTCGCCGACGACAAGGGCGAGATCGCCCTGCTCATGCCCCAGTTCATCCCTCGCCGCGACGATCGCTTCGACTACACGGCGCCCGTGGACGGGGCCGCTCCCGCCACCGACTGGCGCGGCCTGACGCCGCTGGCGCAGACGCCGCACCTGCTGAACCCTTCCAACGGCTGGATCATGAACACCAACGACTGGCCCTATTCCGCCGCCGGCGACCTCAGCCCCAGGCGCGAAGCCTATCCCCGCTACATGGATACGGCGGGCGAGAACCCGCGCGGCCTGCACGCCACCGAGCTCCTGACCGGCCGCCGGGGCTGGACGCTGGAGAGCCTGAACAGGGCGGCCTTCGACCCGCACCTCCCCGCCTTCGCCAGGCTGATCCCCCTGCTGGTGAGGGCCTACGACCAGGCGCCCGTGTCCGACCCGCTGAAGGGCCGCCTGAAGGATCAGGTCGCCACCCTGCGCGCCTGGGACGACCGCTGGGCGGCGGACTCAACGCCCACCTCGCTGGCGGTGTTCTGGGGCGAGGCGCTTTGGGCGGACAGCGCGCCCCAGGCCAAGGCCGCCAAGATGTCCGTCTACGACTGGATGGCCGACCGGACGAGCCCGCAGCAGAAGCTCAAGGCGCTGGCGACCGCGTCCGACCGGCTGACGAAGGACTTCGGCAGCTGGCGCACGTCATGGGGTGAGATCAACCGCTACCAGCGCCTGGACGACGCCATCGTCCCCCACTTCGACGACGCCAGTCCGAGCCTGCCCGTGCCGTTCACCTCGGCCCAATGGGGTTCGCTGGCCTCGTTCGGCGCCCACCGCTATCCCGGCACGAAGCGCTACTACGGCTCCAGCGGCAACAGCTTCGTCGCCGCCGTGGAGTTCGGGCCAAAGGTCCGCGCCGTGGCCGTCATCGCCGGCGGCGAGAGCGGCCATCCAGGCTCCCCTCACTTCACCGACGAAGCTGAGCGATATCGGTCGGGCCGGCTCCGGCCCGTCTACTTCTATCCGTCCGACCTGAGCGGCCACATCGAACGCCGCTACCATCCGGGCGAGGCCCCCGCCGGGCTGGACGGCGTGTCCCGTTGACGCCTCGCCCGGACATCCCGCACAGATAGGCTGATCAAGGCGGGCTCTAGAGGAACGGCGTATGCGCGTACTGGTGCTGGGCGGCGACGGGTTCTGCGGTTGGCCCACGGCCCTGCACCTCTCGGCGAGAGGCCACACCGTCGGCATCGTCGACAACCAGTCCCGCCGACGCATCGACCGCGAGCTCGGCGTCCAGTCCCTCACACCCATCGTCCCCCTGCCCCAACGGATCGCCGCCTGGGAGGAGGTCTCGGGCCGCCTCATCGACCAGTTCGACCTGACGCTCGGTGAGGACTTCGACGCCCTGGTGGAACTGCTGGACGCCTGGAAGCCGGACGCTATCGCCCACTTCGCCGAGCAGCGCGCGGCTCCCTATTCGATGAAGTCCGCGCGCCACAAGCGCTACACCGTCACCAACAACCTGAACGCCACCCACGACGTGCTGGCCGCGATTGTGGAGACCGGGCGCGACATTCACCTGGCGCACCTCGGCACCATGGGCGTCTACGGCTACGGCACCGCTGGAGCGCCCATTCCCGAGGGATATCTCAAGGTGACGCTCGACACGCCCAAGGGGCCAGTGGAACGGGAGATCCTCTATCCCTCCGACCCGGGATCGATCTACCATATGACCAAGACCCAAGATCAGCTGCTGTTCCAGTTCTACGTCAAGAACGACCGGCTGCGGATCACCGACCTGCACCAGGGCATCGTCTGGGGCACCCAGACCGAGGAGACCCGCCGCGATCCGCGCCTGGTCAACCGCTTCGACTACGACGGCGACTACGGCACGGTGCTGAACCGTTTCCTGATGCAGGCGGCGCTGGGCTATCCGCTGACCGTGCACGGCACCGGCGGCCAGACGCGGGCCTTCATCAACGTGCAGGACACCGTGCGCTGCATCGAACTCGCCCTGCTCAATCCGCCCGCCCGGGGCGAGCGGGTCGCCATCCTGAACCAGATGGTGGAGACTCGGCAGGTGCGCGAGCTGGCGGAGACGGTGGCGCGGCTCACGGGCGCGCGGGTCGCCTACCTGCCCAATCCGCGCAAGGAGGCCGACGAGAACGAGCTGAAGGTCTGCAACGACCGGTTCCTGGCGCTCGGCCTGAACCCCATCACCCTGGACGAGGGCCTGCTGCGCGAGGTCACCGAGATCGCCCGCGCCTACCGCGATCGCGCCGACCTCTCCAAGATCCCCTGCGTCTCCGCCTGGAACGCAGAGCGGGCCGCCGCCATCTCGACACCACCCCTGCAGGCGGCAGGGTAATATCCTTCTACCCTAGTTGGAGAAGGAAGGGGCCCAGAGAAGCCGGGAAGGTTGAGGGGTCGCGCCTCCTTTGGAAGCCGGCGCTTCAATGCAACTTGATGCAACCCCTCACCCTCCCACGTGTCGTCGACACGCGGGCCCATCCTTCTCCCGCAGGGGGAGAGGGCACATGAACCGCCTGCTGATCTTCGGCTACGGCTTCACGGGCGCCGCCCTGGTGCGGCGGCTGGACAGTCAATGGCGTGTGAGCGCCACTTCGAGGCACGCCGAGACCCGCCACCGGATGGCTGCGGCCGGGCTCGCCGCGATCGATCCCGCCAATCCTGCGTCGCTCGAATGCGCCCTGGAGACGGCCGACGCCATCCTGATCGCCGCGCCGCCCGGCGAGCACGGCTGCCCTGGACTGACGGCGCTGGGGCCTCTGCTCGTCGCCTCTCGCCCCGCACGTCGTGGCGACCGCGCCTTAGGCGACGAGCCACCCGCCGGCCTCGATCCTCGGGACGCGCCCGAGGATGACGGGAGAGCAGGCGCCGGCGAAGGCCGTGTTCCCTGGATCGGCTATCTTTCGACCACCGGTGTCTACGGCGACCGCGTCGGCGGCTGGGTGCGGGAGGGCTCGCCGCTCGCTCCCGCCTCCCCCGAAGCCCACCGCCGTGTGGACGCAGAGCAAGGCTGGCGTCGCTTTGCGGACGCGACCGGCTCAAGCCTGTTCATCTTCCGCTTGCCGGGCATCTACGGGCCTGGCCGTTCACCTTTGGACCGGGTGCGTGCGCGCAGGGCCAGGCGGTGGGTAAAGCCAGGGCAGGTCTTCTCCCGCATCCACGTGGACGACCTCGCCGATGCGCTCGTCCGCGCCTTGGCCCGGCCGGAGCGGTCCGGCATCTACAACCTGTGCGACGACGAACCCGCCGCCCCGGCCGACGTCACCGCATACGCCGCCACCCTCCTTGGCGTGGAGCCGCCGCCAGAGGAGCCGCTGGACCTTTCCGCCCTGTCGCCCGTCGCGCGCCGCTTCTGGGCGGAGTCCAAGCGCGTCTCCAACGCTCGCGCCAAGTCCGCCCTCGGCTGGCGGCCGATGTATCCAACCTATCGGAAGGGATTGAGGGCGGTGCTGGCGGCGGAGGCCGCTTTAGCGGAGGATGGCGACCCTCACCTCGCTCGCTGAAGCCTCGGCCGGCGCTCCGCTCACCTGGACCGCCAGATGCGCCGCTAGGAGACACAGCAGCCCCGCCGCCGCGGCGCTGGCCCGTTTCGAGACGAACAGCAGAAGGTCGACGGCCACCGCGGGGGCTCCTACATCGGGACCGCCGCCGCGACGCAAAGGACGGGCCGAGTCGATGATCCCCTATGTGCGCGAGATGGACTTCGAGTACGGCCACCCCGACCAGGTTTCGCCCCTGATCACCCGGGTGGTGGCCGACAACCCCGGCCCGTTCACCTACTTCGGCACCGCGACCTTCCTGGTCGGCGAGCGGCGGCTGGGGGTGATCGACCCCGGTCCGCTGCTCGACACCCACCTGGCCGCCCTGACCCGCGCGATCGCCGGGCGGCCGGTGAGCCACATCCTCACCACCCACACCCACTCGGACCACTCGCCGCTGGCCCATCCGCTGAAGGAGCTGACCGGCGCAATCCTCGTCGGCCGAGCGGCGCCCCACGCCGCCAGCGGCGAGGCGCCGGACGAGGCGAGCTTTCGCCCGGACGTGGAAGTTGCCGATGGCGAGGTCATTCGCGGCGACGGTTGGACGCTGGAGGCCATCGCTACCCCGGGCCACGCCTCCAACCACGTGGCCTATGCGCTGAAGGAGGAGAACGCCCTGTTCTGCGGCGACCACGTGATGGGCTGGTCGACCACGATGGTCAGCCCGCCGGACGGCGACATGGGCGACTACTACAAGAGCCTGGACAAGGTGCAGGCGCGCGGCTTTGACATCCTGTGGCCGACCCACGGGCCGCCGATCACCGAGGTGGCGCCCTTCCTGGACGGCTACCGCGCCCACCGGCTGAAGCGCGAGGAACAGATCGTGCGCGAACTCGGCCGCGGGCCCCGCACCGTCGCCGAGATGGTCCCGCGCCTCTACGTCGGCGTCGATCCGCGGCTGCACGGGGCGGCGAGCCGCTCCATGCTGGCGCACCTGATCCACATGAGCCGGGGTGGACGCGTCCGGGCTGACGGCGAGCCGACGCTAGAGGCTGTGTACAGCCTGCCCTGATGGAGTTTCGACGCCCGGGCGCCTGCGCCGTCGGTCTCCAACGTGCGACGCCGCGGCCGCGAACGGCCCCCTGGCCGCCCAAGCTTGAACCCTGTTCTGTGGCCACCCCGTCCAGATCGTCCCGGACGACAGCTTCAAGTGAGGCCCGTCGCGGCGAGCTGATCGTTCGCTTCCAGCGTCGCTTCGATCTTCGTCCAGTCGATATCGTCTGGTCCGGCGTGCAGCTGCATGTCCAGCACCGCCTCATCCGCGTCGGAGGCGTCACCCTCGCGCGCTCTCAGCCGCTGTCGCAAAACGTGTCCGGGGGCCTCCATCCAGAAGCCGTGGAACGGCGTCTGCATCCGCCCTGCCAGCGCCTCCACCGCCTGGCGCTCCTGTGGCTTCAGGAAGACGGCGTCTAGCACCACGCTCGCGCCCGCGCCGAGGGCGGCGGTCGCTTCGTCGAGCATCACGCTGTAGACCCGCTCCGATACCTCGGGTGCGTAAGCCGACTTGGGCAGTCGTTCCGTGGGCGCCTTGCCGAACAGGCGCTTTCGCACCTCGTCGCTGCGGAGCACCACCGCGCCCGGTGCGCGACCCAGCCGTGGCGCCAGGGTCCGGGCCAGGGTCGACTTGCCTGACCCAGAGACCCCGCCCACCGCCGCGAGCAGCGGCGCGTCGACGGCGAGGTGATCCTGGGCCGCGCGGAGATAGGCCTGCGCCCGCTCGACCTCGCCCCCGTGGCCGGACACGTGCGCCCTCACCGCCGCACGTACGGACTGGAACAGCGGCAGCGCGGCGAGCACGTCCAAACGCTCCGGCCCGAAGCTGCGCCCGGCTTCGTCGAGCCAGCCGTTCAGCCCCCGGTTCGCCGCCTCCCCGCGCCCGCGGTGAGCCAGGTCCATGAGCAGGAAGGCGATGTCGTAGCCGATGTCGATCTCGCTCAGCACGTCGCTGAACTCGATGCAGTCGAACAGGACGGGACGTCCATCCTCCACCACGATGTTGCCGAGGTGCAGGTCTCCGTGGCAGCGCCGCACGAAGCCCCGGTCACGCCGCTGGTCCAGCAGCGGGGAAAGGCGCTCGAAAGCGGCGCGCGTGTCGGCGATCAGCGTCTCGACCTGCTGCCCGCCGAATGGCTGCGCCAGGGAGCGGAGCTGGTCGGCGTTCGATCGCAGCACATAGTCCAGGGCCGCCGCCCCACGGCCTTGCGGGGTGAGCGGAGCCGTCGCCTGGAAGCCGGCGATCTCGCGGCCCAGCCGTTCGCCCAGGACGCCGTCGACCCGATCGGGATGGTCGGCGAGGAGCTGGCCGGTGTCGAACGGCCGCATTTCCAGCACATAGTCGACCACGGGACCAGGATCGTCGGTCGCCAGGACGAGGCGGAAGGCGTCGCCGCTTCGCAATACCGCATGGACGGCGCGGTAGACGTCCGGCGCGGTCCGGCGGTTGAACGCCAGTTCGCGCCGGGTGGCCCAGGCGCGCTTTTCCACGGTGGTGAAGTCCAGGAAGCCGAAGTCGACCGCCTTCTTCAGCTTCAGCACCCGGTCCTCGAACACATACACTCTGGCTATGGGCGTCTCATGCACCTGCCGCGCGCGCGCGCCGGAGCCGGCGCCCGCTTGGAGCCAAGCCTCCAGTTCGCCGTCCTGGCTCATGGATAAAGGCGAAGCGTGGTCCAGGGCGCCTGAAGGTCGTCGCGCCGGAACGCCATGCGGTCGTGCAGGCGCGAGCGGCGATCGCGCCAGAACTCGAAGCTGAGCGGCTGCACCCGGTAGCCGCGCCAGAACGGCGGTCGTGGGGGCGCCTCGCCGGCGTAGCGCGCGTCCACGGCCTGCACCCGCGCCTCCAGTTCGGCGCGCGAGGGCAGCGGGCGCGACTGGTCCGACGCCCAGGCGCCGACCTGGCTCCCGCGGGCGCGGCTGGCATAATAGGCGTCGCTCTCCGCGTCCGTCACGGGCTCGACGGAACCGCGGACACGCACTTGGCGGCGAAGAGACTTCCAATGGAACAGCAGCGCCGCCTTGGCGTCAGCTTCCAGTTGGCGGCCCTTGTCGCTCTGCGCGTTGGTGTAGAAGACGAAGCCTCGCGCGTCCCAGTCCTTGAGCAGCACCATCCGAACGTCCGGCATCCCGTCGGCGTCGACCGTCGCGACCGCCACGCCGTTGGGATCGTTAGGCTCGCCGGCTTCGGCCTCCTTCAGCCAGCGGCCGAACAACCCGAATGGATCGTCGCCCTCGAACAGGCCTTCGTCCACGACTTCCGCCGGGTCCATGCCGGATCTCCAGCGCAGGCCACCGTTTGTGACCCGCGCATGGGTTCGATAGAAGCCCGGGCCATGTCGCACAACAGCTTCGGACACCTGTTCCGCGTCACCACCTGGGGCGAGAGCCACGGGCCGGCGCTCGGCTGCGTGGTGGACGGCTGCCCGCCCGGCCTGCCGCTCACGGAGGCGGGGGGGGGGCCCCGGGGGGGGCCGCCCCC
>CALMGB010000336.1:21541-23616 GCA_937863535.1 uncultured Caulobacteraceae bacterium
GTCCAGCACTGGCTGGACCTCCGCAAGCCCGGCTCCTCGCGCTTCGTCACCCAGCGGCGCGAGCGGGACGTGGTCCGCATCCTGTCCGGCGTGTTCGAGGACGCGGCCACCGGCGGTCAGGTCACCACCGGCACGCCGATCTCCCTGATGATCGAGAACGTCGACCAGCGCTCCCGGGACTACGGCGCCATCGCCCGCCAGTTCCGGCCCGGTCACGCAGACTACACCTATGCCGCTAAGTACGGTGTTCGCGACTATCGTGGGGGCGGCCGGGCCTCGGCGCGGGAAACTGCGGCGCGGGTCGCCGCCGGCGCCGTGGCCCGCAAGGTGCTGGGCGAAGGCGTGGCGATCCGCGCCGCCCTGGTCCAGATCGGCCCCCATCGCATCGACCCGGAGCGGTGGGACTGGGCTGAGACCCTGCGCAATCCGTTCTGGTGCCCGGACGCCATGACGACAACCGTATGGGAGGCGTACCTGGACCAGGTGAGGAAGGCCGGCTCCTCCACTGGCGCCGTGGTCGAGGTGCGAGCGGAAGGCGCACCGGCCGGCTGGGGCGCGCCGGTCTATGGCAAGCTGGATGCGGAGCTCGCCTCGGCCCTGATGTCCATCAACGCGGTGAAAGGGGTCGAGATCGGCGACGGCTTCGCCGCCGCGGCCCTCTCGGGCGAGCAGCGCAAAGGGGGGGATGGCCCGGCGTTCAGCTCCAACCATGCCGGGGGCGTACTGGGCGGCATCTCGACCGGCCAGACGATCGTGGCGCGCATGGCCCTGAAGCCGACCTCGTCCATCCCCATGCCGCGAAGCTCCCTCGACGAGAATGGGACGGAGGTGGAGGTGCGCACCACCGGCCGCCACGATCCCTGCGTGGGGTTGCGTGCAGCGCCGGTGGCGGAGGCGATGATGGCCTGCGTGCTGGCCGACGCGAAGCTCCGCCACCGGGGGCAGACGGGGCGTTGAGGGTCTGCGCCGGAAGGGCGCGATCTCAGCTCTTCAGACGCCAGCCGGTGCGGAAGATCTGCCAGACCACCCCCGCCAGCACCGCAGCCAGCACCGCCGTCAAAACCACGCCCACCATCACCGAGCCGTCCGACCTGCCGATGAAGCCGTAGCGGAACCCGTCGATCATGTAGAAGAACGGGTTGAACTTGGAGAGTGCGCCGAACGGGGGCGGCAGGTTGGTGACACGGTAGAAGGTGCCTGACAGAAAGGTCATGGGCGTGACGATGAAGTTCGTCACAGAAGCCAGGTGATCGAACTTCTCCGCCCAGAGCCCCGTGACCACGCCGACGAGCGCCAGGACGACTGAAGACATGACGCTGAAGTAGAGGATGGCCCAGGGATGGGCGATGCCGAAGCGCGAGAACGGCCAAACGGTGATCGTGGTCACCAGACCGACCAGCAGCCCCCGCGTCACCGCGCCCGCCGTGAAGCCGACCGACAGCTCCGCAGGCGACAGTGGAGGGGTCAGAAAATCCACCGCCGTGCCCATCAGCTTGGCCTGCACCAGCGAGGACGATGAATTGGCGAAGGCGTTGTTCAGGATCGACATCATGATCAAGCCCGGTCCGACGAACTGGGCGAAGGACACGCCTTGCACCGCCGGTCGGGCCCCGCGCATCGCAACGACGAAGACCATCATGTAGAGCAGGGTGATGACGACCGGCGAAAGCAGCGTCTGGAAGGCCACCTTCCAAAAGCGCAGCACCTCGCGGCGGTAGAGGGTGCCCAAACCCACCCAGTTCACCCCGTGATAGTCGCGAGGCCGTTGAGGCGCGACTGCACCCGAGATCTGCGCCATTGGCGTATGCACGTTCATGTCGCCCAATGTGTGCCGCAGCACGCTCGCCTGCAATCCGACAGGCCGCCCCTCCGGCCGCTTTGACCGAGTCGCGGAAGAATCAACATCTAGTTCCTGTGGAAAGGCATAAATCCACCTATTGTGGGCGCCGCCATCGCATTACGATATGTTGTGCCTGGTGGGTATAAGGCCCGCCGAGTGACGCAAGATGTAGGGTCGTTGGCGACCTGGATCGCGGAGGCGGGGACATGGGCTGGACCGAAGAGCGGGTCGAGGT
>CALMGB010000337.1:0-2099 GCA_937863535.1 uncultured Caulobacteraceae bacterium
TGCCGGGCTGATCACACCCGGGGGTTCGCGGAGATGACCCGGCTGGGCGTCGCGCTCGGCGCCCGGGCCGAGACGCTCGCGGGCCTCTGCGGCCTCGGCGACCTGGTGCTGACCTGCTCCAGCCCGCAGTCGCGCAACATGAGCCTGGGGATCGCGCTCGGCCGCGGCGAGACGCTGGAGCAGGCCCTGGCCGGCAAGCGCTCGGTGGCCGAGGGCCTGTCCTCCGCCCCCGCAGTGGTCGCGCTGGCGCGACGGCTGGGCGTGGAGGCGCCGATCTGCGAGGCCGTTGCCCGTGTGGTGGCCGGCGAGACCGGCGTTGAGGCCGCCATCGACAGCCTGCTCTCGCGCCCGCTGAAGATGGAGCGGGCATCGCAAACGGAGACGACCCGCTGATGGCCCTGTTCCTGATCCTATGCGCCGACAAGCCCGGCTCACGCGAACTGCGCGCCGCCACTCGCCCGGATCACCTCGCCTACCTGTCGCAGGGCGAGGTGCAGGTGAAGATCGCCGGCGCCTGGCTGGACGAGCCGGACGGCGGTCCGCTCGGCTCCATGCTGGTGGTGGAGGCGGCCGACATCGCCGCCGCCCGGGCCTTCGCTGCGGCCGACCCCTATGCCCGCGCGGGCCTGTTCGCGTCGGTGGAGGTGAGGCCCTGGCGTCTCGCGGTCGGCGCCTTCGGCTGAATGCGGTTGGTAAAACCGGCGTCCTGGCCTATATTGGCTTTGTCGATCTCTGCTGCGCAACGCTTCAGGCCGTCTCGCGAAGCGCGGGGATCCTTCTAGCCGACCCTTCCAGACTCGATAGCTGCGGACCCTTATCCGTAAGCTCAACGCCTATGGAGGCTCTCATGGCTACCGGCACCGTTAAATGGTTCAACGCGACTAAGGGCTACGGCTTCATCCAGCCGGCCGATGGCGGCAAGGACGTTTTCGTCCACGCCTCCGCGGTGGAACGTTCCGACCTGGGCTCCCTCAACGAGGGCCAGACCGTGGCGTTCGAACTCGAGCGCGACAAGCGTTCGGGCAAGGAAAGCGCCGTTAACCTGAAGTCGGCCTGATCTTAACAGCGAGGGGCCGGCCTCACCGCCGGCCCCGAGCTTCCTGGACTATCGGAGACCCCATGGCCGTAGCCGACATGCTTCCCACGATGGACGACAAGGCCCTGGATAGCCTGAAAGCCAACGCGCTCCGCTTGCAGGACGAGCCTGAGGGCGCCCGCCAGAAGCAGGCCGAACTGCTGCTCCCTCTGATCGAGGCCGAATTGGCCGAACGCGAAGCCCGCAAGCCCCCCAAGCCGCCCCGCGTGGTGCGCAGGAAGGCGCCGGCAGCCGTCAAGGCGGCCTGATCTCCGGCGTTCAGCCGCGGCTGAACGCGTCCGCCAGGGCGAAGAAGGCCGGCTTCGGCCGCTCCTCGTCGTCAAAGGGGCAAGGGCGGTCGCTGGGATCGCCGCCGCTGGTCCGATAGCGCAGCCAGGACCGCTTGTCGTCCAGCCCCCAGACCACAAACGCCAGCTGCTGATGGCGCGGCAGCTCCAGGAAGCCACCGGCCACCTCAGCGTATAGCCGCGCCTGGAGACCAAGCTTTTTCGCCGGTGACAGGAACTCCCTTCCAGGCGCCTGGAAGGAAACGTCCAGCTCCGACACCCGGATGGGCAGGCCGAGCGTCGCCAGCTCCTGCATCGCCGGACGGCAGAGCGCGGGATCCATGCCGATATCCAGGTGGGACTGGGTGCCGAGCGCCTGCACCGGCACGCCGCGTTTGAGCAGCCGCTCCACCAGCCGCATGAAGGTCCAGCGCTTACCGGGCGTGCGCTCCAAGTCGTAGTCGTTCAGCACCAGCACAGCGGCTGGATCGGCCTCGCGCGCCCAGGCAAAGGCGTGGGCGATGTAGTCCTCCTGGCCCAGGTTGCGGCTGAACAGGCAATCGCGCAGGCCCGCGCCGTCGTCGCGGATTGGTTCGTTGACCACGTCCCAGCTGACCGCCTGCCCCCGGTAGCGGCCGGCGATCGCCTGAATATAGTTGCGCACGGCCAGGGCGAAGCGGTCCGGCTGGCCGTCAAGCGCCTTCAGCGCCGCCGGCGCCTGCTCGAAAAGGGGTGAA
>CALMGB010000337.1:2109-14299 GCA_937863535.1 uncultured Caulobacteraceae bacterium
ACCAGCGCCGTGGCGTGCAGGGACAGGGCGTTGCTGCGGGCGAAGGCGGCGATCCGGTCGGCGTCGTCAAACCGGAAGCCGCCGTCTGGGCGCAGCGTCGCCTCCATCTGGAACTGCCAGGCGGGGATGATCTGGCTGCACTGGCGCAGCGTCAGCGCGACATAGCCGGCGTTGTCCAGTTCCGCTGTGCTGATGCAGTCGCCGATCGGGACCTGGGTCATGTCGCGCAGGCCCAGGCTCGGGAGGGGGCGGCCGGGCGTGTCGTAGGCCTGCGCCTCGGCGTCGCCTCGGCCGCGTCCGCAGGCGGACAGGGCGAGCGCGCCGGCGAGCGCCGCGCGCCGGCTGTAGCTGGTCCGCCGAAGTCCGCCCATCGCGCCGTCGTCTCCCCCGGATCGGCTGGACCCTACAGGGGGGGCCTTAACGTCGGGCTTCGCCTCGGTGACGCTGAGCCGGGCCTGAACCTTGTCGCGGACGTGCGTGCTTCGAGACGGGCTCCCGCCGAGGGCCTTCCTCCGCACGACGAGAGCTCATGCCACCCAGATCCTCCATCACCCTGAGGAGCGGCGAAGTCAGATCCGCTTCAGCCGACCCGAGGCGAGGGTCGCGATCAGCCCCAGCGCGGCAGCAAGCGACAGCCAAGCCCCCGGCATGGCCTTGTCGCCCGTGACGTGTATCAGGCCCGTGGCGATGGCGGGCGTCAGGCCGCCGAAGATGGCGGTGGCCAGGCTGTAGGCGAGGGAGAAGCCGGTGGCGCGCAGGCGCTGGGGCACGATCTCGGTCAGATAGACCACCATGGCTCCGTTGTAGCTGGCGTAGAGGAAGGACAACCAAAGCTCCACCGCCAACAGGCGGCCGAACGAGGGCGCGTGGGTCAGCCACACCATGGCCGGGTAGGCCGTCGCCAGCACCCCCACCGTGCAGGCGATCAGCAGCGGCCGCCGGCCGACACGATCGGACAGCGCGCCCATGACCGGCAGCCAGAAGAGGTTGGACACCCCCACGCACAGGGTCACGCCCAGTGCGGTCATCGCCGATAGATGCAGCTCATGCTCACCGAAGGTCGGGGTATAGGCGGTGATGGTGTAGAAGCTGACCGTCGTCATCACGGCCAGCATCGTGCCGACCAGCACCACCGGCCAAGCCTTCATCATCTCGCGCATCACCTCACCGAGGCTGGTGACGTGGGACTTCTGGAAGGCCTCGGTCTCGGGCAGGTGGCAGCGCAGCAGGAACAGCAGCGGCACGATCAGGCATCCCACCAGCAGCGGGATGCGCCAGCCCCATGATCCCATGGCGGCGGGCGAGACGAAATGTTCGGTGGCCACGCCGATGAGCGCGGCGGTCACCACCGCCACCTGCTGGCTGCCCGACTGCCAGCTGACGTAGAAGCCCTTGCGCCCGGGCGGCGCGATCTCGGCCAGGTAGACGGACACGCTGCCGAGCTCCACGCCCGCGGAGAAACCCTGCAGCAGCCGTCCCAGCAGCACCAGCACCGGCGCCGCCAGTCCGATCACCGCATAGGGGGGCATGAAGGTCAGGGTGGCGATGCCCACCGCCATCAGGGCCAATGTCAGGATCAGCCCCGCCCGCCGCCCGTGCCGGTCGGTGTAGGCGCCCAGCACCAGCGCGCCCACGGGGCGCATCAGGAAGGCGGCGGCGAAGGTCATCAGCGACTTCATCAGGCCGGCGAAGCTGTCGCCGCCCGGGAAGAAGGCGCGCCCGATGTCGGCGGCGAAGTAGCCGAAGACCATGAAGTCGTACATTTCGAGGAAGTTGCCGCTGGCCACACGGACGATGGCGAGAGCCTGGGAGAGCGGCGTCTTGGCGCTGGTGGACGCGGCGTCTGACAAGGCGGCCTCGGACTCGGCGCGTCCATCGCGCCGGATGCTCAATGCAGCCGGTAGGGCTTTGAGGCAACCGTGAGGCGTGGAGCCGCCGCCAGGGCCGGCGTTTTGTCTCACAGCGGCATGGTTGCCACTTTGTTCGTTTTGACTGCTTGCGGGAGGGGTCGCCAGCGCCGTATCCAGAGCGCCCTTGATCCAGGCGGCTCGCCCCTCGCGCAGCCGCGGAGAGCGTCCATGTCCGACCGGTCGCCCGAACCCCACCGCCGAGCCCTGCTCGCGGGGTCCGCCGCCCTGACCGCCGCCATCCTCACGGACCGTGGCGTCGCCCATGCGGCGCGGGGCGGCCTGACTCCGGAGCAGGTGGACACCCTGGTCAAGGCGCTCGCCGACGCCACCAGCCATGGCTTCCGCAAGTCCGAATTCATGTCCCCTGATCTGGCCGACGCCATCAAGGCGGAGGCGCTCCAGACCCCCGCCGCCCAGGCCAAGCTGAAGACCGCCATCCTGGCCTACGCCCGCGCCCAGCGAGGCCAGCGGCTGCGCCCCTCGGACTTCCTGGCGGAGTGGTCGGTGCGCCCGGCCTCCTACGATCCGGGGCCTGAGTTCAACGCCGCCCTGACATCCGACAGCCTGAAGCCCTGGCTCGACGGCCTGCCCCCCCGTTACCAAGGCTATCAGGCGCTCCGGAAGAGCCTGGTCACCTACCGCGCCATCTCCACGGCGCATGGCTGGGGCACGGTGCCGGAGGCGGATACGCCGCTGACCGTGGGCATGAGCGATCCCCGGGTGACGGCGCTCCGCGCCCGCCTGGCGGCGGAGGACGGCGGCGTGGAGGCGGCGCCCACCCAGCCGGACGTCTATGATCCCGCCCTGCAGGCCGCGGTGCAGCGGTTCCAGGCCCGTAACGGGCTGAAGGCCGATGGGGAGGTGGGGGGGCCTACGGTCGCGGTGCTGAACCTGCCGGTCGGCCCGCGCATCCTGCAGCTCGAGGCCAACATGGAGCGCTGGCGCTGGCTGCCGCGCCAGCTGCCCGAAACGCGTATCCAGGTGAACATCGCCGCAGCGGTCCTCGCCGCCTATCGCGACGGCGAGCCGGTGATGGCGATGAAGGCGGTGGCGGGGAAGCCCGAAGACCAGACGCCCATGCTGCACTCCAACATCTCGGACATCGTTCTGAACCCGCCCTGGCACGTGCCCGACACCATCGCCAGGAAGGAGATCTGGCCCAAGGCGCATGCGGACAAGGGATATCTGGCGCGCAACCAGTACCACGTGATCGACGGCCGCCTGATCCAGAAGGCCGGTCCGAAGAGCGCGCTCGGCCGGTTCAAGTTCAACTTCCCCAACAGCTTCGACGTCTATCTGCACGACACCCCGGCCCAGGCCGCCTTCGGCCGCAGCAGCCGCCTGGCCAGTCACGGTTGCGTGAGGTTGGAGCAACCCAAGGCCTTGGCGAACCTGCTTCTGGAAGGCGACGGAAGCTGGACGCCGGAGCGGATCGACACCACCGTCGCCAGTGAAGACACGGTGCGCGTGCCGCTGTCACAGACCGTGCCCGTCTATATCCTGTATTGGACTGCGTTCGTGGACAACTCGGGCCAGACCCAGTTCCGTGCCGACGCCTATGACTGGGACCACAAGCTGATGGACCTGCTGAACGCGGCGAAAGGCCGCGATTCAGACGCGGTAAACCTCACGACTTAACCCCGTTGCAACTCACCTCGTGGGACAACGTGTCCCGTCGGCGACCGTGGCCGGACGTAGTTAACGGGACGCGCCTAACCGCGTGGGGGTGAGTGGTGTACGCAAGACGCGATCTGTTCAAGCTGGGCCTCTCCGGCGCCTCCATCGCCGCCGGTGCGACGCTGCTGCCGGGCCTGGGCCGTGCTGAAGGCTACTTCGGGGCGCAAGGATACTGGGGCGCTCCGGGCGGCTACGGTCCGCGGGAGGTCGCTGTGCACAACCTGCACACCGGCGAGTCCATCTCCGCGATCTATTTCGACCGTGGCCAGTACGTGCCCGACGCCTTGGCGGCCATGAACCACGTCATGCGCGACTTCCGAACCGGCGACGTTCACGACATGAATCCGCAATTGTTCGACCTCTGGCACACCCTCCGGGACGTGACCGAGAGCCGTCAACCCTACCAGATCATCTCCGGCTACCGCTCGCCCAAGACCAACGATATGTTGCATGAGATGAGCAACGGCGTCGCCCAGAACAGCTACCATATGAAGGGCATGGCCTCGGACGTCCGGCTCGAAGACGTGGAGCTGTCTCATCTTCGTGCCGCCGCCCTGGCCATTGGCCGTGGCGGGGTGGGTTACTATCCCTCATCCGACTTCGTGCACGTGGATGTCGGCCCGGTCCGCCACTGGGGCTGAACCCCGCAGGGGCTCAGCCGCAACTTACTCCCGTCCTCAGCTAACGGGCTCAGCGCGCCCGAACCCGTCGCCGGTATCCTCTTCCTCATCAGCATCCGCGCCTATCCGCCGCTCCTCGGGGCCGAGGCCATCACCGGGATCGCGCTGGCGCTGAAGGTCGCGCTCTCCCACACCCAAGCCCTGCTCGCGGGCGCGGTCGACCTCCACGGTGGAGGGATCGTAGGTCTCGTCGGTCTTGTCGGCCATGGCTCAGGCCTTCCCGCTGCGGTCGTGGGCGCCGTTGCGGGCGTCCTCAGCGCGTTCGTGCTCGACGCTGACGTCTTCACCGAGGATCGGGCCCATGCCCTCGTCGTTGTCGGGCCGGGTGACGGGCCGATCGAACATCTCCTCGAAGGCGTTCTTGCGGGGGATAGGCTTCGGATCGGCCATGCGGCGCTCCTCACTTGGTAGAAGGTTCGGCCAGTCTAATCCCCTCCCCACCCCGGCCGTTCCCGCAAGGCGCGTTGTGCTCGGACTGACAGCGTGGGCGGAATCCGCTAACCGGGCGCGATGCTAGCCGCCGCCGCCTCGAAATCCATGGCCGACCTCGCCCGCGAGTACGGGCTGAAGGCCGAAGAGTACGCGCTGATCCTGACGCGGCTCGGCCGCGAGCCGAACGCGGTGGAGCTCGGCGTCTTCTCGGTGATGTGGAGCGAGCACTGCTCCTACAAGTCTTCCCGCCTCCACCTGAAGACCCTGCCGACCACGGGCCCGCGGGTGATCTGCGGTCCCGGCGAGAACGCGGGCGTTGTGGACATCGGCGATGGGCAGGCCTGCATCTTCAAGATGGAGAGCCACAACCATCCGAGCTTCATCGAGCCCTACCAGGGCGCGTCTACCGGCGTCGGCGGCATCATGCGCGACGTGTTCACCATGGGCGCGCGCCCCGTCGCCCTCTTGAACGCGCTACGCTTCGGGAGCCCGGAACACCCCAAGACCCGGCGGCTGGTGGCGGGCGTGGTGGCGGGGATCGGCGGCTATGGCAACTGTGTGGGCGTGCCGACGGTGGGCGGCGAGACCAACTTCGACCCCGGCTACGACGGCAACATCCTGGTCAACGCCATGTGCGTGGGCGTCGCCGACGCCGACAAGATCTTCTATTCCGCCGCCCCCTCGGCGGGGCTCCCGGTGGTCTATTTCGGCTCCAAGACCGGACGGGACGGCATCCATGGCGCCACCATGGCGTCCGCCGAGTTCGACGAGGACAGCGAGGACAAGCGCCCCACCGTCCAGGTCGGCGATCCCTTCGCCGAGAAGCTGCTGATCGAGGCCACGCTTGAGCTGATGGCCACGGGCGCGGTCGCGGCGATCCAGGACATGGGGGCGGCGGGCCTCACCTCCTCCTCGGTGGAGATGGCGGGCAAGGGCGGTGTGGGGATCGAGCTGAACCTGGACGCGGTGCCCCAACGCGAGACCGGCATGAGCGCCTACGAGATGATGCTGTCGGAGAGCCAGGAGCGCATGCTGGCGATCCTGAAGCCCGGCCGCGAACCGGAGGCCTACGCGATCTTCGAGAAGTGGGGCCTGGACGCTGCGGTGATTGGCGCCACCACCGACACCGGCCGCATCGTGCTGCGCCACGCCGGCCAGACGGTATGCGACCTCCCGCTCGGCCCCCTGTCCGACGACGCGCCGCTCTACGACCGCCCCTGGGTCGAATCGCCGAAGCGCCCCCGCCTGGACCCCGCCGACGTGGCGCCGCCGGCAGACTGGCGCGAGGCGGTGATGAAGCTGATGAGCTGCCCGGACATGGCCTCCAAACGTTGGCTGTGGGAGCAGTACGATCGCCACGTCATGGCCGACACGCTGGCCGACAGCGCCACCGCCGCGGACGCCGGCGTCGTACGCGTGCACGGCCTCCGCAAGGCCTTGGCGATGACGTCGGACGTCACCCCTCGCTACGTCCGGGCCGACGCCTACGAAGGGGGCAAGCAGGCGGTGGCGGAGGCCTGGCGCAACTTGACGGCGGTCGGCGCAGACCCGATCGCGGTGACGGACAACCTGAACTTCGGCAATCCGGAGCGGCCCGAGATCATGGGCCAGATCGTTCGCGCCATCGCCGGCATGGGCGAGGCCTGCCGCGCGCTCGACTTCCCCGTCGTGAGCGGGAACGTCAGCCTCTATAACGAGACCAACGGGGCCGCGATCCCGCCGACGCCGACCGTAGGCGCCGTGGGGCTGATCCCCGACTACGCTCAGGCCATCGGGTATGCGAAGATGCGGGCCGGCGACACCCTGGTGCTGATCGGCGAGACGCACGGGGAGCTGGGCGCCAGCCTCTACCTGCGCGAAGGGTTGGGGGCGGACGGCCCCGGGCGCGACGCCTGGGCGCCCCCGCCCGTCGACCTCGCGGCCGAGAAGCGGCACGGCGACCTCGTCCGCACCCTGATCCGCGAGGGGCGCCTGCACGCCGTGCACGACCTTTCCGACGGCGGCCTCGTCGGCGCGGCGGCGGAGATGGCGCTGGCGTCCGGCGTTGGAGTGGAGCTTCGCGCCACCTCCCTGGTCCACGCCCACGCATATCTGTTCGGCGAGGACCAGGGCCGCTACCTGCTGGCGACGCCTGATCCGCGAGGCGTTCTTGAGCGGGCGCGCGAGGCGGGTGTAAGGGCCAGCGAGGCCGGCCATGTGGGCGGCGAGGCGTTCGCCTCGGCCAGTCTGTTCGTCATCGCCTTGGCCGACCTCCGGCAGGCGCACGAGGGTTGGATGCCGGCCTTCATGGACGCAGCCGCAGCCTAGGCGGATTGGTCTATCAGAGTGCGACCACGCTCCGCTTTCCTCGAAGGCTGGTTTGCGCGAACATTGCGCAACTGAAATCCAGCCCGACGAGGCCGGATCGCCTCGGAGCCTTCGCTTGAACGACACATGGACCCACGCCGCCGCGCGCTGGATGGTCCGACCCCTGGTCGGCACGGGCGTCACGCCCAACCACCTGACCACCTTGCGCCTGATCACCGGGGTGGCCGCCTGCATCGGCGTCGCGCTCGGCACGCCGGCCGGCGATGGCTGGGGTGGTGCGCTGTGGCTGCTGTCCGCCTTCCTGGATCGGGCCGACGGCGAGCTGGCGCGGATCGGGAACATGATGAGCGCGGCGGGCCATCAGTACGATTACCAGGTCGACCTGTGGATCAATTCAGCCTTCTTCCTGGCCGCGGGCGTGGGCCTGCGACACAGCTGGCTCGGCCACTTCGCGCCCCCCGTCGGCTTCGAGGCCGCCATGGCCATGGTCGCCTGCTGCTGGCTGTCCGAGGTTTACGAGAAGCTCTCCGGCCCGGGGGTGCGCACCTGGAACGGAGGGTACGGCTTCCACCTCGACGACGCGCTCTACCTGCTCAGTCCCATCGTATGGCTGGGCTGGCTGGCGCCCATCCTGGTGGCCGCGGCGGTCTGCTCCACCCTGATGGCGGGCGTCATCCTGGCCCGCTACCTCGGCCTCCGGCGGCGGCTGCACAGGGTGGCGGCGGAGGCCGCCTGAGCGCAGACGCTGGCGCAGATGCGGCGGCTGTCGTAAGCGGCCGGTCGGTGGATCGGCGGACCTGGGCAGGCATGGACGATCTTATCCTGGTGACCGGCGCGGCCGGCTTCATCGGCTCCAACGTCGCGCGGATGCTGGCCGACGAGGGCTCGCGGGTCGTCGCCTGCGACTGGTTCGAGCACGGCGCCAAGTGGACCAATCTTCAGGGCGTGCTTCTGCACGACATCATCCGGCCTGACGCCCTCGCCCCGTGGCTGCAGGCCCAGGCAGGATCCCTCTCCGCGATCGTCCACATGGGCGCCGTTTCGGCCACGACGGAAACCGACGTGGACCTGCTTGTGAAGCGCAACATCCGCGCGACGCTCGACCTGTGGGCCTACGCCACCGAGCGGCAGGCTCGCTTCGTCTACGCTTCCTCCGCGGCGACCTACGGCGACGGTTCCCAGGGCTTTGTCGATGACGACAGCCCCGAGGCTCTGTCCCGGTTGAAGCCGCTGAACGCCTACGGCTGGAGCAAGCATCTGGTGGATCGGCGCATCGTCGACGACGTGAGGCGCGGCCGCCCCACCCCGCCGCAATGGGCGGGACTTAAATTCTTCAACGTCTATGGTCCCGGGGAGGCCCACAAGGGCTCCATGCGCTCGATAGTGCACCAGATCTACCCGGCCGCCAGCCGGGGCGAGACGGTCAGCCTGTTCAAGTCCGAGAACCCGGCTTACCCCGACGGCGGCCAGCTCCGCGACTTCATCTACGTGGCCGACTGCTGCGCGGTGATCCGCAACATGCTGCGGGCGCCAGAACTGTCCGGCATATACAACGTGGGAACCGGGCAGGCGCGCAGCTTCGCCGACCTCGCGCGCGCGGTTTTCGTCGCCGCAGACGAGCCCGCGGCCATCACCTACCGCGATATGCCCGCGACGCTGCGCGGCCGATACCAGTACTTTACGGAGGCTGACACGGCGAAGCTGAGGACCGCGGGCTTGGCCCCGAACTTTCACTCGCTGGAGGACGGCGTGGCGGCCTATGTGCGCGATAGCCTGAGGGCGGAGTGCTCGACAGCTAGGTGACGCTGGACAAGCCGATCGCCACCGCCTAACTCACCCCGCTTTCCCGGCCTATGGCCGATCCATGCTCCCGCCCGCGTCCGAACCGTGGGCCGACCGAGCTGAAGAGAGTTCCCATGAAGTCAGGTCAAAAGGGTCGGCGCGACGCCGGCCCGTCGCAGCGTCAGCTCCGCGCAGGCGAACTGGTGCGCCACGCGCTGGCGGAAATCCTGCGCGAGGAGAACCTCAACGACGGCGCCCTGGAGGACGTCTCGGTCACCGTGACCGAGGTCCGCATGAGCCCCGACTTGCGCCATGCCATGGTCTTCGTGGAACCGCTCGGCGGCGTGCACGTGCGCGCCGTGATCGAGGGACTTAACCGGGCCGCCAAGTTCCTGCGCGGCAAGCTCGGCCGCCATGTGGAGCTGAAGTTCACCCCGGACCTGCGCTTCGTCCACGACGAGAGCTTCGCCGAGGCGGATCGGATGGAACGGCTGATCGCGGAGGCGCGACAGGCCGATGCGGTACGGCATGCCGAGGAAGCCGAAGACGAGGAGCCCGTCGGCGGAACGGTGCGCGTGTTCACAGCCCCCTCGAAGGGGGGAGCGGAATGAGCCGCCAGCGAAAGAAGAAGGGCGACCAGGTCTCCGGCTGGGTGTGTCTGGACAAGCCGGTGGACCTCGGCTCGACCGACGCGGTGTCGCGGATCAAGCGGCTCTACAACGCCCAGAAGGCCGGCCACGCCGGTACGCTGGACCCCCTCGCCTCCGGCATCCTGCCCATCGCGCTCGGCGAGGCCACCAAGACCGTGCCTTTCCTGATGGAGGCGGAGAAGAGCTACCGCTTCACCATCGCCTGGGGCGAGACCACCGCCAGCTTCGACCGGGAGGGCGAGACCACCGCCACGTCCGACGTACGCCCCGCCCTGGCCGACATCGAAGCCGCCCTTCCGGCCTTCCGCGGCGAGATCATGCAGGTGCCGCCCAACTTCTCCGCCATCAAGGTGGATGGCCAGCGCGCCTACGACCTCGCCCGCGAGGGCGTCGAGTTCGAGCTGGAGGCGCGCCCGATCATCGTCCACCGGTTGGAGATCACCGGACACGACGACGACCACGTGACGCTGGAGATGGACTGCGGCAAGGGCTCCTACGTCCGCGCCGTGGTGCGCGACCTGGCGGCGGCTTTGAACGCCTGCGGGCACGTTTCAGCGCTGAGGCGGACCCGCGTGGGCGATTTCACCGAGGCGAACGCGACGCCTCTGGAAAAACTCTGCGAAATCGAGGATACTGTCGATCGCCTGGGGGTCCTGCTTCCGGTCGAGACCGCGCTGGACGACATCCCGGCCCTGGCCTTGACCACCGAAGACGCCTTCAGGCTGAAGCAGGGACGCAGCGTCGTCCTCGTCCCCCGACAGGTGGAAGAGCTTCGCACCCGCCTCGTGCCGCGATCCGTCGCGGGCCACGATGCGGGTCGAACCGTTCTGACGACCTATGAGGGACGGGCGCATGCCCTCTGCGAACTCCGCGCAGGCCGGATCAGTCCGACCCGCATCTTCCACCTCGACCAGGAGTCGTAAACGATGTCGATCACGCCCGACCGCAAGGCCGAACTGATCACCACCCACGCCCGCACCGAAAACGATACGGGTTCCGCCGAAGTCCAGGTCGCGATCCTCTCTGAGCGGATCGCCAACCTGACCGAACACTTCAAGACCCACAAGAAGGACAACCACTCCCGTCGTGGGTTGCTCAAGATGGTGTCCCAGCGCCGCCGGTTGCTAGACCACCTGAACGCCTCGGACGCCGAACGCTACAAGGCCATCATCGGCACGCTCGGCCTGCGGCGGTAAGCATCTATCCCTCTCCCCTGCGGGAGAGGGAGGGCCCCGCGTTGCGGAGCAACGTGGGAGGATGAGGGGTCGCGCCGCGGTGTAAGCTGCAAGCGTGGCTCGGCCACCCGTACATCGACCCCTCACCCTTCCCAGCTCCGCTGGGCCCCTTCCCTCTCCCGCAATGGGAGAGGGAGATACAGCGAGGGTCACGTTGATCCTCGAACCTAATGCCCCGCCCTCATGGGAGGCGTGGGGTTCTGGAGAGGAAAACCCGGACCCGCTCATAGTGGCGCCCCGTCCTGTCCGCCCGCGAGCAATGGGGCTCGTGGAATCCGAAAGACCCACATGTTCGACATCAAGCGCAAGACCATAGAATGGGGCGGCCGCACGCTGACCCTGGAGACCGGCCGCATCGCTCGCCAAGCCGACGGCTCGGTACTCGCCACCTACGGCGAGACCGTCGTGCTGGCCACCGTGGTGGCCGCCAAGTCGCCCAAGGCGGGGATCGACTTCTTTCCGCTAACCGTGAATTACCAGGAGAAGACCTTCGCCGCGGGCAAGATCCCCGGCGGCTTCTTCAAGCGCGAAGGCCGTCCGTCGGAGAAGGAGACGCTCACCTCCCGCCTGATCGACAGACCGATCCGCCCGCTATTCATTAAGGGCTTCAAGAACGAGGTCCAGGTCGTCGTCACCGTGCTGGCGCACGACCTTGAGAACGACCCCGATATCGTGGCCATGGTCGCCGCCTCAGCCGCGCTGACGCTGTCCGGCGCGCCCTTCATGGGCCCGATCGGCGGCGCCCGCGTCGGCTACATCGACGGCGAATACGTGCTGAACCCCACCCTCGACCAGGTGAAGTCCGCCGACAACCGGATGGACCTGATCGTCGCCGGCACTGCCGACGCGGTGATGATGGTGGAGTCCGAAATCCAGGAACTGGCCGAGGACATCGTGCTCGGCGGCGTCACCTTCGCCCACAAGGCCATCCAGCCGGTGATCGACGCCATCGTCGAACTCGCCGATCACGCCGCCAAGGAGCCGGTGGACTTCCAACCCACCGACGACAGCGCCATGATTGCCGCAATCAATGACTTGGTCGGGCCTGACATCCGCGCCGCCTTCTCCATCAAGGAAAAGGCCGCTCGCCAGGCCGGCGTCTCCGCCGCCAAGTCCAAGGTCATGGCCGAGCTGGCCAAGTCCGAGGCCAAGCCGGACGGGTTCGATCCCATCAAGCTCGGTTCCGCCTTCAAGGACGCCGAGGCCCATGTGCTTCGTCGTGACATCATCGAGAACGGCCACCGGGTCGACGGCCGCGACGTGAAGACCGTCCGCCCGATCGAGTCGGAAGTGGGCATCCTGCCCCGGGCCCACGGCTCGGCCCTGTTCACCCGCGGCGAGACGCAAGCTCTCGTGGTGGCGACGCTCGGCACCGGCGACGACGAGCAGTTCATCGACGCGCTGGAAGGCACCTATAAGGAGAAGTTCCTCCTGCACTACAACTTCCCTCCCTACAGCGTCGGCGAGACCGGCCGCATGGGCTCGCCCGGCCGCCGCGAGATCGGCCACGGCAAGCT
>CALMGB010000338.1 GCA_937863535.1 uncultured Caulobacteraceae bacterium
CGGCGGGAAGAGGCGTAACTCCCCGATCGGCAAGCCGACGGGGGCGAAGCCCGCAAAGGGGCGCTCCGCCACCGGGGTATCCCGGTCGCGCGCGAACAGAGACACAGCCGGCTGGGGCGCGGGGGCGGGCGACGGGGCCAGCACCTGGGACTGGAGCTGGGCATGGCTCGGGAATGCGGCGGCGGCCGAGAGGAGTGCGACCGCAGCCCCCAGCCGGTTGATCGGTGACTTGGCGAAACTCACGCGGTTCAGAACGAGCGCTCCTGGATGCGGATGGTGTCGCCGGGCTGCACGAGGCTATCGGCGGTCAGCTTCTCCTGCGCCTCGCCGTTCCTGTCGCCATGGCGGCGCCGGAAGATCTTGGTGCGCGCGCGGTAGGTGAAGCCGCCCGCTTCTGCGACGGCGTTCAGCACGGTGAGCCGGTCGGTGAAGGGATACTCACCAGGCTTGTTGACCTCGCCCAGGATGAAGAAGGGGCGGTAGTTCTCCACCTGCACGCTGACGTGCGGGTCCTTGACGTAACCCTGCCGAAGCGCCGCTTCGATGTGCTCCTGGAGCTGAAGTGTGGTAAGACCCGCAGCCTGCACTTCACCGATGAGCGGCAGCGAGATCATGCCACCCCCTGGCACCTCGAATTCACCCCCCAAAGTGTCCACGCCGTAGACCGCGACCCTGAGCTTGTCACCGGCGCCGAGGCGGTAGTCGAGCGCGGTGGAGGTGGGGCTGGGTGCATCGAGCGGCGGAGCCGGAGCCGCATAGCTCGATGAGCCGGCTATCCCCAGAGCCGTCACCGTAAGTACCGCCGAAAACCATCTCATTCAGGTGCGCCGATCCTCTGACAAAGGAACCCTCGAGCCGAAACAGGCGCCGCGCTGTTTTTTGCTTTTCCCCTGCTGCCCGGCAACCTAAATCCCAGCCAATTTTGAACATTAACAATTGATGTCAGGGTGCGGCAAGCTTCTGGATCGCATGGTTATGCACCATTGTGCACCAACCGATGATGGAGCATTGCGCGGGGTTCTGGGTTAGCAACTCGTCAATCATAGCGCGCGTCGGAAGCGCTGCGTCTGACGACGGAGCTGAACGTGGCATCAATTGACACAAAACCAGACGAGCGCGACCTAGACGCGCAGAGGCGAAATCTGCTCGAGTTCATTTTCGCCGGGCTGATTATTGTGGCGCTCCTGCCCATCATGCTGGTTATCATGGCCTGCATCTGGCTAGAGGACGGCGGCCCACCGATGTTCGCCCATTCCCGTATTGGACGCGACGGGCGCAGCTTCGACTGCATGAAGTTCCGCAGCATGCGGGTGAACGCGAGCCAGTACTTGGCCCAGCATCTTTTGCAGGACGACGCGGCGAGGCGCGAATGGGACCTGACGCAAAAGCTTCGCATCGACCCGCGCATCACTATTACCGGGGCTTTCCTGCGCAAGACCAGTCTGGACGAGCTACCGCAACTGCTGAACGTGGTGCGCGGCGAGATGAGCCTGGTGGGCCCACGCCCGATCGTCCAGGCCGAGATCGCCCGGTACGGGCATTACTTCGGCGTCTACTGCTCTCTGAAGCCCGGCATCACTGGGCTGTGGCAGGTGAGCGGGCGGAGCGCGGTCAGCTACAGGCGCCGGGTGGCCATGGACGTGCTGTATTCGCGCAGCCGCTGCACGGCGCTATACATGAAGGTGCTGATGATGACCGTGCCGGCTGTGCTGCGCAGGCGCGGCGCCTATTGAGGCGGTGAGCCGCCGGCGGTCAGTTCGCGGACCCGTTCGGGCCTGGCGGGAATGGCGAGCCCGCGCGCGGTCTTGCCCAAGGTGGCGCGGTAGATCTTCAGGAACCGGTTCGCCACCACTTGGCGGCCTGTGGCGCTGACCACTCGCTCGAAGCGGCCTGGCGCGGGCAAGCTCTTTCGCCCACGATCGAGCACCCCCGCCATGCGCTTCGCCAACGCTGGGACGTCACCCGCCGGCGACAGCCAATCGGGATCGTCGATCAGCTCGGCGATGCCGCCTGTGGCCGAGCCCAGCACCGGGACGCCGACCCGGTAGGCCTCCAGCACCGTGCGGCCTAGAGGCTCGGCCCATAGCGAGGGGGTCACCAGCACGTCGACCTGCTCGAAGAAGGCCTTGGGCTCCACGAAGCCCGAAAAGCTGACCGGCAGGCCTTCGGCGAGCGCGCGGATGGCGTCCATGGATCCGGGGGCCGATCCCCCCACCACCAGCCGCCAACCTTCAGGGGGCAATAGGCGGCAGGCCTTGAGCAGGGTCTCCACGCCCTTCTCAGGGCTGATCCGTCCCAGGTATCCGAAGACGAACGGCCCCTCGGGCCGCTGCGGGCGCACGTAATCGGGATCCACGCCCTCGATCTCGGCCGTGTTCCAGATCACTTGGCGTAGCGCCTCGGGCACGTGGTGGAAGAAGCCCAGCTCCAGGTGTCGGCGCAACACCTCCTTGCCCACCGCGGTGACGGCGCTGACGCAACGCTGGTCCAGTCCTTTGGTGAAGGTGAGCGCGCGGCATTTCAGGTGGCGGTGGGCGCACGGGCCGCTCTCGCGGAACATGGAGCTCGCCGCGCAGACCAGGTCGTAGTCCCGCAGGGTGTGGACGATGGGGACGCCCCGCCTGTACGCCGCCAGCCAGGTGCGGGTGGACACGTCCACCAGCGAGTGGGTGTTGAGGATGTCGGGCTGGAAGGCGTCGAGCACCTCGCCGAAGCTCCGCTCAATGGCGAAGTTGAACTGCTGCTTGAACTTGGCCCGCTCCCGCTCGCCCTGGCTGTGCTGCGGCCACTCCTCCATCCAGAAGTCGTTGTGGTGGGCCATGCGGTAGACGGAGACCCCGTTCCGCTCCGACCGCGAGGCGCCGTTCGGGGTCAGGCAGGCCGCGCCCACATGGTGGCCGAGCTTGACCTGCTGCTCCGCCAGCAGGGCGACCGAGCGTTCGGCCCCGCCCACGAGGTGTGGCGGATAAAGGGTGCTAAGGTGCAGGATACGCATCGGCGGACCTCGAAGGCGCGAAGCGAACGCGGCGGGGAAGCGCGACGGGGGTCGCCCGCTGCGCGCCCAACTCGGCGTAGAGATCCAGGTAGGCCAAGGTCATCCGCTCCGGCGAAGCGGCCTTCAGGATGGCTTCGAACGCCTCCGGCTCCGGCAACGCCACGCGGCCGGCCTGCAGCACCGCAAGCATGCGGCTCGCCAGCGCCGCGGCGTCATCGGCCGGAACCACCCATTGGGACCCCATCGCACTGGCCAGCTCGCCGGTGGCGCCCCGGTCGGAGCCGATCACTGGGACGCCCGCCGCGAAGGCCTCCACGAGGGTCAGGCCGAACGGCTCCGCCCAGATCGAGGGGGCGACCAGCACGTCCACCGAGGCGAGGAAGGCGGCCGGATCGGTGAAGCCGAGGAACTCCACAGGCAGGCCCTCGGCCTGGACCTGGAAACCCGCCGTGCCGAGCGGCGCCTGGCCCGCGATGCGCAGCCGCCAAGCGTCAGGCGGCAACAGGCGGCAGGCGTCCAGCAACACGCCCAGCCCCTTCTCGGGCACCAGCCGGCCGAGGAAGCCGAAGGTGAACACGCCGATGCGCGGAGCCGGATCCGCTTCGGGCCGTCGCGCCACCCCGTTCCAGATTACGCGGGCCCGGTCGGGGCCGAGGTCCTGGAACAGCCCGCGCGCCCGGTGTGCATCGAGCACCGGCTGGGAGACGGCGACCACTGCGTCGATGTCATGCGTGAACAGACTCTTCCAGGCCTTCAACACGGCGCAGGACGAATGCAGGCGCTCGCAAGGCCGCCCGTGCTTGAACAAGGTCCCCCGACTGCACAATAGGTCGTATTCATGCAGGGTGTGCACCACCAGGGCTCCGCTCCGCTTCGCCGCCCGCCAGATCAGCGGCGGCAGCTCGATCAAGGAGTGGGTGTGCACCACGTCGGGCGCGAAGTCGGCGATCTCACGCGAGATGTCGGTCGCCGCCCACAGGTTGACCTGCTGCAGCAGCTTGTTGGCCATGGTGACGGGGCGCGAGTGCGCCTGCACGTCCTCGATCCAGAGCAGGTTGCGGCTCTGCAGCGGACGGACGTGGACGCCGGCCTGCAGGCGGGGATCGCCGCCGTCGCGGGTGAGGTGCACGACGCCAACGGTGTGGCCCTGCGACGCCTGCGCCTCGGCCAGCATGGAGACGACCTTCTCGGCCCCCCCTACGACGCCCGGCGGGTATAGCGAACTCACATGCAGGATGCGCATCAGGCCACCACGATCCGGGCGGGCTCGCCGGAGGTGGCGCGGCCGCCCTGCTGGGCGCGGTTGAAGCCGAACAGCACGACCTCGAAGACCACGAACACCAGGAAACGCCGGAGCTGCCCCCGGGCGAAGATCGCCCACACCGCGCCCTGCTGCAGCAGCTCATAGGCCTGCAGCGACATCCACAGCGCCATGACGATGCTCAACGGGAACTCCGACGCGAAGGCGCGCCGCAGGTAGAGCGCCGGAACCGCCGCTACCAAGCCGGAGACGACCATCAGCAGGGCTACGCCGGCGTAGCCGAAGCCGGCGAGCGCCAGGGCCTCGGATCCCATGGTCAGCTGAACCCAGCCCTGGTTCCTGTGGAACGACTGGCGCAAAGGCTGCGGGGTGTAACGGTTGATGAAGAAGAAGGTCTCCACCCCGGTCTCGAAGTCCGACGCGGCGGGATCCTCGGCGTTCAGCGAGGTGGCGTAGTTGCGCACCATGTTGGGGTCGTAGGCGAGCAGGCGCCGGTCGTCCTGGGTGGCCACGAACCAGAGCTCTCCCTGCCCTGCGATCCGGTCGCCGAGCTTGGTCATGCCCACCGACAGCGGCGCGTCGCCATAGTCGGAGTAGATGTACAAGGTGGCCCCGAACACCCCGCCGAGCGCCAGCGTCGCCACCAGCCACCCCTTGGCGAAGGTCTTCAGCAGCGCCTGCTCGTTGCGCAGCAGGTACGGCATCAGGAAGTAGGTGGCCATGGTCAGCAGCGTGAAGAACTTGTCGCCGAACAGGAAGAAGGTCCCCAGCAACCCTACCAGGGTGCAGATGGCGGCGGCCCGGGTGAGCCGGGGCGACGTGAGTCCGAAGGCGACGCTGCCGAGCGCCGCGCCGAGCAGGAACTTGTTGTCCAGCAGGGTCAGCACGATGCCATGGCCGTAGAAGCGCCGGTAGTAGAACCGGTCGATGTGCTCGAAGACGGGAAAGCCCGTGTGCAGCCCTTGCGCCACGGCCATCAGTCCCAATGCGACGCACAGGCCGATGATCGGCCAGCGCGACATCGCCACGATGCGGTCGAGCAGGGGCGAGCGCGCGGAACTCAGCACCGCCCGCTCGCCTGCGGCGAACACCAGCGCGAAGACCAGAAACAGCAGGGTGGTGAAGGCGGTGAAGGAGGCGCTGGCGTCGCCGGCCGCGCCGCTGCGCCCGATCTCCGGCATGGCCGAGCCCGCCTCTATGAACACCAGCGAGATCAGCGTGGCGCCCCGGGTGATCAGCAGCGGCAGCGCCAGGATCGCCGCGCGCGGATGGAGGCGGATCAACAGCAGCGCCATCCAGACGAGCAGCAGCAGCGATGTGTAGGAGAATATCTGAGACGGAATTTCCGCCGCCAGGATCCAGTTGACCACCAGCAGGCAGGCGAACGCACAGATCTCAAGGGTACGGCGCACCGAGGTTCGGGCGGACGGCGCAAGTCCTAGCGTTGTACTTGCGCTGGTATCCACGCCATCCTCGTCGTCATTGAGCAGATTTGCCAAGTTTACGGCACGTCATGATCATCGAGACATCAATTGGTGTCCTTGCGGAAGATTGCCGGGTAAGGCGGCCCTCAAGACGCCACAGCGGGCAGTCCCGAGACAGCGCTTTTGCGCCTATGATTTGATTGCGCGTCGCCGGGCCTCGCATGCGATATCGCACTGCAGTAAAGCTCGGCGTCCGTCGCTGCTTGGGACAATCCGGCATGCTGGCGCGAAACATGGCTTCGATGTCGGCTCTGAGCCTGTACCGCAACGCGGTGCAGTTCGCGCTGAACATCTTGATGGCGCGCTTCATCCTGCCTGCGGAATACGGGCTGCTGGTCTTCACCGCGCCATTTCTGGCCTTCCTGGGACTGATGACAGACCTCGGCCTGTCGAGCGCCATCGTGCGGAGCAAAGGGCTGAGCGACCGGCAGACCTCGGCCGCGTTCACCCTCACCCTGGGACTGGGCGTGGCGCTGGCCCTGGGGCTCGGCGCGCTGGCCTGGCCGATCCAGAGCCTGGTTCACATGCGCGGGCTCGGTCCCGTGATGGCGGCGATGTCGGGCGTGGTGCTGCTGAACGTGGCGTCGACGGTGCCGCGGGCGCTGCTGGAGCGTCATCTGCGCTACGGCCGCATCGCCGGCATCGAGGCGGGGGCCGTGCTCATCTCCGCCGCCTGTGCGGTGCTCGCGGCCCTGCTCGGAGCGGGAGTGTGGGCGCTGGTGGGCTACAACCTGCTCAGCCAGCTGCTGCGGGCGATTGCCTACGGCTGGCTGGCCCGGCGCGAGCTGCGGCTGGAGTTCGGCTGGACGGGCCTGAAGCCGCTTCTGTCGTTCGGCGGCTGGGTGCTGGCCACCAACGGCCTGACCTTCTTCTCGCGCAATTCCGACAACCTGCTGATCGGGGGCGTGCTCGGGTCGGCGGCCGTGGGCGTCTATGGCCTGGGCTACCAGTTCATGATGATCCCGCTGATGGCCATCACCTGGCCGTCCAGCAGCGTGATGTTCGCCATGCTGAGCCGCCAGGCGCTGCACGCCAGCCGCGTACGCGAGACAGTGCGAAGCGTCGTCTCGGCCACGGCGGTCCTGAGCTTTCCCGCCATGATCTATCTGACCTTCGGGTTGAGCTATCCGGTTCGCCTGGTGCTGTCGCCGCATTGGGGAGCGGTGCCGGCGATCGTAACCTGGCTGGCCCCGCTGGGCGCTCTCCAGTCCATCGCCTCCTATAGCGGGGCGGTGCTGATGGCCATGGGCAAGCCCAGGGTGCAGTTCCTGCTCAGCCTCGCGAACACGGTGGTGACGGTGGCGGCCTTTGTCCTGACCGTGCGCTTCGGCCTGTTCCCGCTGATCCGCACCTATGTGGCGGTCGGGGGCGCCATGAGCCTGGTCATGCTGGCCGTCACGGTGCGCTCGTCGGTCATCACCTGGAGTGACCTGGGCCGGGCGGTCGCCCCGGCTGCCCTGGCGACGGCGGCGGGGCTGGCGGCGGCGCTGCTCATCGGCCGGCTCGCCGGTTCCGACGCCTCGCGGTGGGCGATGTCCACGGCTGCTTTTGGGGTCGTGGTGCTGGGCGGCTACGGGATCATGTTCCGCCACATGCGCGGGAGCCTGGCGGCGCTCGTTGCCCCGGCAACGGAGAGCATCGCCTGATGGAGGGCGGACGGAGAGCCGGTTCAGCGCCGATCGCCGCCGGTTCTATCATCCCGGCGAACGCCGAGATCCAGATCATGGAGCGCGACGGTCAAACGGAGGCGTACCCGACGCCTGGACGCTGAGCCTGAAGATCCGGCTCTCGGCATCCGCTGGGATGAGCGGGGCGGCCCGGGCAGCCCTCCCCGGGCCGCCCCGAAGCGCCTTCAGAAGTAGACCGCTCCGCGATAGGCGCCGGCGGCGAACACCACCTGGGACTTGGCGGCCTGGATGGCGCCTGCCGCATAGTCGCGGCCCATGGCGGTGAGGCGGTCGTGGATCAGGCCGAGGGTCTCCTGCTCGCCGGAGCGCTCGCAGTCGTCCATGAACAGGATGAAATCCTGCGGCAGCTGCTCGTCCAGCATCGACAGCACGCCGGCGCGAGAGCGGCGGGCGGTTCCCAGCGGCCCATCCACGCCGATGACGTCGAATGGACCGGCCGCGCGCGCTTTGCCCCAGTCGTAGGTCTCCACCACCCCGCCTGCGATCACGGCGGACTCGAGCGGCGACACCAGGATGGCGTGGTCGACGCCTGAGCCGATCTGCTCCGCCCAGCCGGCGTCGTTCTCCAGGGTGACCACGTCGCCGATCAGGCCCTTGCCGCGCAGCCGATCCCACAGCCGGGTAGTCTGGCCGCAGCCTACGTCCAGCACGCGCCGGGGCCTAAAGCTCATGGCGATCCGCTGAATCAGGTAGAGCAGGCTGTAATTGGCCGCGCCGCCGACGGGGAAGTAGTCGTCTTCCAGGCCGAGCCGCGCCAGCTCACGCAGGAACAGGTGGCGATAGCTGCTTTCCATTCCGGGCACGGCCGCCAGGGCGGCGTCCGGGCTGCGAGGGCCGATCAGGTCACGGACGGCGGTCTTCATGGGGCCTCGAGCGGAGAGGGGAACGACAGCGGCGAAGATGCGACCACGGGGGTCGGATCGCTCCGGCCGGGCCGACGGGTGGCGCGCAGGGCGAGCCGGGTGAGCGGCTCCTCCAGCAGATGGAAGGAGGCGAAGGCGGCGGCGACGCTGAGCGCCAGTGCAAGGAACACGATCGGCCACAGGCCCACCCTGGAGATGAGGCCGGTCCTGATGACCAGCTTCTCGACCAGGATCAGGACGAAGGGGTGCACGAGGTAGAGGGAATAGGAGGCGTTGCCGAGCGCCACGAGCGGCGCGAGCGGCCGCCACACCACGTCACGCCCAAGCACGATCGCGGCCAGCAGGATGGCCATCGGCAGTCCGGAGGTCAGCACCCGGGCCACGCCGTTGGACGCGGTGGCGCCGACGGGGCCGGAGAACAGCTTCAGCGGATCCAGGCAGAAGGCGACGATGCCCAGGATCGCCAGCAGCCAACACAGCGCCGTGGGCCAGCGCACGCCTGAACACCGCAGGCTCGCCACCAGCACGCCCAGCCCGAAATCCAGCACGATGGGCTGCGTCCAGAACAGCAGCACGGCGCCCGTGGGCCTGAGGATGACGCCTGCGAGCGTCAAGGCCGTGAGCGCCGCGATCACAGCCGCCACCGCCCACTGTCGGCGAAGTCCCATCACCAGGGCGAACAAGACGTAGAAGAACATCTCGTAGTTCAGCGTCCAGCCAAGGTCCAACAGAGGAAACGTCCCTGCGTGGGCGCCGAAACTCCTGAACGGCAGGAACAGGTAGGACGCCGCGATCGCGGGCAGGCTGAAGGTCCTGGGGTCGCCCTTGGCGTGGGCGAGCAGGGTGATGGCCAGAAAGGCGCTCGTGCACACCCAGTAGAGCGGCGCCACCCGAACCAGCCGGCGGCGCAGGAACTCCACGCCGCCACCCGGCGCCGCGAACAGCCGCTGCGAGGCGTAGACCATGATGAAGCCGGAAATGACGAAGAACAGGTCCACGCCCCCGCCCCAGGGCAAGAGGGTCAAGCGGACGAAAGATCCATGGCCGGCGCCCTGCAGACCGGCGGCCGCCGTCTGGCTGTGGCCGAACACCACCATGGACGCCGCGATCGCGCGCAGCACCTGCACCAAGTCGATGCGGACCGCGGATTTCGAGCTCGATTTCTCCGCCGTCATTGATCCATCCAGACATGAACCAAGCTCAGCTTCCAACGTCAATTGTGACATGCAAAAGTAATGTCCGATTAAACATCCTTAATAGGGCGTAAATGACGGGATCAAGTGGACTGGCGAGCCGACCGAATAAAAGGCTTTATGTAGTTAGTGAGTTGTGTAAGCCTTGGGACTTTCATGAGGATATTGCACGTTGCAGAGTCGGCAAAAGGCGGCGTCGGCAGCTACTTGGCTTATTCCCTCCCCTATCAGGTGTCGGAGCTTGGTCGATCCAATGTGAGGCTGATCGCGCCGGCGCAGCATCGCGACCAGATCGGCCCCCTGCCCGACGGCGTCGTGGCCACCTTCGACCGGCCTGGCCGCACTGTGGCCAGCCTGAGGGCGATGGCCCAGGCGGTTGCGAGGGAAGTGGAGAGTTTCCAGCCCGAGGTCATCCATAGTCATTCCACGTTCGCCGGCCTGATGGTGCGCGCCATGTACGGCATGCGGCGCAGGCGCCCCGCCTTGGTCTACTGTCCACATGGCTGGTCGTTTAACGTCCCGGCCGCGGCCTGGAAGATGAACGCCATGGCCATGGCGGAGCGCGAGATGGCGAAAGCCTGCGACTGCGTCATCGCCATCTCGCGCTTCGAGGCGGAGGAGGCGCATCGTGTCGGCATCGAGCCTCGCAAGGTGCGCCTGGTCACCAGCGGCATACCGGAGGCGCCCGTCACTTCAATCGCCTCCTGGGCCGATACGCGGCTGAAGGTGCTGTTCGTGGGTCGGCTGGACCGCCAGAAGGGCGTCGATGTCCTGCTCTCCGCCGTCGCCCCGCTCCAAGATCAGGTCTGCGTCAGGGTGGCAGGGGCGTCCGTGGCCGATGGCTTTACCATCGAGCCGACGTCGAACGTGGAGATGCTGGGCTGGGTCGACCCCGTGTCCATCGCGGCTCAGCTTCAGGCCGCCGACGTAGTGGTCGTGCCCTCGCGCTGGGAAGGTTTCGGCTTGGCCGCCGCAGAAGCCATGCGCGCCGGCAAGCCGGTCATCGCCTCCCATGTCGGCGGTCTTCGCGAACTCGTAGAGGACGGCGTCACCGGTCGGTTGATACCTCCTGATTCGGCGGAGGCGCTCAGAGCCGCCCTGCTAATGGACGATGCGCAGGCGCTTCGGGCCATGGGCGAGAAGGCGCGCGAGCGCTATCTCGCCTGCTTCACGGCGAAACGGATGAACGACTCGTTGCTGGGCATCTATTCCCAGCTCTTCCGCAACCGCCAGCCCGCCGCCGCATCCGCCGATCCCCAGCTCGCCCAGATGGTGGCGCACGCTGTAGCCCAGCAGGGCTGATGAGGCCGGGTCGCCTCGTCTTCCTGTCCGACTACTTCGGCGCAGGCGGCGCGGCCACCGGAGGGGCCGGCATCGCCTCGCTGAACAGCTTCGAGATCCTGGCCGACATGGGGGCTAAGGTGCAACTCGTCAGCGGCTACTTCACCCCGGACGACGTCGCCGGGCGGCCAGATGTGACCCTAATGGGCGGCGAGGACCTGCGCTCCGGCGTGAAGGGCGCCGGCCTGAAGGCGATCTATAATCCAGCTTCCAGGCGGGCGCTGGCTCCCATGCTGACCGGCCTCGACCCAGCAGACACGGTCATCGTCCTGCATCAGTGGACACGCTGGCTGTCGCCGTCGGTCATCGCACTGCTCTCGCCCTTCAAGCTGCTGATCTACATGCACGACTACTTCTGGTTCTGTCCGAACGGCGCCTACTACAATTTCCGCACGCAACAGCCCTGCGACCTGAAGCCAATGGGCGTTGGCTGCATTGCCTGCGCCTGCGACCGCTCAGGCTATGCTCAGAAACTGGGGCGCGTGGCACGGCAGGCCCTGAAGACGCTGGTCATGGGCGGGACGTCGTCGCAACGCGCGTTCCTGCACATATCCGAACTCAGTCGGAAGATGACGAGCGACCTGTTGCCCGGGGAATCCCACCGCCTGGTGCACAATCCTCTCCCGAACGCCCTCCTCTCCGGGCCTGTCCAGAACACAGGGGCGCCCGCGTACGACGTGGGCTATTTCGGGCGGCTGGAGCCGGAGAAGGGCGTCATCGACCTCTGCGAGGCCGTCGAGCGGAGCGGCCGGCGGGCGGTGTTCGTCGGCAGCGGCTCGCTCGCCGCCGCCCTCGTCGCGAGGCTGGGGCCAAGCGCGGTGATCGACTGGGCCGGGCATGCGGACGCCCTCGCCCTGATGCAACGATGCCGGGTCGTGGCCCTGCCGTCCCGATGGCCGGAGACCTGGGGCCTCGTGGTGGCCGAGGCCATGGCCCAGGGACGCCCGGTGCTGGTCTCCAGCCGCGCTGGCGCGTCGGAGTTGGTGGAGCGCTTCGGGGCGGGCGCGGTGTTCGACCCTGGCCAGCCCGGCGCCCTCGATACTGCGCTCGAGAACCTGCTGCGGACATCGGCCGCCCCCCTCCAGACCGGGCCGGCCGCAGCGCATGCCGTTCGCCGCTTCCTCGATCCCGGCCTTCACGGACGTCGAATCCTCGACACCGTCGCCGAACTTTGGAGCCTCGACGCGGGTCCTCGCGCCGTCCGCCCCAGACCGGTCAGACGATCCAGTCTCCACACGATGGCGGCGAACCGGCTCTCCTAGGTTCGGGCCGCCTGGAGCGGCGATGTCAGGTGCAGGTAGTTCGGGTTGAAGCCTGCCCTCTCCTTCAACCGCTCGAAGTCCAGGATCGTGAGACGCCGGCCCTTGAAGCTGACCAGCCGCTCCTGCCGCAGCGCCTGGAGAATGCGGTTCACGTGGACCACCGACAGGCCGAGCGCGTCTCCAAGTTCCTCCTGGGTCAGCGGAAGATCGTAACTGTCCTCCAGCGCGTGGCCGATGGCCCGCAGCCGGATCAGCAGTTCGCAGAACAGGTGGGCCATCTGGTTGACGGCGTTTCGCCGCCCCATGCCGACCAGCCACTCGCGAAGCGTGCTCTCGTCCGCCAGGGCCGACCATTGCAGGGCGCGCATGATGTGGGGGTGGTGCAGCGCCAGATCGTCGATGACGTCGCGCGGAATATCGACGATAGTGCATTCGCTGATCGTGGAAATGGAGTGGTCCATCTCACGCAGTGATTTCAGGTCAAGATGACAGGTGTCGCCGGGTAGCAGGTAGGCCAGGATCTGACGCGATCCGTTCTGCAACACCTTGCAGCGGCACGCGATGCCATCCAGCACGAGATAGGCGCCCCGGGGCTCCTCCCCATCCCGAATCAACGTCGTGCGCGGGTCGACCTTGCGGGAGGCGCCTGCGATCTCCCGGAGCCTCGCGCGATCCGCAGGGGTCAGGTTCGCCCCATGCTCCAGTTTAGCTATGAGGGGGCTATCGAAATCATGCTTCTGCGCCACGACGCCTCACGGCAATGATCAGCATGCACGCGAACATACAGGACTTTATACCGGGGCCGCTCCAACAAATGTCCTAACGTTTGAAGGTCTGAATGCCTGCGAGGTGTGGGAGCAGCACGGGTATCCGCTCGCCCGATCCGAACGTATAGGCGGCCTCTACTGTAGCCGGTGAACGCGTCGAGCGTGTCACTGCCGCACAAGGCCGGATCGCTCTCGCCGGTCGCGCTGGACGCGTTCCAACGCGGCGTTGAGGACCCGGCCGAGCCGCTCGACGTGCGGCGGCTTCAGCATCCCAACATGGTCTCCCATGACGTCGACAACCTCCAGCGCGCCTCGAACCACGCCGCGCCATCCCGAGGCGCCGTCCCAGTCCCGCTCCGCATCCTCGGCGCGCAGGAGCAGGACGTCCCCCGAGTAGGCCGGTGGCCGGTAGCGGTTGGCGGCATGCAGCAACTTGTCGCCGAGGTGGGTCGCCTCCGCCAGGACGGGCTCGGCCCCGATGGGCAGCCCGACGCCGCGGCGCGCCCGCCGCTTGACCCTCTTAAGGGCCTGGTAGGGGGAGCGCCTGTTGGTGGCGTCCAGCAGGATCAGCAGCGCAACCTCCTCCCCCTCGTCGATCAGCTGGCGGGCGGCGGCGTAGGCCATCACGCCCCAGCGGCACCAGCCGCCCAGGTAATATGGACCGTGCGGCTGGACCGTCCGCAGGGCCGCCACCAGGCGCTGGGCGACCTGCGCCGGCTGCAGGCGCTCGACGACGATCAGATCGTTCTCCTCCTCCGGCTCAAGGTTCAGCCCGACGAACGGCTGGTCGGGCGCGAGCGTGGAGGCGAGGCCGCGAAGCTGGGGCCCGACATCGAACCAGATCAGCGGCGGCCGATCGCCCAGCGGCTGCACCGGGATGCCGCGCGAGGACGCCGGCGTTCCGTCATCGACCCGGAGAGCCATGGCGCGCAGGTCCGCGCAGCCGAAGAGGTCGGCGATCGACAGGGTCCGTCCGAACGCCGCCCCAATCCGGCGCAGCAGCGTCAGGGTGAGCAGCGAGTAGCCGCCGAGATCGAAGAAGTTGTCGCCGGCCGATACCGACGCCAGGCCGAGCACGTCGCACCAGATCTCCGCCAGCCGGACCTGCGTCGCGCCGGTCGGCGCGTCCGAGGCTTTGTTTTGCAGGCCGACGGCAGGCTCGGGCGGTGGCAGGGCGTTGCGGTCGATCTTGCCGTTCGGCGTCATGGGCAAGGCGTCCATGTGCACGAAGCGGCTGGGGATCATGTAATCCGGCAGATGCGCGGACAGGGCGCGGCGCAAGGCGACAGGATCGGGTGAAACGCCTTCGCGGAGCGTGACATAGGCCACCAGCGTCTTCTGGCCGTCCGCGTCCGTCCACGTACTCGCCGCCGCCCACGACAGCTCACGGCACTGGCACAAGGCCGCCTCGACATCGCCGAGTTCGATGCGGAAGCCGCGGATCTTCACCTGGTGGTCAGTGCGCCCCATGCACTCGAGCGCCCCGCCGGGGCCGCGGCGCACCAGATCGCCCGTCCTGTAGAGCCGCTCGCCGTCGCGGCTGACAAAGCGTTCGAGCGTAAGCTCGAGCTGTCCGCGATAGCCGCGCGCCAGCCCCGAACCACCGATGTAAAGTTCGCCGACATCACCCTGCGGAACCTCGATCCCTTGTCCGTCCAGCACGTGGAGCGTGGTCTCGTCGATCGCCCAGCCGATCGGCACGGGACCTGACCCGGCGTGCACCTGCCCCATGGTCGACCAGACGGTGGTTTCGGTGGGACCGTAGACGTTCCACAGGGCGTCGCTCCGGACGAGCAGCCGGTCGGCCAGATCGCGGGTCAGGGCCTCGCCACCGCAGATGAGGGTGAGCCCGGCGTGGCCCTTCCAGCCCGCCTCGACCAGGTAGCGCCACTTCGACGGCGTGCCCTGGGCGAAGGTGCAGTCGCTCCCGTCGATCAGAGCGGCGAGCGCGTGGGGATCCTTGCTGGCCGTGGAAGACGCCAGCACGATGCTCCCCCCCACCACCAGGGGCAGGAACAGCTCCAGCACCGAGATGTCGAACGCCGTGGTGGTGGCGCCCAGCATCACGTCCCGCTCGCTGAAGCCCGGCCGCCGCAGGAAGGCGGCGAGGAGGTTCATCACCGCGCCATGGCTGATCTCCACGCCCTTGGGCCGCCCGGTCGAACCCGAGGTGTAGAGGACGTACGCCAAGTCGCCGGCGCTGACGGCGGGATGATGGAGGCCCACCGCATGGAGGTGGGGGACGTCTTCACACCGGAGCCGAGGCGTCTGGCCCAGGGTCAGACCGCCCTCCAACGCGGCCTCGGTGAGGACCGCCGCCGGGCCCGCGTCGGCCAGGATCATCTCGAGCCGGCCCTGCGGGAAGTTAGGGTCCAGCGGCAGGTAGGCTGCGCCGGCCTTCAGGATGGCGAGCATGGCCGCCACCATCTCCGGCGAACGATGCATGTAGAGGCCGACCACGTCGCCCAGCTGCACGCCTGCGGCGATCAGCCGGGCGGCGAGCTGATCGGCGCGCGCCTCCAGCCAGCCATAGCTGAATTGATCGCCCTCGAAGACGATGGCGCACGCGCTCGGCTGGCGCTGAGCCTGGAGGCCCACCGCCTCGTGTAGCCGCATCGCGCGAAGGTTGACGGCCGGCCGCGGATCGGGCTCAGGCGTTTCGGTCACAACGATCGAGCTGTCGACCATCCCGAAGCCGGCGTAGGCGCCCTCCCCCGAGTCTCTGAACCTAAGCCGCGCTTCCCCGCCATCCGCCATTTTTAAGACCCCATGTTGCAACTATGTGAAATGTTGGTTTTGGAACTTCAACTCAATTGCAATTGTCCCAAACAAATGTTGCGATACACGACCGCGTTCAGGCGCAGAGACTTATGCTTGTGTCGACGGCCTTCGATTGATGGTGGGCCTCCACTAGATACGAAGAGATTTCGGCCCGGCTTCACATCGTGGTGCTTATTTATGTCCTCGGAATTGGTCGCCGAACCCGACTTGCGGATCTTCCATCAGCCGGCAGGTCCACGCGCCTCCGTCGCTAGCGCCGAGAGCAGGCCAACCTCGCGCCGGCGCATCGTCTACATCAATGGCAAGTTCTACATCGGCGTGCTGAACGGTGTTCACCGTACTGCCGACAGGCTTGTGCGTGAGTTGGACATCCTGGCGGCCACCGACGAGTTCGCCCATCTCGACCTGCGGCTGATGCTTCCGCGTCGGCCTAACTGGGCGCCCCCCCTCAACGACATCCGCAAGGTCGCACAGCGTTTTGGCCACCATCAGGCTTGGGAGCAGCTGGTGCTGCCGTTGCGGGCCGCCAACGGCGTGCTGGTCAACCTCGCCAATCTCGCGCCGCTGGCGCATCGTCGCAAGTTGTCGATGATCCACGACGCGCAATTCCTGATCTCCCCAGAGTCTTTTCCGCCTCGTTTCCAGCTCGGCTACAAGCTTTTGACCCCCCTGATCGCGGCGACCAGTCACCGTGTGCTCACCGTCTCGGAGTATGCGCGCGACAGCTTGGCCGCGTTCAAGGTCTCTTCTCACCACAAGACTGTAGTGATCTACAACGGAGCCGACCATATTCTGGATGTGAAACCTGACGCCGGTGTGCTCGATCGCTTGGGTCTGGGCTGCCGCCCCTATGCGCTGCTATTCGGCGCCGCCGCCATCTACAAGAACGTGCAGGTGGTTTTCGCAGCCTTTCAGCAGGATCTCCCGGCGGTGCAACTGGTGGTGCTGGGGGCGACGCGGGCGAGCCTGGAAGCGGCGGGCCTGGAGCCGCCAGTGGACGCCATCTTCGCAGGTCCCGTCGATGACCGCGCATTGCGCGCCCTGTACGAGTCCGCCCTCTGCCTGCTGTTCCCATCCCGGACGGAAGGCTTCGGCTTGCCGCCCGTCGAGGCGATGCTGTGCGGCTGTCCTGTCGTCGCCGCCCCCGCCGGCGCCATCCCGGAGGTCTGTCGAGACGCCGTCCTCTACGCAGACATCTTCTCTCCAGAAGACTGGGTGGAACAGATCATGTCCCTGAAAGCCCTTCCGGATCTACGGCAAGCCAAGAGGCTGGCGGGTTATCATCGAGCGGCGAAATTTACCTGGCGCGCAGCCGCAACCCGTCTACTCGCTCAAGTCGAAGGTATGGGCTGATCGGCTCATCGCGAAAGCCGGTGTCGTGCGCCGGGTCGATGCCAGGAGAGTGTCGCCGGTCACGTCGGCCTCATCCGAGCCCTCCGACGCACATCGCCTTCGACGTTAAACAAGAGAGCGCGTAACTTAAGTTATTTCCTTTCCATTAATTTCGCCCATCCTTAGGATGAACGAGGCGTCCGAAAAATGCTGTTGGCTAGTGACTCCCTTTGCACCAAGCCTAGTTTCAGCGTACGGGTCCTGAGCCATAAACTCGCGAGTCTAGCTAAGCTGGACGAGGCCGATTTCGAGCTCATACGCCTGACATCACCCTCCAGGCTGCGAGAAATCCCCGGAGGGGTCCCGCTGCCGGACCAGAAGCGGTCCCGCCAGAGCTTCGTCGTCTCCGGTTGGGTAGGCCGTCTCAATCTGTTCGCAGACGGCCGGCGCCAGGTGATCAGCACCATGGTCGCAGGCGAACTTGTCGGCGCCCATCCAAATCCCTTGATCGCCAAGACGACCGTTGCGCTCGTCAGCTCCCAGCTTTGCGACCTCACGCCTCTCCTCGAAGCGTTGGATCGGAACACGAGCGGCCACACGCAGCTCCGCAAGGCTTTGACCCTAGCCGGGCATATTGAAGAGGCGCAGCTGGCCGAGCAGGTGGTGCGCCTCGGCCGGCGCACCGCGGTGGAACGCCTGGGTCATTGGCTGCTCGACCTGCAGCACCGCCTGGGCATGGCCGGCGTGTCCGAGGGCGATCGGTTTCCCATGCCGCTGACGCAGGAGTTGCTGAGCGACGTGCTGGGCATGAGCATCGTCCACGTCAACCGGATCATCCAGCAATTGCGGCGCGAGCGCCTGGCGGACGTGAAGGGCGGCTTTGTCACCATCATGGAGCCGGAACGGCTGAAGATGATCACCGAGTTCGTTCCGCTGCCTGACATGGACGCTTCACTGGAAGACGCGCCGAAGCGAATACCGTGGGTCGCAACCC
>CALMGB010000339.1 GCA_937863535.1 uncultured Caulobacteraceae bacterium
GCATGGGGGTTGTGGCCGCCGTCCAGCCACAGGTCGGCGCCTCTCGCCCTCGCCAGCGCTGCCAGAGGCCCGGCGGTGAGGCGCTGCATGCGGGCCGGCCAGCGCGCGGCGATAAGGCCCGAGGCGATGGCGGTCTCGTCCAGGCGGGGGTCGGTCAGGGCGCGCACCGCCGCCACTGCGATCCCGGCGTTGTCCACCTGGTGCGCTCCGAAAAGGCCGGGAAGCGGCAGGTCGAGCAGGCCCGCCTCGTCCTGGAACACCAGCCGGCCTCCTTGGGCGTAGGCGTCGAAGTCGCGCCCGGCCACGATCAGGGGCGAGCCCAGGCGCGCGGCTTGCGCCTCGATCACCTCGAGCGCCGCCTCGGGCTGGCGGCCGATCACGCCGGGACGCCGGGCCTTCAGGATGCCCGCCTTCTCTCCGGCGATCTGGGCCAGGGTATCGCCAAGGTACTCGTGATGGTCGTGGTCCACGGGCGTGACGACGCTGAGCGCCGGCGCCTCGAACACGTTTGTCGCGTCGAAGCGGCCGCCCAGCCCCACCTCCACCACGCAGAGGTCAGCCGGCGTGTCCGCGAAGGCCTTCAGCGCCGCGGCGGCGGTGATTTCGAAGAAGGTGACGGGTTCGCCGGCGTTGGCGGCCTCGACCTGTTCCAGCAGGGCGGTCAGCTCATCGTCGCCGATCAGCGTCCCCGCCACCCGGATGCGCTCGGCGAAACGGACCAGATGGGGCGAGGTGAAGGCGTGAACCCTCAGGCCCGCCGCCTCGCCGATGGCGCGCAGGTAGGCGACGGTGGAGCCCTTGCCGTTGGTGCCCGCCACGTGGATCACCGGCGGCAGCCGCCGTTCGGGGTTGCCGAGGGCTCCGAGCAGGCGCTGCACCCGCCCGAGCGACAGGTCGATCAGGATGGGGTGGAGCCGGCGCAGGCGCTCCAGCGCCGCGTCGTGGGACAGCAGGCGGTCGGTCATGGCGCCCTGTGCGGTCCGGCGGCGCGCAGATCAAGGCCGGGGTGGCGCGAGGCGGCCGGCGATGCTTTAGGGGAGGCATGACTCTGCACGCCCCTGGCTTCCTCGCGCCGGCCGTCCTGGCCTCCACCCTGGTCCTCGCCTCGGCGACATTCGCGGCGCCGGCGGGATCGAGGCGGCCGCAGACCCTGCCGCTGGAGGAGGCCCACCTGTTCATCAGCCCCATGGGCCAGCCGTTCCGCTCCGCTTCCGGCCAGCCCTACCCGGTGGTTCAATGGTTCAAGGCGGCCGACGCCAATCACGACGGCAAGCTCGACAAGGCGGAGTTCAAGGCCGACGCTCAGTCCTTCTATGACGTGCTGGACCGCAACCGGGACGGCTTGGTCAACGACAGCGAGATCGTCTACTACGAGACTGTCCTGGTCCCGGAGCTGGACGCGTCCGGCCACGCCGCCGAGTACGACACCAGCGACAAGACCAAGCTCGCCGGCGACCTTCAGGGCGCCGCCCCCTACGCTTTGATCAACGACGCCGAGCCGGTGCGTTCCGCCGACGACAGCTTCATCGGGCGGCTGACTCTAAAGGCCTTCCTGGCCCGGGCGGACCACAACTTCGACGTGCTCGACGAGCGCGGTCAGGGCTTCCTCGTGCTGGAGGACCTGCCTCGCACGCAGGCGCAGGAGGCCGCACAGCCAGCGAAACGCGCCAAGTAGGGCAGTATCCTAGGCCGCCGACCTCTCCGCGACGTCCGCCTCGTCGGCGGTCAGCGTGGCGATGGCGTCCAGCAGTTCGGCGGCGCGGAGCGGCTTGGACAGGTGCAGGTCGGCGCCCGCCGCAAGGCTCGACTGCACGTGTTCGTCGAGCGCATTGGCGGTCAGCATGATCACCGGCGTACGCACCGCGCCCGTTTCCCGCTCCATGGACCGCAGCTGCGCGGTGGCGGTGAGCCCGTCCATCTCGGGCATCTGCATGTCCATCAGCACCAGGTCGAAGCGCTGGCGGGCGAAGGCCTCCAGCGCCAGGGCGCCGTTGTCCACCACCGTAAGCTCCACCCCCACCGCCTCCAGGATCAGGCGCACCACCCGCTGGTTGGTGGGATGGTCCTCGGCCAGCAGCACCTGCAGGCCCGGCAGGTCCTCGGGCGCGGCGGGGCCGGCCTCGGGCGCCGGGGCGGCGGCGACCTGTGGCAGGGGCAGGCGGACGGTGAAGGTGGCCCCCTCGCCCGGGACGGACCGGGCCTCGATCTCGCCACCCATCAGCGTCACCAGCGACTGGCAGATGGCCAGGCCCAGCCCCGTGCCGCCGAACCGCCGGCGGATGGAGACGTCGGCCTGTTCGAAGCGGTGGAACAGCCGCGCCTTGGCCGCCTCGTCGAACCCGATCCCGGTGTCGGAGACGTCGATGCGCACGGAGCCCTCTTCGCACGCCACCATCAGGCCGACCTCCCCGACGCCGGTGAACTTCACCGCGTTGCTGAGCAGGTTGGACAGGACCTGGGTCAGGCGCACGGAGTCGCCGAGATAGCAGCCCTGCGCGCCCTCGTTGATCTCCCAGCGCAATCCCACGCCCTTGGCCTCGGCGCTGGCGCGGTGCAGCTCGGCCACCCGCGAGATCACCGTGGCGAGCTCGAACGGCTGGCGCTCCAGCCGCATCTCGCCGGCTTCGATCTTGGAGAAGTCCAGGATGTCGGTGAGCACCTGCTCCAGCAACCGGCCCGACGCGACGATCAGCTGGGCCAGCTCGCGGTTGCGGGGCGAGGTCTGCTCCCGCGCCAGGGTCTCCGATACCGCGATCACCCCGTTTAGGGGCGTGCGCAGCTCGTGGCTCATATTGGCCAGGAACCGGGACTTCTCCTCGTTAGCTTTCTCCAGCTCCGCCGTTCGTTCCCTGACGCGCTGCTCAAGCGAGGCGAGCAGTTCGTCGGCGCGGTCGCGTTCGCCGCGGAGCGCGCGCGCCAGCACGCCGATCTCGTCGCTGCGGGCCTCAAGCGGTGCGGCGGCGGCGGGCGCGCGGGCGTCGCATGAGGTCGCCAGCTCCTGCAACGGCTGGGTGATGGCGCGGCGCGCCATGCGCAGGATCACCAGCGTCTGCAGCATTGAGGCGACTAGGCCCAGCACCAGGATCACCGAGGCCGAGCGTGCGGCCGAAAGCGTCACAGCCATCGCCGGATAGCTGACCAGATAGTACCAGCCCGGGCCGCTCAGCCGTCCGAAGGCCACGATCTGCTTGCCGTCCGCGCTGACCAGCACCCCGTGCTGCGCATGCTGGGCCTGGACCTGGCGCGCCAGGGCTGGAAGCTTCATGCGCCGCGCATAGGCGGCCACCTGGCCCTCGCTCGCGCCGCCTGCGGACATGGAGCCCGGATAGGCCAGCAGTTCGCCGTCGCTGCGCAGGATCAGGCTGGTGGCGCCGCGGAGGCTCGCGCCCACCGCGTCCTTGAACAGGGCGGTAGCGCTGATAGTGGAGCCGAAGGCGCCGACGAACGTCCCGTCCACATAGGCCGGCGTGAGGCAGGCCAGCCCGACGCGGGCGGTGGCCTTCTCCTGGATCAGGCGCTGGAGCGAGGTGCAGCGGGTGGCGCCAGTGGGGTTCACGGCCGGCAGGATGATGCGGCTTATCTCCTCCTTGGAAAAGTCCAGGTTGGCCGGCGCCTGCTCGCGATAGAACAGCAGGTGGTCCGGACGGTCGGGACCGAACATCACCAGCCGGTTGTGCGGGGTGAAGAAGTAGAAGTTGTCGTAGTCGCCATGCGCGGCCTGGCCGAAACTACCGACAATCGGATAGGCGCTGGTGAGGGCGCGGGCCTCAGCCATGGGGATGTGCGCGCCGTCGGCGATGAAGGCGCCCATGCCGTAGGTCAGCCGCCCGCCGGGAGAAACGCTGCCGGTGAAGGCCTCCGGGCGGCTGCGCCGGGTCCCGTCGGCGTGCAGCGGGAAGTCGTAATCCAGCAGCCTGCCGGTGTCGCGGGGCTGCATCAGCGTCTCGTAGCGCTGAAGGGTGTTGACGGCGGAATGATGCAGGGCCAGGAGGCCGGTGAAGCGGCGGTCGAGGTTGTCGGTACGTTCCTGCACGTACTGGGACAGAAAGCTGATCTGGCGGTGGGCGAGTTCGCTCTGGAAAACGGCGAATGCGGACAACGACGCGGTGATGGTGAACACCACCGACGTTATGCCGACGCCCAGCAGGAAGTTGCGCGACAGAGAGGAACGCATCGACACCTCGGGCTACTCGACCCTGAGGCTAGACACACATATGTTTAGATGCCGTAAGCGGCAACATGGATCAATGGGTGGCTGGGCGACTCAGGGCAGCTGCTTCAGCTCGATGGCCACGACCGAGTAGGCGGCCCGGGCCGGTTTCAGATCACCGTCTATGACGAGGCGGTAGGGACCTTCCTTGAGCGGCAGCGGCTTTCCGTCCGCCTGGTCAGCCAGGATGACTTTGGCGCCCTTGTGAAAGCTGGGGTCGACCTCGGCGAGGCTCAGCACCACCCGGTATCTGTCCGCCGCGGTGACGAAGACCACGTCGTTCACCCCCGCGCCGTGCAGCCGCACGCCCATGGGCGCGCCGACATCGCGCAGCAGGTCGCTGAGCAGCGGGCCGGAGAAGTCGGTGGTAGCCCCCATGTGGTCGAGCGTGACATGCTGATGCGGCAGCTTGGCGATATCGCGGCCGGTAAGCGTCTCGCTCTGCCCGCTCAGCCCGTGGACCACCACCGTTCCCGGCGCAGCGCCCGCTGGCAGTCTCCCCACCATCGCCGCCGAGGCCGGCGAGCGATCGGAGGGTGCAGGGCTCATGATCGGCGGCGGCGTGGCGAGGGCAGGGGTGGACAAGCCCGCAATCAGCGCGACGACCGGCCGACAAGTCGCCATCCTACTCCGCCGCAAAGGTCTGAGACACGGGCGCGTACTTTTCGTCCACGGGGACGCCGCTGCGCGCGAGCACGGTGCGAAGGTCGCGGATAGCGGGGAAGACCTCGTTGTTCCAGTCCGCCCCTTGCGCGTCGTAGGCGGCCTGCTCGAACTCCACGATCTCCTTGTCCTCGCGGAAGATGTTCTCGGTGAACCAGGTGACGAAAGGCCAGACCGCATCGATCAGCCCCGGCACCGGCGGCCGCTTCACCGACAGGTAGCCGTAGGTGCGGTTGGTGCGCTGCTCGTGATCGAGTGGGGTATAGGCCAGCCACACATCCAGCACCGGATCGTCGGTCAGATGAATGTCGCGGCCGACCCAAACCTTCAGCGACTGATTTGGATAGTCGGTGCGGATGCGCATGTGGTCGCAGAAGTCGGCCTTCTTGTCCCCGCGCTTCCGGACCAAATCCACGATCACCTGCTCGCCGATGGAAGGACGGCCCGAGGTGCGGCTGAAGGTGTACTCCACCTCGGCCCAGGCTTCCCCGTGCTGGCGACCGATGCAGCGGGCCTTGATCGAGCCCATCTGGGCGCGGTGCATGAACTGGTGGTTCATGTCGAACAGGTTCTCGTGCATGAAGGTGTAGTGACAGGCCACCTCGCGGTTCAGGCGGCGCGTCTTGTAGTCCTTGCGCTGGAACGAGCCGAGCGCAGCCGGCAGCCGGCTTTCCGCCAGGGCCGGGTCGCCCGGAAACACGAACACGAGCCCATCCACTTCGCGGCAGGGATAGCTGCGCACCCCGTTGGGCAGGCGGTCCTTGCCAAGGTATGGAACGTCGACGCACTTGCCCGTCTGGTCATAGGCCCAGCCGTGATAGTGGCACTTGACTTGCTCGCCCTCCACCACCCCCAGGTGCAGCGGCACTTGGCGGTGAGCGCAGCGGTCCTCCAGGGCGAAGACCACGCCGTTCTTGCCGCGGATCAGGGCGATCGGCTGGCCGGCGAAGCGCTTGCCCAGCGCCTTGCCGGACTTCAGCTCGTCAGACCAGGCCAGCGGATACCAGTAATCAGGGTGGACCCCCACGCGGCGCAGATCGAAGGCGTTGGGCGAGTTCGCCGGCCGCATCGAGATCAGGTTCGAACCGTCGTCCGCCATCGGGCCCTCCAGCAGTGAGGCGAGGTTAGCGCCTACGCCTTAGCATACAAGTGCGCGCGCGGCGGCTCTGGTCCTTGGTCGTGCGACGCCGCGTCCTTCGGCAAGCTCAGGATGAGGTGACGGGTAGGGTCGCAACGTCGCCTGAAGTCGCCTCATCCCGAGCCTGTCGAAGGACGAGGCGCGCGCCGCCGTCAGACCTCCAGCGCCTTCACGCCGGGCAGGGTCTTGCCCTCCATCCACTCCAGGAAGGCGCCGCCGGCGGTGGAGACGAAGGTGAAGTCGGCGGCGACTCCAGCTTGGTTCAGCGCCGCCACCGTGTCGCCGCCCCCCGCCACCGCCACCAGCCGGCCGGCCTTGGCGCGCTCGGCGGCGTGCTTCGCCGCGTCCACTGTGGCCCTGTCGAACGGCGGCACCTCGAACACGCCGAGCGGCCCGTTCCAGATAAGGGTGGCGGAGCTGTCCATCGCCGCGCACAGGCGGTGTACGGTCTGCGGGCCGGCGTCCAGGATCCGCTCGTCCCCGTCCACGCCGTCCCGGGTGCGGGTGAAGTGCGGCGCGTTCGGCTCCAGCCGCTCGCTGACCACCACGTCCATGGGCAGCAGCAGCTCGCAGCCGCTGTCGGCCGCCAGCTGCATGATCTCCAGCGCAGTCGCCTTCAGGTCCTTCTCGCAGTAGGAGGCGCCGACCTCGAAATCCTGGGCGTAGAGGAAGGTGTTGGCCATGCCGCCGCCGATGGCCAGCCGGTCCAGCCGGGTCACCAGGTTCTTCAGCAGGTCGAGCTTGGTGGACACCTTGGAGCCGCCCACGATGCCCAGCACCGGGCGCTCAGGACTGCCCAGCGCCCTCTCGAGCGCCTCCAGCTCGCGCTGCATCGACAGGCCCGCATAGGCGGGCAGCCGGTGCGCCAGCGCCTCGGTGGAGGCGTGGGCGCGGTGGGCGGCGGAGAAGGCGTCGTCGACATAGAGGTCGCCAAGGGTGGCCAGCCGGTCGGCGAAGCTCCCGTCGTTCGTCTCCTCGCCCGCGTGGAAACGCAGGTTCTCAAGCAGCAGCACGCCGCCGTCGTGCAGGTTGGCCACCGCCTGTTCCGCCGCGTCGCCCACGCAGTCGGCGGCGAAGGCGACGGGCGCGTTCAGCACCTGGGCCAGCGGCTCGACCACCGGCTTAAGGCTCATCGACGGCACCACCTGCCCCTTGGGCCGGTCGAAGTGGGCCAGCAGGACCACCCGCGCGCCCTTCTTCCGCAGCGCCTCCACCGTGGGAACGATAGCGCGCAGGCGCGTATCATCCGACACCGCGCCCTCGTTCATGGGCACGTTCAGGTCCACTCGGACCAGGACACGCTCGCCCTTGAGATCACCGGCTTGGTCGAGGGTACGGAAAGGCATTCACATCCTTTATCCAGAGCCGAATCTATTCGGCCGGGTGCGATCCGGCGGCCCGTCTCCGCTCGCCAGACTCGATGCGAGGCACTATCCAGAGGACGAACCCGCCCCCGATCAAGCCGAAGACGCCAAGCACCAAGGTGTAGGCTGTCAGAGAGTCCATGCTTAGGTCTCCTCCGCTTTGGCCTGAAGATATATGCCGAGCGCGAGAAAAGCGACACCCACAGCCGCCCGAACGGTCAACCCAAGCCAGTCCATGTGCGCCGTCTTCTGAGCCTGTAAGAGCGAACCTACGCCCGAAAAGCCTATCAGGGCTTTGCCCGCGAGATCCGAGGCTTCCCCACTCTTACGGAAGATGACCTGGGTGAAAGGCGAGTGCCTCTTCGGCTTATCCGCCGTCGCCGCCTCGCCCGCCACCCCTGCGCCGCCTACAGGAACCTGGCCATCGCCCTCGCCGTGTCAGCCATGCGCGTGGAGAAGCCCCACTCGTTGTCATACCAGCTGAACACCCGCGCCAGCTTGCCTTCGATCACCTGCGTCTCTGGAAGCGCGAAGGTGGAGGAGTGGGGGTCGTGGATGAAGTCGCTGGAGACCAGCGGCTCGTCGGTGACGCCCAGGATGCCCTTCAGCGGGCCGTCGGCCGCAGCGGCGCGCATGGCGTCGTTGATCTCATCCTTGGTCACGTCGCGCGACGGCACGACCTTGAAGTCGATGACGCTGACGTCCGGGGTCGGCACCCGCACCGAAGCGCCGTCCAGCTTGCCCTTTAGTACGGGGAGCACCAGGCCCAGGGCCTTGGCCGCGCCGGTGGAGGTGGGGATCATGTTCTGGGCGGCGGTGCGCGCCCGGTACAGGTCCTTGTGCATCTGGTCCAGCGAGGGCTGGTCGTTGGTGTAGCTGTGGATGGTGGTCATGTAGCCGCGCTCGATCCCGCAGAGGTCGAGCAGCACCTTGGCCACCGGCGCCAGCGCGTTGGTGGTGCAGGAGCCGTTGGAGACCACCAAATCCTGCGCCGTCAGCTCGTGGTCGTTGACGCCCATGACGATGGTCTTGTCGGCGTAGTCGCCGGGCGCCGAGATCAGCACCCGCTTGGCGCCGGCCTCCAGGTGGGCGGCCGCCTTGTCCCGGGCGGTGAAGATGCCGGTGCACTCGAAGGCGATGTCGACGCCGAGCTCCTTGTGCGGCAGCTCCGCGGGGTTGCGGACGGCGGTGGCTTTGATCTTGCCAAAGCCCACGTCCATCCAGTCTTCACCGTGGGTGACGGTCCCCGGGAACCGCCTGTGGGTGCTGTCGTACTTGAGCAAATGGGCGTTGGTGGCCACGGGACCCAGGTCGTTGATCGCCACAACCTCGATGTCGGTGGCGTTGTGCTCGGCCAGCGAGCGCAGGACCAGACGACCGATGCGGCCAAAGCCGTTGATGGCGACGCGGATGGCCATGGGTGGGAATGCTCCGACGCTGGGCGTGGCCCGGCTTTGCCGCCAGGCCCCTTTGTGGCCTGCGGTTTTGCGGGCGGGTGGGGCGGAGTCAACCCCGCCAACCGTTTCTTAGCCGCCCCGACGCTATGACCGCGCCGAGCAGGAGGCCGGCCATGCCCACGCGCACATCCATGATCCTCAATCCAGTGGCTTGGCCGCCCGCGAGGCTGCGGGTCTGCGCCGTTCTGGCGGCGGCGGTGGCGATGATGTGGGTGGCGCTGGTGAACGGCCAGCCCTTCTTCACGCCGGACACCCAGGCCTATGTGCGCGGGCCGGACGTGGCGGTGGTCAAGCTGCTGGGCGCCCGCTTCGCCTCGCCCTGGGCGCGGCAGGAGCCGCCAAGCGCCGAGACGGCCGCGGCCGCACACGCGGGGCCGACCTCTCAGCACTCCTACGACGACAACGAAGTGCTGGCCGGGCGCTCGATCTACTACGGCGCCCTGGCCTATCTGGGCCAGCTCACGGGCGGCTTCTGGCTGACGGTGTTTATCCAGGGCTTGGCGGTGGCGTGGCTGGCGGAGATCGTCCTGCGCGCGACCGACCAGCGGAGCCTGTCGGCCTATGCGATCACAGTCGCGCTGCTGGCCTTCGCGACGCCTGCGCCTTTCTTCGTAGCCGATCTCATGCCCGACATCTGGTCGGGCGTGGCGATCGGGGCGATGGCTCTGGTGTTCGCCATGCCGCGGCGGCTGACGCGGCTCGACCTGACGGCGCTCGCGGCGATGACCACCTTTGCGGCCTTGGCGCATAACTCCCACGTGCTCATCATCGCGGGCGTGATGGCGGCGGGGCTCGCGTTGTGGCTGCTCCGATCGAGGCTTCGCCTCCACGAAGCCGATCCGCGCCCGGCCCTCGCCATCGGCGTCGCCGCAATCGCCTGCGCTGTAGGAGGCACGCTGCTGTTCTCGGCCATGGTGAAGCATTCGATGGGCGCCCCACCGATCACGCCGCCCTTCCTGACCGCGCGCGTGGTGGCCGATGGCCCCGGCCGACTCTACGTGCGGGACCACTGCAGGGATCACCCGTTCGCCGTCTGCAGCTTCGCCGACCGGCTGGCGGGAACCGACACCGACGGCTTCCTGTGGGACGAGAGCCCGAAGACCGGCGTGTTCTCGGTCGCCTCGCCGGCCCAGCGCCGCGCCCTCGCCACCGAGCAGACCCGCTTCGCTTTGGCCTCGACCCTGGCGCACCCGTGGCTGCAGGCCCGGGCCTCGGCGAAGAACGTGGCGCTGCAGCTGGTTCAGACCGACCTGGAGGACTTCGACTACAAGCCGAACGTGTTGGCCGAACTGCGCGCCGACCTGCCGCCGGTTCACCGCGCGAGGCTGGACGCCAGCCTCGCGGCGCATAGGGGCTGGCCGATCACAGGGCTCTGGGCGGAGCAGGCGGTGGTGATCTGGCTCTCGCTCGGCGTGATCGGCTGGAGCCCGCTCAGCCGCAGCCGCAGCCGACCAGCCGCCCCGGCCCTGAGCAGCCTCGCCCTGCTGGCCCTCGCCGGGGTGCTGGCGAACACCTTGGCGTGCGGCGTGCTGTCGGACCTCTACGGCCGATACCAAGCGCGGTGCATCTGGGTGCTGCCGCTCGCCGCCGCACCTTTGCTGGCCGCCTGGATGCGCAGCCGCTCGAGCGCGCGGATCGCGAAGGTCCGGTCCGCGGCGCAGTTCGCCTAGTCGGCGCCTTCCACCGGGTCTCCGCCGGCGCCGAGGTGGCTCTCCTCCTGGCCGGAAGGGCCCGCCTCGCGCGCACCCGAGCCGAGCTGGCGTGAGCCCTCCGCGAGGTCCTTCTCGGCGGGCGACAAGTCGTCCTTGGGTTCGGCCATGGCTTGGTCCTCCTGACCGACGTCCAAGCTGTCAGCGCGAAGCGGAGTTCCGAGGCCGGCTCAAGCCGCTGACGGGCTCAGCCCTTCTTGAACAGGTCGGCCCAGCGGCGCTCTTCGCGATCCTTCCAAGCGCCGCGGTGGTAGGCGTCGGAGGCGATCAGCGGCACGACCGTGGTGGCCTCGGCGAACACCATCTGTTCGAAGGTCACGTCGACCTTGCCCCAAGAACAGGCCTCCTTCAGCGTGGAGGAGGAGCAGGCGCCGTCGCGGACGTCCGCCACGGTGATCTGCACGGCGTACTTGTGCATCTCCGCCTCCTGGCCGAGGATCTCGGCGCAAACGACCGTGTCCTGGGCGAAGTTCTTGGGCACGCCGCCGCCGACCATGAACAGGGCGGTGGTCCCGGCGGCCATCTTAACCTCGGTCAGCTCGCGGAAGTCGGCGACGGAATCGATGGAGACGTAGGGCTGCTTGGCCTTGATCTTCTCCACCTGATGCTTGACCAGGCCGAAGCCGGCGGAGCTGTCGCTGAAGGCGGGGCAGAAGATCGGCACGCCGTGCTCGTAGGCTGTCTGGATCAGGCTGCCGGGCTTCTTCGCGCCGCCGTCGGCCAGCCAGCGGCCCATCTCCCAGATGAACTCGCGGGAGGAATAGGGGCGGGGCTCCAGGCCGTCGACGATCTCCTTGATCGTCTGGTCGCAGCTCTGCAGCTCCTCCTCGTCGATGTAGGTGTCATAGATGCGGTCGATGTAGAGGTCGCGGAGGTCGCGATCGTCGACGTCCGACTGGGCCTGGTAGTGCTTGAAGCCGAGCGCTTCGAAGAAATCCATGTCGACGATGGAGGCGCCGGTGGCGACCACCACGTCCAGCATCTTGTTGGCCGCCATGTCGCGATAGACGTGCATGCAGCCCGCCGCGGACGTGGAGCCCGCCAGCGTCACCCATACCGAGCAGGGCTTGTCCTCGTACGCCATGGTCAGGATGTCGGCGGCCCGCGCGGTGTCGCGCGAGGTGAAGCTCATGGCGCGCATGTAGTCGATCACCGGACGAGCGTCGTAGGCGGTGATGTCGACGTGCTGGACCGTCTTGGCCAGCAGCTCGGCCTTGCGGTTGGTCTGGTCGGGAGAGACGGGAGCGTTCATCGTCTTCGAGATCCTGGCGGAAGAGGTGAGCGCCCGTTGTTTGATCGGACGGCGTGACGGCGTTGTGGGGCCGGCCGCCTCGTCCTTCGACAAGCTCAGGATGAGGCGGCCTATAGAGGCCTGCTGGGCCTACGTCAGATCAGGTGCGGGGAACTGTGAGGGAATGGCTGAACGGCTCCAAGTTCGACCTCATCCAGAGCTTGTCGAAGGACGAGGTCGAACCGCTAACCGCTAACCGCTACTTCCTTCGCCGCCTACGCCTCGAACGTGACGAGAGCTTGACGACCTTGGTCTCGGCGACCGCGGGCGCAGCCTCCAGTTCCTCCGCCGCCAGGCCGTACAGGCTGGCCATCGGCGCGTCGTCCACCACCACCGTCTCCACGTCGCCGAAGCCGTTGAAGCGGGTGGCCATGGCCACGCCGTAGGCGCCCAGCATGCCGATCTCGATGTAGTCGCCCTCGTCCACGTCGTCCGGCAGGAAGAACGGGCCGGGCATGTGGTCGATGCTGTCGCAGGTGGGGCCGAAGAACTCGAACGGCTTCACGCCCGAAGACGCCTCGCCATCGCGCACCAGCTTCACCGGAAACGGCCACTTGGAATGGGTGGCGTCGAACATAGAGCCGTAGGAGCCCTCGTTCAGATATAGCGACTTGCCCTTGCGCAGCTCCACCTTGGTGAGGATGGAGGAGGCTTCGGCCACCAACGCCCGGCCGGGTTCGCACCACAACTCGGTGGTCTCGTGCACCATCATCTCCTCAAAGCCCGCATGGATGGCGTCCATGTAGAGCCTGAGTTCAGGCGGCTGCATGCCGGGATAGATCGACGGGAAGCCCCCGCCCACGTCCACCACGTCGGCGAACACGCCCGCGCGCACCAAAGCGCGGCTGACCTGCGCCATGGCCGCCTTGTAGGCGTAGGGGTTCATGCACTGGGAGCCCACGTGGAAGCTGACGCCCATCAGCTCCTCGGTCGCCTGGCGGGCGGCGAGCAGCAGAGATGGCGCATCTTCCGCCGAGACGCCGAACTTGCCGCCGAGCGTGTACTCCGCGCCCTCGGTCTGCACCGCCATCCGCACGATCAGGTTCAGGTCGCGGGCCTCGCCCGTCTCCCTGAGGATCTTGGCCAGCTCCTCGTGGGTGTCGAGGGCGAAGGTGCGCACGCCGAACTCGTGATAGGCGCGCCGGATCGCCGCCCGGCTCTTTACCGGGTGCATGTAGCCGAGACGCGCCTCCGGCGCGACCGAACGGACCAGCTCGATCTCCGGGATCGACGCCACGTCGAACGACCGCACCCCATTGTCCCACAAGGTCTGGATGACCCATGCGGAGGGGTTGGCCTTCACCGCGTAGAAGACGTCGCCTTGAAAGTTAGCCTGGAACCACTGAGCCGCTACGGCCACGACGCCAGGGCGCACGAGTGCGACTGGACGTTCGACGGACCGCTCACGGACCAGGTCCAGGGGCGTATGGTAGTTTCCCACCTCACGTAAACCCCTATGGATGTTGAACCTAGACCGGCGTTAGCAGCACTGCGAACAGCGTTGATCGGGTCCGCCGGGAAGCGCGAAATAGGGTCGCCGAACCGCGATGTAAAGCGCTAATGAACCCTTGGGCTGCCGGTGCGGCGAAAAAGTTGGTAACTATCTGTCGTATAAGGACTTTGTTGACGTTCCTGAACGGGGATGTACGCTGCGGTGCGATCCGTCGAAGCCCTCGGCCGCAGGCAAGGCGAGACGGAGCGCTTACGCGTCCAGCATGATGGCCGAGAGTAGGCGGCCGTAGTCGCCTTCGCCCCGGCGGACGGCCCGTCGGTTGGAGAAGAAGGCGCCCTCTTCGGCGCAGGTGTCGTGGCCGGTCCAGGCGGCTTCGCCCACGCCTGCCCGCGCCAGTCGGTCCAGCACGAAGCCGGGCAGGTCGAACTGGCGCTTCGCCGGTGTCACGCCCGGGGTGAAGAAGCGGTCAGCCGTCGGCGCGTTGTCCATGAAGACCTGCAGGAAGTCCTCGCCCACCTCGTAGCTCTCAGGCCCGATACAGGGGCCGACGACGGCGACGACGCGGGCGGGCTCGGCGCCGAGCTCCACCATCCTGGCTATCGTTGCGGCCACGATCCCGCCCAGCGCCCCGCGCCAGCCGGCGTGGGCCGAGGCCACCACCCGCGCTCGGGGATCAGCGAACAGGATCGGCGCGCAGTCGGCCGAAAGGGCGCCACAGACCAGGCCCGGCGTAGCGGTGGCCACCCCGTCCACTTCGTGACGGGCGTCGCCCCAAGCCGCCTCGGCGATCACTGCGGAGGCGGAGTGCACCTGGTGGCAGGTCAACAGCCGCTTCACCGGCTGGCCGAAGTGCGCGGCGGCGAGGGTGCGGTTCTGCGCCACCGATCCCGGATCGTCGCGCGAGCCGCGGCCGACGTTCAGGCTGGCGTAAATGCCCGTCGAGCCTCCCCCCTTGCGGGTGAAGAAGGCGTGGCGCACGCCAGAAAGCCGCTCCAGCAAGGGCGAGGTGACGACGGGGAGGATGGCGGACGTCATGGCGTCCCTTCGTGCGGCGCGAAGCCGGGCGGGTCCAGCCCTGGCGTGTGGATCGACACCACCTTGAACAGTTCGCCCATCTGGTCCGGCGCCACCAGCCGGTGGAGCTGCCGGGCGATCGTCTCGGCCTGGTCCGGCCGGCTGGTGGCCAGGGCCGCCGCGCGCGCCTCCACGCCGAGGCTGCACAGGAAAGCACGCTGGGAGGTGACAGGACTGACTGCGGCGCCCTGCGCCCTCGCGGCGCCGGCCAAGGCGGCGAAGTCGACGTGGACGGTAAGGTCGGCCGCGCCTGCGCTGGCCAGCGGATCGACCTTGGCGTGGCGGGACAAGGCCTGCAGCGTGTCGCCGAAGCCGGGGCGCTCCCGGCCGTAGTCGATCACCACAGCAGCGCCGCCGTCCTCGGCCACCCGCGCCCCGATCTCGGCGGCGAGGGCGGTCTGAGCCGGCGACCGTTCCGCGACCGCGCCGAGGGGCGCGTCCGCAGGCAGGTTCTCCGCAGCCCCGGACGGCGGCGGCGACAGGCCGAAAGCGAGCCTGCCCGTCGTGTCCAGTCCAACCCGCCGCTCCGCCCAACCCTCCACGGTGCGGACGAACTGGCGGGCGGGCAGGCAGTCGAACACCTCATTGGCGGCCAGGATCAACGGAGCGCCGGGCGGGAGCTCGCCCAGAGCGTCGGCGAAGCGGGGGCGGGCGTGGGCCAACCGCTCGGCCTGGAGTGTCCGGAGGGGACGGCTCGGCTCCACCAGCCACAGCTCGGCCGTGTCCAGCAGGCCGGGGACGCGGCGCAGCACCCGCAGGACGTCCTCCATCAGCGTTCCGTCGCCGGGACCGAACTCCACCAGGCGCACGCCCGCGGGGCCGCCCATCTGGCGCCAGACCTCCGCCATCCAGGCGCCGATCAGCTCCCCGAACATCTGGGAGACCAAGGGCGCGGTGATGAAGTCGCCCTGCGGGCCGAGGCTCGGGCGGGTGGCGTAATAGCCGTGGCGGGGGTCGTACAGGCAGGCGGTCATGAACTCAGCGACCGTCGCCGGTCCGTCCATAGCGATGCGGCGGCCGAGCCAGGTCGGCGCGCCTCCTGACGCATCCGGATCGGGCGCGGCGCCGGCGTTCACGGCCGGTCGAGCGGCCCGGCGACGCCCGCCTCGCTGGCGTCGGCGGCCAGGCCCTGCATGGGATCATGGCCGCCCTCCATCACGTCGAGCCC
>CALMGB010000340.1:0-1313 GCA_937863535.1 uncultured Caulobacteraceae bacterium
ACCCAGGTGGCGGACGCCGCCGCGCCGTGGGCCGGCCCGGCGGCCAGCCCCAGCCAGACAGGCGGCGCCCCGGTGGTGTTGGCCTCCACAACCCTGCCCACGACGGCTCCTGCCGCCGGGACGTCCACCTCGGTGTCGGCTGTTCCGCGCGCCAGTTCGGTCGTGACGGCGGCTGCGCCCGTCCTGGTGGCTCAGAGGGCCGCCGCTCCGGCCTCGCTCCAGGCCATCTCCGCCGCGCGCGGTCCGGTCTCGGCGCATGTGGTGCTGGTCTCGGCCGCCGGCGCATCCGCTCCGCACCAGCCGGTCTTTGTCCCTATCCGCGGCCGGCTCGCCATTCCGGTCGCCGAACCCGCCATGACGGTCGCCGACCAGGCTTGGCGCCCGGCGCCGGCCTCATCCAACATGGTGCAGATTTCAACCCCGGTGGCGACCACCTCGGTCGCTGCGGGCGGCGGAGCGGCTCCCTGGGGCGCGGCCTTCGCCGGCACGGCGGCCGCGAGACCCTGATTTCCGGAGAGCACCCCACCACCTACCGTTCCAGGGTGGATTTTTCGGTTACGGCTGTGACGCTCGATCGTAGGTCTTCGATATATGGGCGTTTTCCGGGCGTCTCGTCCAGCTGACGCCCACCTTGCACCGTCAGGGAAGAGGAGGGTCCGCAGACCACTGATCGGCATGGAAAGCCTGCCGAAACGCCTCGAAGCGGCCGTTCCCTATAGCCTGGCGCATTCGCGCCATCAGATCCTGGTACATGGCGACGTTGTGCCAGGACAACAGCACCTGGCCCAGGATCTCCTCCGCCTTCATCAGATGGTGGAGATAGGCCTTGGAGTAGGCCGAACTCGCCGGGCAGGCGCTGTCGGGGTCCAAGGGTGTGTCGTCTTCGGCGAAGCGGGCGTTCTTCAGGTTGATCGCACCCCGCCGCGTCCAGGCCTGGCCGTGCCGGCCCGAGCGGGTGGGCAGCACGCAGTCGAACATGTCCACGCCCCTCGCCACCGCCTCTACCAAGTCCACGGGCTTGCCCACCCCCATCAGGTAGCGTGGCCGGTCGGCCGGCAGCTGGGCGGGCGCGTAGTCGAGCACCTCGCACATGGCGCCATGCCCCTCTCCCACCGCCAGGCCGCCGATGGCGTAGCCGTCGAAGCCGATCTCCTGCAGCCGGTCCGCCGACTCACCGCGCAGACCCTTGAAGGTGGAGCCCTGCTGGATGCCGAACAGGGCCTGGCCCTCGCGCTCGCCGAATGCGGCCTTGCAGCGCCCGGCCCAGCGGGCGGAGAGGCTGTCGGCGAGGGCCTGGGCGTCTTCCATTTCGG
>CALMGB010000340.1:1323-4345 GCA_937863535.1 uncultured Caulobacteraceae bacterium
GGAGACGCACTCGTCCAGCTGCATGACGATGTCGGCGCCCAGCAGGTCGGCCTGGATCTCGACGGAGCGCTCGGGCGTCAGCGAGTGGCGGGAGCCGTCCAGGTGGCTCTGAAAGGCGACCCCCTCTTCGCTGACCTTGGCGATCCTGGAGAGCGACATGACCTGGAAGCCGCCGCTGTCGGTGAGGATCGGCCGCTCCCAGCCCATGAAGCGGTGCAGCCCACCCAGGCGATGCACCCGCTCCGCGGTGGGACGCAGCATCAGGTGGTAGGTGTTGCCGAGGATGATGTCGGCGCCCGCCTGCCGCACCTGGTCGGCGGTGAGCGCCTTGACGGTGGCCGCCGTGCCCACCGGCATGAAGGCCGGGGTGCGGATGTCTCCGCGCGGGGTGGACAGCACGCCCGTGCGCGCCGCCCCGTCGCTGGCGTGCAGGGTGAACGACACGCCGCTCATGGCTCGGACCTGCGCCACCAGAGCCCGGCGTCGCCATAGGAATAGAAGCGGTAGCCGTCGTCCAGGGCGTGGGCGTAGGCGCGCCGCAGGGTGTCGAGCCCGCTGAACGCCGCCACCAGCATCAGCAGCGTCGATCGCGGCAGGTGGAAGTTGCTGAGCAAACCATCGGCCGCCCGCACTCGCCGGCCCGGCCGGATGAAGATGTTTGTCTCGGCGGCGAAGGGCGCATAGCGGCCCTCCGGCGTCAGGCAGGACTCCAGCAGGCGCAGGCTGGTGGTGCCGACGCAGACGACACGGCCGCCGGCCTCCCGCGCGGCGTTGAGCGCCTCAGCGGAAGCGGCGTCGACCTCGCCATACTCGGCGTGCATGCGGTGGTCCTCCACCACCTCGGCCTTAACGGGCAGGAAGGTGCCCGCGCCCACGTGCAGGGTCACGAACACGGCGCCCACGCCGCGCGCGCCCAGGGTGGACAGCAGCTCCGGCGTGAAGTGCAGCCCCGCCGTCGGCGCGGCCACCGACCCGTCGTGGGCGGCGTAGACGGTCTGGTAGTCCAACCGGTCGTGGGCGTCCTGCGGCCGCCGGGCGGCGATGTAGGGCGGCAGCGGCATGGTCCCCCGCACGGCCACGGCGGCGTCGAGCTCCGCGCCTCGCAGATCGAAGGCCAGCTCCACCTCGCCGCCCTCGCCCTTGGCCTCGATCCTGGCGATCAGGTCCTCGTCGGACCCGAGCGCCATGCGGTCGCCCGGTCGCAGCCGCTTGCCCGGACGCATGAAGGCGCTCCAGCGGCCGGGGTCCAGACGCCGGTGCAGGGTGGCCTCGACCCGTACGCGGGTCTCCGCCCGCAGGCGCACGCCCGTCAGACGCGCAGGGATCACCCGGGTGTCGTTGAACACCAGCACGTCGCCCGGCCGGAGCAGGCCGGGTAGATCGCGCACGAGGTGGTCGCCGAGCCCGCCGCGGGCGTCGACCTGCAGCAGCCGGGCGCCGTCCCGAGGGTGGACCGGACGCAGGGCGATGCACTGAGGCGGCAGGTCGAAGTCGAAGTCCGACAGGGCCAGCGGCGGCGGCTCAAGGATACCAGGCGGCGACATCAGGCCCGCGCACACGTCACAGCCGAGCGTTGCGGTCAAGCCGAACGGCGCCGCATACGCGGAACGGGGACGCCATCCGTAGGGTTGAAGACGAAGTTTGAGGAGATTTCAGGTGAGCGCAGACCGCCAAGGCTCGAGCGTCGGTAACGGTCCGAACAGCCGGCCCCTGAAGGATACGCTCGCCCAGACCGGGCCCGGCATCCCTGACGATGCGGCCTCGCCGGGCTACGGTCCGGAAGCAGATACGGAGATGGAGCGGGAGGCCAACCTGCCGTCCGCGGAAGAGTTGTTCCGGAAGTCCTGAGCGCGGCGATCTCCGCTGGGCGCTGCACCTCGCCGGTCAAGCGAACCGCCACAGCGCCGCCGCCAGGCTGAACGCGAAGACGCCGGAGGCCGCACTAAGGACCGTCCAGGTCCGCAGGCCCTGGGCGACGTCGAGGCCGGTCAGCCGGGTGACGATCCAGAAGCCGGCATCGTTGACGTGCGAGCCGAACATGCCACCCGAACCCAGGGCGACACAGATCAGGGCGGTGTGATCGGCGTCCAGGTGGGCGTGCGCGACCGCCGGAGCGACGATCCCCGCGGCGGCGATGATCGCGACGGCGGTGGGCCCCTGCGCCACGCGCAGAAGCAGGGCCAGGAGGAAGGCGAGCGCCAGGATCGGCAGGCCTGTCGCCCCCAGCGCGTCGGACACCGCAACCCCCACGCCGGATGTGACCAGCACCTTGGCGAAGCCCCCGCCCGCGCCCGTGATCAGGATCACGATCGCCACGGCCGGCAGGGCGGAGCCGACCACGTCGGCCACGGCCTTCAGCGGCCACCCGCGCCGCACCCCCAACACCCACGAGCAGAGCAGCACGTCGATCAGCAGCGCCACGAAGGGCGAGCCGAGCAGCGCGAGCGTGGGCCGCAGCCATCCGCCCGCGGGCAGGACCATGGTGGCTATGGAGCCGCACAGGATAAGGCCGATCGGCAGCAGGATCAGCGCGACGATGGTCGCAGCCGCCGGAGGCTCGCCGGTCGCGATTTCGTCGGTCGCCGCGTCGGGTTCGCCGCGCGTGAGGCTCGGCGGCTGGGCCGGCTCCATGCCGCGGGTCAGCACCATCGCCAGGCCTGCGCCGAACGCCGCGGTCAGCAGCACGACCGGCCCCGCCCAGAGGATGAGGCGGCCGAGGTCCACGTGAAGCAGGCCGGCGGCGGCGACGGCGCCCGGGTGGGGCGGCAGCAGCGCATGCACGATCAGCAGGACGATGCAGAGCGGCAAGGCCAGACCCGGCAGCGGCCGGCCGGTCCTGCGGGCCGTCCCCAGCGCCAGCGGCATCAGCATGACCACACCGACCTCGAAGAACACCGGTATGCCGACGAGAAGCCCCGCGACCGCCAGCCCCACGGCGGCGCGCGAGGGGCCGAACCGCTGGACCATATTTTTTTTTATTGTTTCGGCGAGCTTCGAGTTCTAATCTATCATCTTCGTCAGC
>CALMGB010000341.1 GCA_937863535.1 uncultured Caulobacteraceae bacterium
GGCGCCAGCGCCAGGAGCCATCCAAGACGGGCGAACCCCCGCGCGGCGAAGCCATGTCGAAGGCCGCCGCGCCTGAGAAGACCGGCCCCCGCCAGACCGCCGCCTTCGAGCAGGTGAAGGCCGCCCAGGGCGGCGCCAGCAAGGCCGGCGCCGTCGCCGAGATCGTGCGCGAGCAGAGCGACTACTACCACGCCACGAAAACCACGATCTACACGGCGCTGCTGAACACCATCGACCTGGCCCAGCTGGCCCAGCTCGACGTCAAGGCCGCGGCCGAGGAGATCAGGGACATCGTCGCCGAACTGGTGGCGATCAAGAACGTCTCCATGTCCGGCGCGGAACAGGAGCACCTGGTCCAGGACATCATCAACGATGTCCTCGGCTACGGACCGCTGGAGCCGCTGCTGGCCCGCGACGACATCGCCGACATCATGGTCAACGGCGCCGGCCGGGTGTTCATCGAAGTGGGCGGCAAGGTCCAGCTCACCAACGTCAGGTTCCGCGACAACCAGCAGCTGATGAACATCTGCCAGCGGATCGTGTCCCAGGTGGGCCGCCGGGTCGATGAGAGCTCGCCCATCTGCGACGCGCGCCTGCCCGACGGCTCCCGCGTCAACGTCATCGGTCCCCCGCTTGCGCTCGATGGTCCCACCCTGACCATCCGCAAGTTCAAGAAGGACAAGCTGACCATGCGCAACCTGGTGGAGTACGCCTCCATCAGTCCCGAGGGCGCGCGCGTGCTGGGCGTCATCGGCGCCTCGCGCTGCAACGTCCTGATCTCAGGCGGTACGGGCTCGGGCAAGACGACCCTGCTCAACACCATGACCGCCTTCATCGACCCGTCCGAGCGCATCATCACCTGCGAGGACGCCGCCGAGCTGCAGCTGCAGCAGCCCCACGTGGTCAGGCTCGAGACCCGTCCGCCCAACCTGGAAGGCCAGGGCACCATCACCATGCGCGACCTGGTGAAGAACTGCCTGCGCATGCGGCCCGAGCGGATCATCGTCGGCGAAGTCCGCGGCCCCGAGGCCTTCGACCTGCTCCAGGCCATGAACACCGGCCACGACGGCTCCATGGGCACGCTGCACGCCAACAGCCCGCGCGAGGCCATCAGCCGGATCGAATCGATGATCACCATGGGCGGCTACGGCCTGCCGTCGCGCACTATCCGCGAGATGGTGGTCGGTTCGATCGACGTGATCATCCAGGCCGCGCGCCTGCGCGACGGCTCGCGCCGGATCACCCACATCACCGAGGTGGTGGGACTTGAGGGCGACGTGATCATCACCCAGGACCTGTTCCTCTACGAGATCACGGGCGAGGACGCTGGCGGCAAGGTGGCGGGCCGCCACCGTTCGACCGGCATCGCGCGCCCCCGCTTCTGGGACCGCGCCCGCTATTACGGCCTGGAGCGCGAACTGGCCGAAGCCCTGGACGCGGCGGAGTAGGCGCCATGATGCTGCCCCTCGCCCTGCTGGTGTTCATCGCCTGCCTCGCCGCAGTCGCCTTCACGTTCACAAATGGCGATACCTCGCGGAACAAGGCCCTGAAGCGCGCGCAGAGCTTCGCCACCATCAACAAGGTCGAGCGCTCGCGCCGAAACATCCAGGACCAGACGGTCAATCGCCGTAAGAAGATCCTCACCGACCTGAAGGCTGTCGACCGCCAGCAGCGCAAGAAGTCGCTGTCGCTGGGATCGCGCATGCAGCAGGCCGGACTGACGGCCAACGTCCGCGGCTTCTGGATCGGCAGCGCCGTGACCGCCATGGTCATGCTGGTGGTGGGCTACATCCTGTTCCACAGTCTCTTGGAGGCTCTCGGACTGGCTTTCGCCGCGGGCCTCGGCCTGCCACGCTGGGTGCTGGGCTTCCTTGCCAAGCGCCGCATCGCGAAGTTCACCTCCGCCTTCCCCGACGCCACCGACGTCATCGTGCGCGGCATCAAGTCCGGCCTGCCGGTCCACGACTGCCTGAAGGTCATCTCCACCGAGGCGCCCAAGCCCCTGAACGAGGAGTTCCGCCAGCTAGTGGAGAACCTCGGCATGGGCATGTCCATCGACCAGGGCCTGGACAAGATGTTCACCCGCATGCCTACCAGCGAAGTCCGCTTCTTCGCCATCGTGCTCGGCATCCAGCAGAAGACCGGCGGCAACCTGGCCGAGGCGCTGAACAACCTCTCCGTCGTCCTGCGGTCGCGCAAGCTGATGGCCGAAAAGATCAAGGCCATGTCCGGCGAGGCGGTGGCCTCCTCGGCCATCATCGGCAGCCTGCCTCCAGCCATCATGATCCTCGTGCAGCTCAGCACCCCCTCCTACATGGCGCCCATGTATCTGGACCCGCGCGGCCACATCCTGCTGATGATCGGCGGCTTCTGGATGGCGCTGGGCGTCTTCGTGATGCGCAAGATGATCAATTTCAAGTTCTGACGGGGAGGGTCCGAGCATGTCCGATATCATCGCCCTACTCGACAACCCGACGAACATCGCTGCGGCCGCAGTCGCCCTGATGTGCTTTGGCACCGTGGTGACCATCGCCGCGCCCGCGATGAAGGGCGACAAGCTTGAAGGCCGCCTGAAGTCCGTCGCCACAAGGCGGGAGGAACTGCGCCGCAGATCCCGCCAGCAGATCAAGGACGCTTCGCTCCGGCGCGAGGACAACGGCGTCCTCAAGGACATCATGGAGCGGCTTCAGGTGCGCAAGCTCCTGGAGGACCCCAAGGTCATCGACAAGCTGGCCTCCGCTGGCTTCCGTGGCCCGAAGCCGCTCACCACCTTCTACTTCTTCCGCTTCGTCACGCCCTTCATGCTGGCGATCCTCGGCCTGATCTACTTCTTCGGCCTGCACGGGGTGGACTGGTCGCCGCAGATGCGCTTCGTCGCCGTCTGCGTGCTCTTCGTCATCGGCTTCTACGGTCCCAACATCTATGTCAGCAACATCGCCAACAAGCGGCTGGCCTCGATCATGGCCGTCTTCCCCGATGCGCTCGATCTGCTGCTGATCTGCGTCGAATCCGGCATGTCCATCGAGGCTGCGATCCACAAGGTGGCCGCCGAGGTGGGCTCCAGCTCCATCGAACTGGCCGAAGAGATGTCGCTGCTGAGCGCGGAGCTGAGCTATCTCCCCGAGCGCCGCCAGGCCTACGAGGGCTTCGCCAAGCGCTCCAACCACCCGGGCATCAAGTCGGTGGCCACCGCCATGACCCAGGCGGAGCGCTACGGCACCCCGCTCGGCGCGGCGCTCCGCGTCATGGCCAAGGAGAACCGGGAGCTGCGCATCGCCGCGGCCGAGAAGAAGGCCGCCCAGCTCCCCGCCAAGCTGACTGTGCCCATGATCCTGTTCTTCCTGCCGGTCATCTTCATCGTCATCCTCGGCCCCGCCATCATCAAGGTCCAGGACACCACCAAGGCGAACAGCGCGCCTGCAGCGGCGGCCGGCCTCGCGACCAAGCGCTAACCCAGCCGGCGTCCTCGCGCGCTTCACGCACGTTCGCCGTTGTTCAACGTCTGGCAAGGGCGAGCGTGTGAGCGTGGAGGCGTGACGGAGCCCACCTTAGCGCCTCAGCCCCGGCTCACCGGTGTCTCAGCGTCTGTGCGGCTTCTACCCACGACGCTCGTGGTCTGGACCCTCGTGGCGGGCTACCTGCTGCTCCGCGAGCACTCGGCCGTCGCTCTCGGCTTCGGCGACAGCGACGACGCCACCCGCATGTCGATGGTGCGCGAGCTGGTGCACGGCCGGGGATGGTTCGATCAGAGGCTGACGCGCTTCCAGCCTCCTTATGGCCTCTACATGCACTGGTCGCGCCTGCTGGACGGGGTCCTTGCGGCCATCGTGCGGACCTTGAGCCTGGGCGTCGGCGAAGCCCGCGCCGAGCTGCTGACGCGGCTGCTGTGGCCGCTGGCCCTGATCGGACCTGCTGTCGCGGCGGCCCTATGCATCACGCGTCGCTTCGCCGCCGATCCGAGGGTAGGGAGCACGGCCCTGCTGACGGCTGCCGCGGCCTGCGTCGCCAGCCTGCCGCTCTACGCTCAGTTCCACCCGGGCCGCATCGACCATCATAACGTACAGCTGCTGCTGTGGCTGATCGCTTACGCCGGCGCATGCCAACAGGGGCCGAAGGTCAATGGGGCCGTCGTCGCCGGCGCAGCGATCGGTATCGGCCTTGCCGTCGGCCTTGAAGCCCTGCCTTTCGATGCTGTCATCGGCGGCTTCATGGCGCTCCGCTTCATCCTGAAGGCGGAGGAAGCGCCTCGCCTGCGCGCCTTCGGCTTGGCGCTGCTCGCCTCGACCGCCGCGGCGTTTTTCTTGCAGACCCCGCCTGCGAGATGGGGAGCGCCAGCCTGCGACGCCCTGGCGTGCAACCTGACCGCGGGCATCTGTATCGCGTCTGCGGGACTGGCGATGGCGAGCGCGGGCCGCCCCGGCCGGCTGATGATTCGACTCGGCGGGGTGGGCGTCGTCGCGATGCTGGCCGCCCTGACTTACGTCTGGCTCGATCCGCACTGCCTGCACGGGCCCTTCGCGGAGGTCGACGGGCGCATCCGATCGATCTGGCTGAGCGGGGTGCAGGAGATGACGTCCCTACCCGTCCTCCTGCAGAAGGACCTGCCGACGGGCCTGACCCTGGCGGTGGCGATGGTCGCAGGGCTCGTCGCCTGGGCGGTGTGCGGCTTCAGCGCGGACCGACGACGGACGCCAGCCTTCTGGATCACCGGACTGATGCTCGCCATCGCGATCGCCTCGAGCTGGGCCATGCTGAGGATGTCGAGCTATCTCTTCTGGGCCGCCACCGCGCCCATAGCGACCGCGACGGCCGCGCTCATCGCGCGCCGGGCCACAACGCGCCAAGTCGATCCCGTGCGCGTGGTGGCTGTGGGACTGGCGTTCACGCCGGCTGTTCTGGCGAGCATCGTCCTGCTGGGCCTGAGGCTCGCGACGCCGGCGCAGGGCCGCCCGGCCGCCGCCAACCGCCTTCAGCAGGGGCCAGACCGGTGCTTCGAGGCCGTCAGCTACGACCAGCTCGCCCGACTGCCCCCCGGCATAGTGCTGGCCGAGCCGGACCTCGGCCCCTTTGTGGTGGCCCAGACGTCCAGCTCGGCGGTCAGCGCGCCCTACCATCGTATGGCCTTCGGGCTGCTCGCCGGACACGCCGCTCTTGCGGCTCCGTCTTCGCGCGGCGCAGAGGCGGCTACCCGGGCCTTGCATGTCCGCTACGTGCTGGAATGCCGCGCCCACGCGTCCGTCGGCGCTCGACCCCGCACAGGGGGTAGCCTGCAGGCCGAGCTGGATGCCGGCCGCTCGCCGAACTGGCTTGAGCCTCTGTCATCGGCCTCGACCCCCTTGCAGGTTTACCAATTGCGGGCGCCGCCGGCTGCGCGCCGGCCGGCGGCTGAAGGGCCAGACCGCAGGTAGCGGCGTCTTCCGCGCCTTACGAGGGGGCCGCCGTAGAAGCGGGCGCCGC
>CALMGB010000342.1 GCA_937863535.1 uncultured Caulobacteraceae bacterium
CCTCGGCGGGCTTGATCTTCTTCGCGTAAGTGACGCCATTCACCGCTTGCGCCGTCTCCACCGCCGTTCCCGCGCCGATGGCGGCGAGCGCGGGCGGCAGGAGGGCCGCGCCGGCCTCGGCCAGCTTCGCCTGCAGGGTCGCTGAGGTGTCGTCGACGGCGATAGGCATGGTGGCGGAAAGCAGCACCGCCCCTTCATCCAGCCCCTCGCTCATACGCATGACCTGCACGCCGGTCACCGCATCCTGGGCCATGATCGCCCGCTGGATCGGCGCCGCCCCTCGCCAGCGCGGCAATAGCGAGCCGTGCAGGTTGAAGCAGCCCAACCGCGGGGCCTCCAGCACCTCGCGCACGAGTATCTGGCCGTAGGCGACAACCACCGCCGCGTCCAGATCCAGCGCCTGGAACCCCGCGATGGCGTCGGCGGCCTTCATGGAGGCGGGCGTGCGCACTTGAAGCCTCGCCCCTTCGGCGAAGGCCTGCACCGGCGAGGGCTGCAGGGTCTGGCCCCGGCCGCGGGGTCGCGGCGGCTGGGTGTAGACGGCCGCCACCTCGTGGCCGCTGGCGAGCACTTCGGCCAGGGCTCGGACGGCGAAGTCGGGGGTGCCGAGGAAGGCCAGGCGCATGGGCGCGGTGTTAGGGCGCCGATGCGCCGGCGTCACCTCTCGCCGCAGCGTCGGCGCGGGCGCTATGCTGGCCATGTCCCGTCCGAAAGCCGCCGCCTTGACCGCACACCCCACGATCCTCGTCATGCAGCCTCACCTAGAGGGAATCGCGGCCCAGCTGGAGCCAGGCTTCACCGTGCTGCGCGCCTGGGCGGCTCCGTCGCCTGAGGCTGAGCGCGATGTGCAGGCGGTGGTGGTCGCCGGCGAGTTCGCCCTAGACAAGGCGCGGCTAGAGGCCATGCCCGTTTTGAGGCTGATCGCCTGCTTCACCTCCGGCTACGACGGCATAGACGTGGCCTGGGCCCGCGGGCGGGGCCTGGAGGTCACCCATGCGCTCGGCGTGAACCACGAGGACGTGGCCGACCATGCGCTGGGCCTGATCCTCGCCTCGCGCCGCCGGATCGCCGAGGGCGACCGCGAGGTGCGGGGCGGCGGCTGGAGCGCCCGGCACAAGACGCTGACCTCGTCGCTGCGTGGCCAGAAGCTCGGGCTGGTCGGCATGGGGCGCATTGGCGAGGCCCTGGGCCGAAGGGCAGACGCGATGGGAGTTCAGACCGCCTGGTGGGGTCCGCGGCCCAAGCCCGGGGCGTCCTGGCCGCGCGAGGAGAGCCTGCTGGCCCTGGCGGACTGGGCCGACATCCTGGTGGTCGCCTGCCGCGCCGACGAGTCCAACCGCGGCCTGATCTCCGCCGAGGTGATGGCGGCGCTCGGCGCGCGAGGCCTGCTGGTCAACGTGGCCCGCGGCCAGCTGGTGGACGAGGAGGCGCTGATCGCCGCCCTGAAGGCCGGGACGCTGGGCGCCGCGGCGCTGGACGTGTTCGCCGAGGAGCCGAGTCCCGCAGGGCGTTGGGCCGACGTCCCGAACACGGTCCTCACCCCCCACACCGCCGGCGCGACCCGCCAGGCCGTGGCCGGCATGTTCGCCATGCTGAAGGCCAACCTGGACGCCGTGCTGGGAGGCGGCGCGCCGGTCACGCCAGTGGACGCGTAGCCCTTCTCGCTCCCGCGAAGAGGGAGGCAAGCCGCGTCAGGCGTTTTCGGTCCGCCCCAGCGCCGCCTGCCGCCTCCCCTCCGCCGCGTCGCTGTGCAGGAAGGTGAGCAACACGTAGCGGCTGCCCCGCCGCACCGGGGCGGCCTCGTGCAGCAGGCTGGCGGAGAAGACCAGGGCCCCACCCGCCGGCGGGTTGTGGCGGTGGTCATTGTACTCGGGAAACAGCAGCTCGCCGCCGGTATAGTCGCCGGTGTTCAGGTTCACGGAGACCGCGAACTCGCGATAGGCGAGGTGGGCGGAGCTGTTGTCCCTGTGCCGGCGGAAAAAGCCGCCGGTGTCGTCGTACCGGGCGATCAGCAGGCGGTCCAGGTGCGCCACCTGGACCTGGAAGGCCTTGGCGATCTCCGGCGCCAGCCGCCCGGACAAGGCCGCCACCACCTCGGCGTGGAGGGGTTCGGCGGGGTCCAGCGCCAGGTCGCGGCGGTGCTTCTTGGCCGCATCGACCCGACTGATCGCTGCGCCGTCCGCGTCCACCGAGGCCATCTCCCCCTCCACATGCCCACCCGCCTCGAAGCGGTCGATCAGGCGGCCGCAGGCCTCGGCGTCCAGAAGGCGCGGGACGACCAGCACAGGCGCTGGCGCGGTGATCTCGCGCGCCGGTTCGTTGGCGATCCGCTCGAGGACCGCCAGGGCGGCGTCCACCGCCGCCTCGGCGTCGCGACCGTCGATCCAGGCCGCCAGGCGCATCGCCCGGTCGGCCACGAGCACCGCGACGCCGCAGGCGTCGAACAAATCGGGCGTCATCACGTGGGCCAGCTCCACGTCCGCAGGCTTGCAAGCCGTCGCCCAACCGGGCGCGCCGGCCTTGGCCAGCAGCCGGACTTCCGCCCCGAGACGGACGAAGGCTCCCGAGTGAATGCTGAAGGCCTCGGCCAGGGCGGCGACGGCCGAGGGGGGCTCCGCCCCCGCGCAGATGAGGACGCTCGGCGCGCCGGCCTGGTCCTCGAACGACCAGTAGCGCTGGCTGGAATCCATGCCGTAGCAGAAGGGCAGCTTGTCGCCCGGCCGCAGCCCAGGCCTGTTGTCGGACATGCTTCGCCTCCGAAGCTTCAAGGACGCACCGGTCCGTCATGCCCAACAGGCGTTAACCAAGCTGCAACGGGGAGGGCTCAGCGTGGCCGCCATCCCTGTCCAAGGCCGTCCATGCTCGTCCGCCTGTCCACCTACGTCCACCTGACCCCACTCGGCGGCGGACGGGTGCTGGCGGTGCAGGCCATGAGCCAGCTGCGCCTGGTGGTGGACGCGCAGGTGGGCGCGATCCTGGACGCCTTCGCGGAGCCCCGCGACATGCCGGACGCGCTGCTGGCCATGCCTGCCTGCCAGGGGATCGACCCGGAGACGCTGGCGGGCTGCCTGGCCACGCTGATGGAGCGCGGACTGCTCACCGACAAGGACCCGGCGGTCGAGGCGGCCGAGATGGCCGCGAGCCTGGCGGAGCTGCACGGCCGCGACGCCGCCGATCCGGGCGAAGCGCTGGACGCCCTGCGCCGCCGGTCCAAGCAGGGCGCGGACGCCTGCTGGTCGGTGACCGAGGCCGAGAGGGCCGAGACCCTGGCCCGGCCGCTGCGCCACCGCCTGGACGTGCTGCTGTTCGGCGACTGCGAGCTGCAGATGGAGGCCGACTTCCTGCGGCGCGAGGCGATCCGTCGCGGCGTGGCGCTGCGCGTCGCAACGAGCTTCCCCGACGACCTGCGGCTGGCGGCCGACCGGCCTCATGACGCCATCCTGGTGGGCGCGCTCCGCTCCCGCCGCATGGTGTCCATGGGCTCGGCCGAGGACCACGGCGGCGACCCCGCGGCGATCTACGTGGCCGAGGCGCGCGCCGTGCTGCAGGGCCTGCGCGCGATCAGCTCCGCGCCCATCCTGCTGGACGGCCTGCCCGAGCCGACCGTCCAGCCGCTGGGCTTCGCCGATCGCGGCGTGCACGGACACCGCAACCGCTTCCGCCGGGTCAATCTGGAGCTGGAGGCCCTGGCGGTGGAGTTCGCCGACGTCCACGTGGTGGACATGGCCGCGGCCCTGAATGCGGAGGGCGCGGGCCGCCTGCTGGATGACGGCCTGGTAGGCTTCACCCACTTCGGCGGCGCCGGCTGGATGCTGCAGCGTCCCGGGCGCGAGCGCGCGGCAGTGCATGGCATCGTGCCCGATCCGGCGCCGCTCGAAGCGGCCCTTGAGGGCGACGCCTACGCCCGGGAGCGGGTCGCCGCGCGCGCTCACATGGACGCCCTGGGGGTGGTGCGCGGGATCGATCGCAAGAAGTGCGTGATCGTGGACCTGGACGGCACGCTCTGGCCCGGCGTGCTGGCCGAGACGGGCGCGCCCTTCGCCTGGACGCCGGAGGTGAGCGGCGCCTACTCCCACATCGGCCTGTGGTTCGGCATCCACGAAGCGCTGCTGGCGCTGAAGCGCCGCGGCGTGCTGCTGGCCTGCGTCAGCAAGAACGACGAGGCGGTGGTGCGCCGGCTCTGGCGCTACGACGACCACTATCCGCGCGAGCGGCTGCTCACGCCCGACGACTTCGTCACATGGCGGGTGGACTGGGCCGACAAGCCCTCCAGCATCGCCGCCATCGCCGCAGAGCTGGGCTTCGCGCTCGACGCCTTCCTGTTCGTGGACGACCACCCGGTGGAGCGCGAGCGGGTGCGCCAGGCCCTGCCCGAGGTGGAGGTCTGGGGAGAGGAGCTTTACGGCCTGCGCCGCCGCCTGCTCACCGACCCACGCCTGCAGTCGCCGGTCCTGACGGACGAGGCGGGCAAGCGCACCGACCTGGTCAGAACCCAGCTCGGCCGCGACCGCCAGCGGACGGCGACGACCGACGGCGCCGACTTCCTGAGTTCGCTCCAGGTGCAAGTCCAGATCGAGCGGGCGGGCGTCGAGGCGCCGCTGGCGAGGGTGGCGGAGATGTTCGCCCGCACCACCCAGTTCAACACCACCAGCCGCCGCTTCAGCGTCGGCGAGCTGACCGCGCGGGCGCAGGCAGGCGGGCTGTTCATCGCCCATGCCTGCGACCGCTTCGGCGACTACGGTCTGGTCGCCGCCGCGGTGCTGAACGAGGGCGACGTGATCGGCTTCGTGATGAGCTGCCGCGTGATCGGGCTGGGCGTCGAGCGCGCGCTGCTTGACGCGGTGCTCGACGGGGCCGCAGGCGCCGAGGTCATGGCGCGGATCGTGGAGACCGACCGCAACGGACCGGTGCGCAACCTCTACGCCGATGCGGGTTTCCGGCTCGAGGACGACGTGTGGAGGCGACTGGCGACGCCGCTTAGCCGAGCGGATCGGGCGGCATGAACGCGACCGGAGCCACGCCGCCGATCTGCAGGCGCAATCGTCTCAATCGGCTCCTCCCGACCTTGGCGGCCATGCTCACGTCAGTCGCCGCCTTCACGGCCGCCCACGCCCAGACCCGCGCTCCCGATCGCCTGCCGCCAGACGGTCCGACCAACGGCCAGTCGCAGGTCCAGACCGCCGGCACGCCTCGCGCGCCCCTGGACCCCGCCGCGGCGGCGGCCGGGGCCAGCGGCTCGGCCTTTCCCGGCATACCGCCGGCCACCCCGCCGATCTACCTGCGCCGTCCCTCGCCGCTCTGCACCGACTTCCAGCCGGTGGCGAACGGCGGCTGGGCGGCGACCGGTCCGATCCAGTTTCCCGGACCCCAGGGCCCGGTCCAGATGGTGGTGGGCCAGACGGTGATCCCCGGCGACTACCTGGATGGAATGGACGTGGGATCGTTGCTGCAGCGCGACTGCAGAAGGACTCCGCCGCCTCCCGGAAGCTGACGGCCGGTTGCCGGCAAACCCCTTCCCCTTGAGGGGAGCAGAGCCGCGCTAAAGGATGAAGCGGGACAAATCCGCGTTCTGCGCCAGCTCGCCCACACGCTCGCGCACGTCGGCGGCCTCGATCCGCACGGTCTCGCCGGCCTTGTCCGCGGCGTCGAAGCTCAGGGCCTCCACCACTTTCTCCAGCACGGTCTGCAGCCTTCGCGCGCCGATGTTCTCCACGCTGGCGTTCACCGCCACCGCGCACTCGGCCAGCGCATCCACCGCCTCGTCGCTGAACTCCAGCGTCACGCCTTCGGTGGCCAGCAGGGCCTGGTGCTGGCGGATCAGGTTGGCTTCCGGCTCGGTGAGGATGCGGCGCATGTCGGCCAGCGTCAAAGCCTTCAGCTCCACCCGGATCGGCAGACGGCCCTGCAGTTCGGGCAGCAGGTCCGAGGGCTTGGAGACGTGGAAGGCGCCGGACGCGATGAACAGCACGTGGTCGCTCTTCACCGGCCCGTGCTTGGTGGAGACGGTGGTGCCCTCGATCAGCGGCAGCAGGTCGCGCTGCACGCCCTCGCGGCTCACCTCCCCGCCGCCGCGCCGCTCGGTGGGCACGGCGACCTTGTCGATCTCGTCGATGAAGACGATGCCGGCGTTCTCCGTCAGCTCTATGGCCTCGCGGGTCAGGGCCTCCTGGTCCACCAGCTTCTCGCCCTCCTCGGCGATCAGCGGGCGCCAGGCGTCCTTGACCGTGAGCTTGGCGGTCTTGGTGCGGCCGCCGAAAGCCTTGGACATCATGTCGGAGATGTTCATGACCCCGATGGAGGCGCCGGGCTGGCCAGGCACTTCGAACATGGGCGAGCCGGCGCCGGCGCTCTCCGCCAGGGTCAGCTCCACCTCCTTGTCGTCCAGTTCGCCGGCGCGGAGCTTCCTGCGGAATGTCTCCCGGGTGGAGGCCTGCGCACCCGCGCCGACCAGGGCGTCGAGCAAGCGGTCCTCGGCGGCGCCCTCGGCGCGGGCCTTGACGCCGGCCTGGCGACGCTCGCGCACCTGGCCGATGGCCACCTCCACCAGGTCGCGCATGATCTGGTCCACGTCGCGGCCGACATAGCCGACCTCGGTGAACTTGGTGGCCTCCACCTTCAGGAAGGGCGCCTGGGCGAGCCTGGCGAGGCGGCGCGCGATCTCGGTCTTGCCGACGCCGGTGGGGCCGATCATCAGGATGTTCTTCGGCGTCACCTCGTCGATCAGCTCGGGCCCGAGCCGGCGCCGGCGCCAGCGGTTGCGCAACGCGATAGCCACGGCCCGCTTGGCGTCAGTGTGGCCGACGATGAAGCGATCGAGCTCGGAAACGATCTCGCGGGGGGAAAACTCGGTCATGATGCGGCGGCAGACCGGCGTGTCGCCCAAGCCTTTCGAGCCGCAGCACGACGCTTCCTTGTCGCCGCAGCTTTCGGTCCTGCGTCCTTCATCCGAGCGGCATGATTTGGAACGCCCTCTGTTTTCTTCCAGTGCTCCCGCATCAGTCTGATTGCCTCGATTGGATATAGGCCGGAGTCGAACATGAAGTGGTGGGTGTGGCAGAGGTAGGCGAGATTGTCGGGATCATTGTTCCCAGCCGCCTGATCAAGATGTGCAACAGCGAGGGCGATTTGAAGACCGCAGACCACGCAGCATTTATAGGGGTACGCAGCCTTCGCTTGTCTGTAAGCCTCAATAGAACGACGTTTTAGCGGGACCGTAGGCTTGGCCTCATCATCAGCGATCCGAATTTCGGAAGGATCAGCGGCCTGTCGCATGTCGAAAAATCATTTTTGATGAACGGGTGCTCTTACGGTCCATAACTTAAAGTCTCTCGACGACCACGTTGGTGTTGGAGTAAACGCAGATTTCCGCCGCAATCCCCATGGCGCGTCGGGCGATCGCCTCGGCGTCGAGGTCGAAGTCCTTTAGCGCCCGGGCCGCAGCCAGCGCATAGGGACCGCCGGAGCCGATGGCGGCGATGCCCGCCTCAGGCTCCAGCACGTCGCCGGCGCCGGTGATGGTGAACACGCTGGACGCGTCCGCCGCGATCATCATGGCGTCGAGCCGGCGGAGATAGCGGTCGGTGCGCCAGTCCTTGGCGAGTTCAACGCAGGCCCTGGCGAACTGCTCGGGATGGGCTTCCAGCTTCTGCTCCAGCCGCTCCAGCAGCGTGAAGGCGTCCGCAGTGGCGCCGGCGAAGCCCGCCACCACCCGGCCAGCGGCGAGCCTGCGGACCTTGCGGGCGTTGGCCTTGACGATGGTGGCGCCCATGGTGACTTGGCCGTCGCCGGCGATCACGGTGCGGTCGCCCTTCTTCACCGCCAGGATGGTCGTGCCTCGCCAGCCGGGTGTAGGAGCCTCGCTCATTCAGCCTCACTCATGGCCGCGCATGTGGCGGGGCTGGAGGGTGCGGTCAAGTTCAGGAGGCCCATTGGCGTTCTCGGATCAGGAGGTCGAACGTTACGCCCGCCACCTCGTCCTGCGCGAGATCGGCGGCCCTGGCCAGCAGGCGCTGAAGGCTTCGCGGGTGCTGCTGGTGGGCATGGGCGGACTCGGCAGCGCAGCGGCGCCCATGCTGGCGGCGGCGGGGGTGGGGACGCTGGGGCTTGTGGACGGTGACACGGTGGGCCTGTCTAACCTGCAGCGCCAGACGCTCTACGCCACCGCCGACGTCGGGCGCTACCACGCGCAACTTGTGCTCCGGCGCAATCCCGATGAAGGCCGAAAGTACGAGCCGCGCGACATGCGGATTCTGGCTGGTCGTGTAGAGCGTGAAGGACTGAGTGCCCTCCTCGTATTCGCCGACAGCGGCGCGCGGCTCCATCGGGTTTGGCGCGACGCGGTTGTTGACGAGGTCGAGCTTGGTGATATGCGAGGCCTTTGCGAAGGCGGCCTCCGTCGCATCCTTGTCGCCGATGTGCCACTCGAACACCGTGTTGTCCGGCGCGACGTCGTGAATCACCGTCTCCGCCTTGCGCGCGTCTTGGAGGTGGCCGATGCCGGGCAACAGGCCGTAGTCGACGTTGATCGCCTCGGCTGCGTCCTTGGCATCCGCCAGCGTCTCGGCGATGACGACGGCTACGT
>CALMGB010000343.1 GCA_937863535.1 uncultured Caulobacteraceae bacterium
GTCATGTTCTCGCGATCCCAGTCACGCAGCTCCCCGCCGTGGCGGGCCCGCTGGGTGGCTTCCTCCGCGCGGATCTGGTGGATTTGAGCGCCGGCGCGGCGCCGCTGCGCCGGCGGCAGCGAAGCCACCCGCCCAGCCACGGCGCTCAGCCGCGCGTCCACGTCGTAGAAACCTTGCGGACCCGCGCCGACATAGGGGCCGGTCGCGCCGGGCGCCGGATTGATCGCCTCCGGCCCGGGGATGCCGGGCGACTCCTGGGCTTGATCCGGCATGGGCTGGGCGGCCGCGGCCCCGCTGAAAGCCATGCCCGCGATTAGGATCATTGCAGATGACAGACGAATTCTCACGGACGTGTCCTTCGTGGTGTGACCCTTAAACGCAAGCGGTCTCCGCCAGATGCATCTCACGGTCAAGCTTGTCGCCACACCCCTACGGCGCCAGCGAGCCGCATCCGGTTTCCAACGGGGACTGTCCCGGCTAGGAAGGGGCCGTTGTCCGCTCGGGAATGTGGCCGTGAACCTCCTCGCCAGCCGTCTCGGCCTCATCCTCCTCGGCGGAGGCCTTGCAGCGTTGCTGGCCGGTCAGCCCGGCGACGCTCAGAGCGTACCGTCTGCAGCGATACCCGCTCCGGCCGGTTCTCGCGCCGCCGGCGAGGGAGCGCCGGCTCAAGCCTCGCCCGTGAGCGGCTATCTCCCGCCCGGCGAGGCGCTGGATGTCGCCTCGCTGATCGGACCGTCGCCTACGCAGGGAAGCGGGACCCAGGCCGGCGACATCGCCACGTTCCGGGCCACTCGCGCGCTCCAGGGCGGCGCGCGCTGGGCCCTCGCCACCCGCGACGCCGTCTACGGCCCCGAGGCCATGCTGCAGGACTTCTCCTGCGCCGTAGGGGTGCAGCTGACCCCGGCCAACTCGCCCGTCCTCGATCGAATGCTGACCCGCGTCGGGGTCGACGCCGCGGGCGCGGCCAGCCGCAGCAAGAAGGTGTTCAAGCGGCCGCGGCCGTTCGTCGACAACGAGGGTCCAATCTGCGTGGCGAAGGACCCATCGCTGGTGCGCAGCTACTCCTATCCCTCTGGCCACTCGACCTACTCCTGGACCGTCGGCCTGGTTCTGGCCGACGCGGCGCCCGACCGCATTACCCAGATCTTGGGCCGGGCACGCGCCTACGGCGAGAGCCGGGTCGTCTGCGGCGTCCATTACGAGAGCGACGTGCAGGCCGGCCGCATCGCCGCCTCCGCCGTCTTCCTCGCCTTGCAGGCGCAGCCGGAATTCGAGCGCGACCTGGCTATGGCGCGCAGCCAGCTGGCGGCGCTGCGCAACACCGGCGGACCTGCGCCGGACGCGCAGCAGTGCCGCGTCGAAGATGAGGCGGCGGCGCATTCGGTGTGGTGACCGGCGTCGTTAACCGCGCTTAAGGGCGGACAGGGCAGGGTCGCAGGCGGTCCGTCCTGGAGTTCGTCCCGCCTGATGCGTTCGCGCCCCGCGATCAGCCTCGCCGTGTCCGCGAGCCTTGCGCTCGGCAGCGGCGCCGCTGCGCCCGCGGCCTGGGCGGATGCGGGGCCGCAGGCTTCGCCGGATACGCCGGGCGAGGTATCGGTCAAGGTCGGCCAGGCCGACGCCTTTTCCCGCATCGAGTTCGACAGCGTGCAGCCGAGGTCGGCCCGGCGCGACGGCCAGGACCTGGTGCTGCAGTTCGGCCACGTGGCTCCGCCCAACCTGTCGCTGCTGCGGGTCGATCCGCCCCGCTATCTGAAGAGCGCCTCCACGCGCGAGACCGCCGACGGCCTGGAGCTGCGCCTGACCCTGGCGCAAGGCGTGGAGGCCAAGGTCGGCCGCGCCGATGGCGGCGCCTACGTGAACCTGGCTCCCGGAGCGGCGGGGCCAGCGCCGGCCGACCAGACGCCGGACCGCAAGGTCGATCCCGTGCCGGCCTCCGGTGTCGTGAAGGCCCATGCGGCGCTTGAGCACGGGACGCTGTCGCTCCGCTTCGACTGGAGCGCGCCGGTCGGAGCGGCTGTGTTCCGGCGCGGCGAGGCGATCTGGGTGGTGTTCGACGCCCACGCCAAGCTCGACCTCAGCGAGGCGCCGGGGGGGCTGCCGCAGGCGCGCAGGATCGAGCCTGTCGGCAGGCCCAACGTCACAGCGCTCCGCATCCTTACCCCTGAGGGCGTAGTGGCCAGCGCCAGCGCCCAGGGCGCGTCCTGGACCGTCGCGCTGAGCTCCGTGACCAGCACGCCCCCTAGCCCCCTCACGGTCAAGCCTGAGGCCGGCGGTCTGGCCGCCCAGCTCGCCGGGGCGACCGGCGTGTTCTGGCTGGACGATCCCGCGGTGGGCGACCGGCTGGCGGTGGTGACAGCGCTAGGCCCGGCCAAAGGCGTGTCCGCGCCGCGACGGCTGGTGGATGCGGACATCCTGGCGTCGACGCAAGGGCTGGCGCTCTCGCCTCTCGCCTCGGACCTGACGGTGGTCAGCGACGGCGACGTGGTGCGCATCGGCCGGCCGAGCGGCCTTGAGCTCTCCGGCGGCGCCCAGGCGCCCCCGGTCGCCGCCACACCGTTGAGCCTGCCGCAGCCGGCGGCGCTGCCGGCGCTGGTCGACTTCGAGGGCTGGTCGAAGACGGGGCAGGGCGGCTTCCTCAAGCGTTACGAGGCGCTGCTGCAGGGCGCCTCCGACGAGGGCGCCCATGGCAAGGACGCGCCGGTGCTGGCCCGCTTCGGCTTCGCCCGCTTCCTGGTCGGCTCGCAGATGGCGTTCGAGGCCATCGGCGTGCTCGACCTCATGGCCAAGACCAACCCGCAGGTGACGGCCACACCGGAATACCGGGGCCTGCGCGGCGCGGCGCGGGTCATGGCCGGCCGCTACAAGGACGCCCAGGCCGACTTCTCCTCGCCCGCCCTCTCCAGCGATCCATCCAGCGCGCTCTGGCGCGGCTATGCGGCGGCCAGGCTGGGAGACGCGGCCGGCGCGCACCAGGCCTTCGCCGAGGGACGCGGTGTGCTGGACCAGTTCACCCCCGAATGGCGCGAACGTTTCCTGCAGGCGCAGGGCGAGGCGGCGCTGGCGGCGGGCGACCTCGGCGGCGCGCGCAACACGTTGCAGATCGCCGCCGCCCTGAAGCCCCAGGGGATCGACGCCGACCGGCTCTCGCTGGACCTCGGCCGCTTGGCTGTGGCCAGCGGCCAGCCCGATGCGGCCCTGCCCCTGTTCGCCACCGCCGAGGCCAGCCCCTATGGCGGCGTGTCCGCGCCAGCCCTGCTCTACGCTACCGAGTTCCAGCAGGCGCACGACCGCATCGCGCCGGCGGACGCCGCCGCTGCGCTCTCCTCGATCCGGTTCCGCTGGCGCGGCGACGGCACCGAGCTGGAGGCGGCCCGCGCCCTCGGGCGTCTGTATATCGCCCAGGGCCGCTACCGCGAGGCGCTTGAGGCGCTGCAGGCGTCCCAGACCGGCTCTGCCACGCTGCCGGCCGCCGCAGGCGTCCAGGGCGACCTGGGCTCGGCCTTCCGCAGCCTGTTCCTGGACGGCGGGGCCGACGGGCTGCCGCCGATCCAGGCCTTGGCGCTGTTCTTCGACTTCAAGGACCTGACGCCAGTGGGCGCCGACGGCGACGCCATGGTGCGCAAGCTGGTGCGGCGCCTGGTTGACGTGGACCTGCTCGACCAGGCCGCCCAACTGCTGAAGTACCAGGCCGACAACCGCCTGGATGGCGTCGCGCGCGGCGAGGTGGACACCGACCTGGCCCTGATCCAGGTGATGAACCGTCAGCCGGAGGCGGCGCTGGACGCGCTGAACGCCTCGCGCACCACGCTGCTGCCCGCCGACCTGCAGTCCCGTCGCCGGGTGATCCAGTCCCGCGCGCTGAGCGGGCTTGGCCGCTACGACGACGCGCTCGAGATCCTGGACTTGGACAAGTCGCCGGACGCGCAAGCCGCCCGCGCCGAGGCGCTTTGGCGCAAGCGCGACTGGCCAGGCGCCGGCAAGGCGATGGAGGTGGCGCTCGGCGACCGCTTCAAGTCCGCCGTCCCACTCGGCGAGCTGGAGCAGGCGCAACTGCTGCGCGCTGCCGTCGCCTACAGCCTGGCCGGCGACGAGGCCGGGCTGGGGCGCCTGCGCGCCCGCTACGGCGCCCAGGCCGAGGCTGGCAAGGATGCGGCCCTGCTGAAGGTGGCGTTGGCGGGACCCCAGGCCGGCTTCGGCGGGGCGGACTACGGCCGCGTCAGCCCGGACGCGGACACCTTCGCCAGCTGGGTCTCAGCGATGAAGGCCCGGCTGATGGCGTCGGGGTTAACGAAAGCGTGAGCGGCGGACAGCAGACGTTCTGAGGGCCCGTTAAGGGTGGACAGCAGAGGCGGTTAAACCGCCCGTCCCGCTACGCTCTTGCCGTTGGGCGCACCTCGCCTATGGCTTTCAAACCCTGGCGTCTTGGCGGACGATGAGATTGTCCAGCTGCTCGAACTGCTCGCCCCAACCGCTTGTGCTGCCCGAAGCGATAGCCTCGTCGAGCGCATCTTTCGAAGAGTACCGCTCGTGCACGACGACCAGTGTCGCGCCATCCTTCTCCTCGAAGGTCACCGTGGTGATGGCCCCGCCTTCTCCCCCTTCGTCGTTGGTCCATATCAGTCGTGAGGGGGGTGTCACCTCGAGATATCGACCAAGGAAAGTCATGGGTTGTTCCAGCGAAGGATGGCCCATCAGCAGGCGGTACGAGCCCCCCGTGCGGACATCCATCTCCTTCGAGACGACGTAGACGCCGAACGACTTGGGCGCCCACCAAAGCTGGAACAGGTCCGGCCTGGTCCAGGCTTCAAACACGAGGCGCGCCGGGGCGCCGACGGTTCGCGTAACGACGAGCTCCTGATCCGATGTCCGCTCCACCGTCGTGCGCACCTTTTCGGCGTCGGTATTAGTCTGTCCGTCCGCGCTCATCCAACGCCTCCCTCTGTTTCAGTTCCTCGACGATATGGTCCAGCGCCTCGAACCGTGAGGCCCAGAGCCGGCGGTAATCCTCGATCCAGGCCGTCTCGGCCGCCAGTCGGCTGAGGCCGAGCTTGCAGGTCCGCACGCGTCCGACCTTCTGCGTCGTGACCAGCCCGGCCTGCTCCAGGACCCCGACGTGCTTCTTCATGCCCGTGAGCGTCATGTGGAACGTGTCGGCAAGCTCCGTGATCGAAGCGTCCGTACGCCCGAGCTGCTCCAGAACCCCGCGTCGAGTGGCGTCCGAAAGCGCGGCGAATGAGACGTCAAGGCAAGTCGGTAAACACTGAACCATATAGTTCAGCTTAGCGCGTCGCCCGGTGTCATGCAAGGGCGAGGTCCCCGGGTTCCTTTCGCGAGGCGCAGATCTCACGGTCCGGTATGGGTTGTTCTCCCGCGTCGGTAAGTCGCCGAAGAGCAGACACACGCGATGGAGCGGCGCCTCGTCATCTGCCTCTGCGCCCCGCCTTCGGCTACCTCTGCCCGCAAGGCGGCTCCGACACGAACAGCAAGCGGGACGACACGG
>CALMGB010000344.1 GCA_937863535.1 uncultured Caulobacteraceae bacterium
CCCTGGCTTCCAGGCGGGCGTTGCGCGCAAGGCCAAAGACGTAATCGACCTTGTTCGCCTCGCACCAGGACATCAGAGCGTCACGGGCGAAGCCGCTGTCGGCGCGCAGGATGATCTTCACCTTAGGCCAGCACTTACGGATCAGGCTGGTGATGGGCGCCACCTCTTCGATCGAGCCGGCGGCGGCGTCGATGTCCGCCCTTCTCAACTTCGCGCAGAGCAGGTCCTGACCACAGAAGATGTAGAGCCGAAGGTAGCAGTAGCTGTCGTAATAGCCGCGGAAGAAGCGCTCCTCCTGGTGGCCGTGGATCAGATCGTCGGTGGCGTTCAGGTCCAAGATGATCGGCTCGGAAGGCTTGAGCCGCCTATTCAGGAAGCTCACGAACAGGTCCTTATGGCCTTAGGGTCATGGCTGATCTTGCGGCAGCGGTGCTCGCCGGACGGCGCATGCTCCAGCCGGTTCAGCGTGCTCTTGCCAGATAGGGGGTTTGGTCAACCGCCCCAGGAGCGCGCCGAGCAGGGGATCGTGGCGAAGCTGGTCATGGTCAACCAGGTCCTCGTAGCCCAGGCACAAGCCGAATACCCGCTGACCCACCGAGGTGCGCACGTCATACACCGTCCGGGTCGGATCGCGACCATCCACAAAGCAGCGGGCGAAACGATCCAGCAGGCCTATGGCCTTGTCGGTGGCCGATAGCAGCACCGCCTGCATCCGTCTTCAACCGCCCGCCATCGAAAGCGCCCACAACTTTACGCCCGCAGGCCTCTCCCAAATCCAGCGAATCTGGGACACACTGTCGGGGCATAGGCAGCAGAATAATTTTCCCTGATTCCCAGCCCTTATGCGACCCGCCCTGTTGAGAAATCCGGGCTAGATGATGTGACAGGCGCGCGGAGCACCTGCGGGGTTGAAGTTTGGTGGGGGTCGCTCAGAATGATCGTGTGCAAAGCAACGGCGTTGCGTTTGGGCCTGCGCCAAGCCTCACTGAGGAACGACCATGAAGCAGCGTGCCAGAGTCGACGTGTCTCTGGAAGCCTCTCACGTCTGTGTGGTGGACGCTGAGGGAAAGATTGTCCGCGAGGTGAAGGTGCTGAGCGAGCCGGATGCCCTAATTAGCTCGTTCACCGAGCATACGGTGGCGATGGAGCAGATCGGGTTCGAAGCTGGGCCGTTGCCGCAATGACTGTATGCGGTCATGAGCAAGGCTGGCCTGGCGGTGGAGTTCCTGGAGACCTGCCATGTGCGCACCGCCTTCAAGACCATGCCGGTGAAGACCGACAAGAAGGACGCCCGCGAGGATGCGCAGCTGATGCGGCTGGGATGGTTTCGGCCCCTGCACTGCGAGTCTATCCCGGCACAGGCGGTTCGCACGGTGCTGACCGCCCGCAAACTTCCTCAGGGCAAGCTCCGCGGTGTGGAGATGAACCTCCCCCATGGCTGTACTGCTATCCTCGCGGGGCTAACACCGGTGTTAGCTACGCAGCTACCGCTTTACCACAGTGCTCGTGAAGGCGACAGCCGGCGGAGGGCATTCTAAACATTTCCTAGCTGATCGAGCGACATGGCTTCCGCCTGCGTGCAGCCATCCGCGTCGAATAGCTTCCACCCGCGGCTCTTGTAGCATAGACCTCAATCTTGTGTTCCAAAAACCGCAGGCGGTAAACCGTCAACGCGCGAAGTTCCCGTGAAATCAGCTGCTCTAGAAGCCCACGAAACTCTTGTGTTCTTCCACATCCCCAAGACGGGTGGAACGTCGCTCGCCGCCGAGATTGGCCAGCTTGGTGTGAGTTGGGCGCACATGCTCGGCTCGATCGATTATACCAGCCCTTATGGGACGCCCCGAGACCACCTAATGAGCCTGCGAGAGGCGACCCTTGCTGGAGATTACAGATTCATGTTCGGGCACACGACTCAACGAGATTTTAACTTCGTGATGGGAAAGTCTTTATCATTTAGATTTGCAACTATGATACGTGATCCCGTTGATCGTGTGATTTCGGAGTATCATTATATGATTTCACCAGCACATCCTAACCATCTCCATCTGCTCCGCTCCTACCCCACCTTTGAGCATTACATCGATAATTTTGTGGATACCAATGTGATGAGCTACTGCTTAGAGTCTTACCGAGGAGAGCCCGTTGACGATATCGTAGAACGCCTCGTGAATGAATACGCTTTCGTTGGCTTGATGGAGACCTACCCTGCCGAATTCAATCGCCTTGCGACGGTTCTTGGGTTTAACGCACAATCCACGAAGCATCTAAATCCAACCGTGGGGCGACCGCAATATATTCCAGATAAACTCCGTCAAAAGATACTTAATTTTAACTATAGAGACGACCAACTCTATAGAATGTATACTAGGGCAATGCTGAAACGTTGACCCTGGTGGCCTGCTCCCACGGGGTGATCCGGTTGGAATGTTAGTGCAGGGTTGGTGTGGGCGCCACGTCTGAGTTGGCCGGGGGCGCGCCCTCCAGAGCTGGCGCACCCGGCCACAGCGCGACCTTTCCGCTCTTGGGCAGGACCGCCTCTGGTGCGGGCGGGAAATAGCCGAGCGAGCTATGCGGGCGCACGGTGTTGAAGTGTTGCCGCCAGCTCTCGATCAGCACCTCGGCTTCGCGTAGGCTGGAGAAGACCTCCAAGTTCAACAGCTCATCGCGAAGCTTGCTGTTGAAGCTTTCGCAGAAGCCGTTCTCCCACGGGCTGCCGGGCTCGATGTAAGCGGTTTGCGTCCCGACGTCAGCGATCCACTTGCGCAAGGTCAGAGCGATGAACTCTAGGCCATTATCTGAACGTATGTAGTCCGGCGTGCCCCTGACGATCACGACATCGGCCAGGGTTTCCATAACGTCGGTAGAGTTCGGCTGAAGGCGTCGCAGAAGCTCTTCGCCGACGAGACCACAGCGCCGGTGCTCGATCCAGGGCGCGGACGGACAAGACAGGCCAGCT
>CALMGB010000345.1 GCA_937863535.1 uncultured Caulobacteraceae bacterium
GAGCAGGCGGCCGTTGCGCCCGGCGCGCGGCGCCGTGTTCGCCTGTGTCGCGGCGTGCGGCTGTACGGGCGGCCCTGACTACAACCGCCCCGACACGCCCACGCCGCGCGCCTATCAGGAGCTGGGAACAAAGACGGATGCGCCGCTGAGCCAGCCGGCGGCAGCTCCGGTGGACGAGGCCCAGGTCGCCAGCTGGTGGAAGCAGTTCAACGACCCGCTGCTCGACCAGCTGGTGCAACGCGCCATGGCCGGCAACCTGGACCTGAAGACCGAGGTCGCCCGCATCCGCCAGTCCCGCGAGCAGGAGGTGGTCGCCGGCGCCGCGGGCCTGCCGCACGTCAGCTCGGCCGCCAATGCGCTACGGATCAACACCAACGCTAGCAGCTTGGCCCTGGGCTCGCTGACAGGCCAGACGGGTTCGGCCGCGGCTACCGGCGCCGCAAGCGAGGCGCCCTCGCACATCAACAACTTCGCCGTCGCCTTCGACGCCACCTGGGAGATCGACGTGTTCGGCGGCGTGCGCCGCAGCGTCGAGGCTGCGCGCGCGGGCACGCAGGCGATGATCTGGGCCAAGCGTGACGGCCAGGTCTCGCTCACGTCCGAGGTCGCCAGCGACTACCTGCAGCTGCGCGACCTCCAGGCCCAGGTCGCCATCGCCAAGGCCGAGGTCGCCAGCCAGCAGGCCACCTTCGCCATCATCCACCAGCAGGCGCAGACCGGCTTCGTCACCCGGTTGAACGTGAACCAGCAGCAGGCCCAGGTGCAGGCGACCATCGCCTCCATCCCCCAGCTGGAAGCCCAGGCCAGGGGCCAGATCCACGCCCTGGGGGTGCTCGTCGGCGAAGACCCCGAGGCTCTCGCCCCCGAACTCGACCATCCGAAGAGCAACGACCTGCCTGGGGCGCCCCAGACCCTGCCGGTGGGCCTGCCGTCCGATCTACTACGTCGCCGACCTGATGTGCGCGAGGCGGAACGCCAGCTGGCGCAGTCCACCGCCGATGTCGGCGTCCAGGTCGCCAACCTCTATCCGAAGTTCAACATCCTGGCGCTCGGCTCGCTCGCCTCGCCAACCTTCCACGACGTGTTCAACGCCAACAGCGGCGCCTCGGCCGGGGTAGGTGTGATCCAGTGGCCGATCTTCCAGGGCGGTCAGATCAGGGGGAACATCCGCTCCGCCCGCGCCCAGCAGGACCAAGCCTACTACAACTACCAGAAGACGGTGCTGACCGCCCTGCAGGACGTGGAGGACTCGCTGGCCCGCTACCAGGCCGACCAGCGCCGGATCGTCGCCCAGAAGGCGTCTGTGGCCGCTTCCGCCAACTCGCTGATGATCGCGCGCCAGCAGTTCGAGGTGGGGCTGGTCACCTTCATCAACGTGCTGCAGGCCGAGCAGACCGACCTGAACGCCCGCAACGGCCTGGTGCAGGACGAGGGCCAGCTCGCTGTCGACCTGACCTCGCTCTACAAGGCGCTGGGCGGCGGCTGGACGGCCGACGAGGGCAAGCTGCTGCAGAACGCCGGCCTGTCGTCGCCGTAGCCTCGTACATTCGCGACGCGTTCATAGTCGCCTCGGGCTGAGGCTGGATGAACGGGCGCCGCCGAGCCCGCGCTGCCGGCTTCCCGGCTCACCTCACCTCCAGCACGATCTTCCCGCGCGGGTGGCCCTCCTGCAGGTAGGCGTGGGCGGCCGCAGCTTCCTCCAGCGGAAAGGTGCGGTCCACCATGACCTGCAGCCGCCCGTCGTCGGCCATGGCGGCGACGGTGCGCAGCTGATCGGCGTCCGGATGGGCCATGTAGAGCAGGCCTTTCTTGCCGTGCCGGGCGGCCTGTTCCTCCACCGGCTCCTTGGAGACGGTGGTCACCAACCGCCCCTGCGGCCTGAGCACGCCCCAGGAGCGGGCGCGGGTGTCGCCGCCGATCAGGTCGTAGACGAGGTCGATGTCGCGCACCTCATCCTCGAACGCCTGCGCGTTGTAGTCGATGACCTGGTCGGCGCCGAGACTTCGGATCCAGTCCAGGTTGCCGGCGGACCCTGTGGCCATCACCTCAGCCCCACGCAGCTTGGCGAACTGCACGGCGAGGTAGCCCACCCCGCCGGATGCGCCGTGGATCAACACCCGCTCGCCGGCCTGCAGCTCGCCATGGTCGAACAGGCCCTGCCAGGCCGTCATGGCGGCCAGGGGCAGGGAGCCGGCGTCGATCACCGTCAGGGTCTCCGGCTTGGCCGCGAACTCGCCGACCTTGAGGATCGCCTGTTCGGCGTAGGCGCCGCGGTCCCAGCCCAGCATGGCGAAGACCGACTCGCCGGGCGCGACATGGGTCACGTTCGGCCCGATCGTCTCAACCACGCCGCAAAGGTCGCGGCCCAGGGTCACCGGCAGGGCGGAGGCGGGCAGGCGCGCATAGCCGCCCTGGCGCATCTTGTAGTCCACTGGGTTCAGGCTGGCGGCGGCGACCCGCACCCGCACTTCCCCGGGGCCGGGCTCGGCGATATCGATCTCGTCCAGCTCCAGGACCTCGGGACCGCCGAACCGGTGGATGCGCATCGCCTTCATGGCCGGTCTCCTCGAAGCCGTCAGTCAAACAGGAGCGTCCGACCAGCGGTTCCTCACTGCGACTGCGAGTGTGTCGCGCTAGCACTTGCGCCGGGGGCCGTTCCGGCGGATATTGATAGTCATTCGCGTATGGAGCTTCGACGACCTTGCTCAAGCGGCTTCAGGATTCACCCGTACGTTCCACCCTGGCGGCTCCGGTCCACATGTCCGGTGGCGTTGCGCCGCTCGGATGGGGCGCCCGTGGTTTCCGCGGCGTTGTGACCTCCGTAGGCGCGGGCGGCGCGACCCGCGGCGCCAGCGGGCTTGAGTCGAGCGAGTTGGAGCGCCGGTTGCTGGAAATCGGCTTCGTGGAAGGCGCCCGGATCGAGATCCTGCACGAAGGCGCGCTCGGCGGCGACCCCATCGCCGTACGCATCGACGACGCCCGGGTGGCGCTCCGGCGGCGCGAGGCGGATTCGGTGCTGGTGCAGGTTGAGGCTGGCCGGCTGCGCCCGCGCCGGAACCTGGCCGCCTGAGTTTGCTGGATGAGCGCAGAGGCGGCCCTTGAACCGCCGCCACCGAGTCTGGCCGATCGGCTGAACCCCGAGGGCGCGCCGGCCCAGCCCCTACCCATCGCGGTCGCCCGGCTGGCTCTGATCGGCGCGCCTAATTGCGGCAAGACGGCCCTGTTCAACGCCCTGACCGGCGCCCGGCAGAAGGTCGCCAACTACGCCGGCGTCACCGTGGAGCGGAAGGAGGGCGCCATCACCGCCGCCGACGGCTGGCGCGCCCGGGTGCTCGACCTGCCCGGCACCTATTCGCTGCGGGCCCGCAGTCCCGACGAGGTGGTCACCCGCGACGCGGTGCTGGGCCGGTTGCAGGGCGAAGCGCCGCCCGACGTGCTGGTCTGCATCGCCGACGCGACCAACTTGAAGGGTGCTCTACGCCTGGTGCTGGAGCTGAAGCAGGTCGGCCGGCCCATGGTGCTGGCGCTGAACATGTTCGACATCGCCGAACGCCAGGGCTGGCGCATCGACCTGGAGGGCCTCTCGCGCGAGTTGGGCGTGCCGGTGGTCACCACCGTGGCCACCCGCAAGCGCGGCGTCGACGCCCTGCTCGCCGCCGTCCAGGGCGTGGCTCGCGGCCCGGCCGCGCGGTCTTCCGAGGTCGTCTGGCGCGAGCCGGGTCCTGTCGAACTCCGCACGGCTCACCGCGAAGCCGAGCGCATCCGCAAGGCCTGCGTCGCCTTGCCCGCGCGGCCCGACACCCTGACAGGCAAGCTGGACAGCGTGCTGCTGCACCCGGTGTTCGGGTCCGTCATCCTGCTGGGCCTGTTGTTCCTGATGTTCCAGGCCGTGTTCACCTGGGCTCAGCCCCTGATGGACCTTATCAAGGCCGGCTTCGACCACCTGGGCGTGCTGGTCGGTCAGACCTTCCCGCCGGGCCTGCTCCGCAGCCTGATCTCCGAGGGCGTGATCTCGGGGGTGGGCAGCGTGCTCGTCTTCCTGCCCCAGATCCTGATCCTGTTCCTGTTCATCATCGTGCTGGAAGACCTGGGCTACATGGCCCGCGCCGCCTTCCTGATGGACCGCGTGATGGGGGGGGCCGGGCTGCACGGCCGGGCCTTCATCCCGCTGCTCTCCAGCTTCGCCTGCGCCATCCCCGGCGTGATGGGCGCCCGGGTGATCGACAACAAGCGCGACCGGCTCACCACCATCCTGGTGGCGCCGCTGATGACCTGCTCGGCGCGCATCCCGGTCTATACCCTGATCATTTCCGCCTTCATTCCCAACCGCACGGTCTGGGGCGTCGCCAGCCTGCAGGGCTTGGTGATGTTCGGCCTGTACGCCGCGGGCATCGTCAGCGCGCTGAGCGTCGGCTTCGTGATCCGCAAGCTGTTCTGGCGCGGCGCTGCGGAGCCCTTCCTGATGGAGCTTCCGGCCTACAAGCTGCCCGACCCCAAGAACGTGCTGATGGGCGTGTGGACCCGGGCCAAGATCTTCCTGACCCGGGCTGGCACGGTGATCCTGGCCATGATGGTGCTGATCTGGTTCCTCAGCTCCACGCCTTCGGCGCCCCCCGGCGCGCTTGGCCCGGCGATCAACTACAGCTTCGCCGGCCTGCTGGGCCACGCCATGGAGCCGCTGCTGGCCCCCATCGGCTTCACCTGGCAGATGGCGGTGGCGCTGGTGCCCGCCATGGCGGCGCGGGAGGTGGCGGTGGCCGCGCTCGGCACCGTCTACGCCGTGCAGGGCGGGGAGGACGCGGTCGGCCCGCTCGCCGGCGTGCTCCACGCCCACTGGTCGATGGCCTCGGCGCTCGCCATGCTGGCCTGGTTCATCTTCGCCCCCCAGTGCGCCTCCACCCTCGGCGTGGTGAAGCGCGAGACCAACTCCTGGAAGTGGCCGGCGATCATGTTCGCCTACATGACGGCGCTGGCCTACGCCGCGGCCTTCCTGACCTTCCACATCGCCCGGGCGGCCGGGGCGTGAGCGCCGTGCAGCCGGTGATCGCCTACGCCTTGGTGGCGTTCGCGGCGGCGTGGGTGGCGTGGTCCATGTTCGTGCCGAGCAAGGTGAAGGCCCGGCTCCGCGGTCGGGTGAAGCTGAAGCGGTAGAGGGCTCAGGCCGCCATCATCTGGCATAAACCGGAGCACACTCGGTCCCGATCGGATGATTATCCCTGCGTAATTCGCACCGCGTTCGGTGCGAAGTCGCTGATAATCCCGGCATAAGGCGCACCATCCTTAGGACGAAGTAGCGGATTATCCTTGCATATTCCGTGCGCCCCTCGGCGCGCAGTAGGTGATCATCCTTGCATGATCCGTGCAGCCCTGGGCGCGAAGTAGGTGATCACTCCCGCACAACCCGCGCGCTTGAACGCCTGCAGGCTCTCCAGAATCGCCCGATCCTCGTCCAGCCAGCCGTTCCGGGCCGCCGCCATCAGCATGGCGTACTCGCCCGAGACCTGGAAGGCGAAGGTGGGGACGCGGTAGGCCTCCACCACCCGGCGCACGATGTCCAGGTACGGCATACCGGGCTTGACCATCACCATGTCGGCCCCCTCCGCGATGTCCAGCGCCACCTCCCGCAGCGCCTCCTCGGTGTTGGCCGGGTCCATCTGGTAGGTCTTCTTGTCAAACAGGCCGGACGCCAGCTTCGACGAGCCGATGGCGTCGCGGTACGGGCCGTAGAAGGCCGAGGCGTACTTGGCTGCATAGGCCATGATCATCACGTCCTGCAGGCCCTCGCGCTCCAGGGCGGTGCGCAGCGCCGCCACCCGGCCGTCCATCATGTCCGAAGGCGCGAGGACGTCGCAGCCGGCGGCGGCCTGGACCAGCCCCTGCTCCACCAGCCGCTCGATCGTGGCGTCGTTCACCACCCGGCCGTTCTCGACCATGCCGTCGTGGCCATGGGTGGTGAAGGCGTCGAGCGCCACGTCGCACATGATCCCTACCTCGGGCGCCGCATCCTTCATGGCCTTCACCGCGCGGCATACGAGGCCGTCAGAATCGTAGGCGGCGCTGCCCCGGTCGTCCTTCTTCTCCCCGTCCACAAGGGGGAAGACGGCGAGGGCGGGGATGCCGAGCGCGCGGGCCTCCCGCGCCGCCTCCGCCGCCCGCTCGGCCTCGTCGCGGCGCTTCAGGTTCTGCGCCTCGAGCTGGATGCGCTCGCGCTCGAACCGTTCGCGGTTGGCCTTAGTGGCGCGGATCGCCTTGGCCTGCGGCAGCAGGAAGTTGCGGGCGTAGCCGGGCTTGACCTTCACGACCTCGCCCATCTGGCCGAGCTTCTCGACGCGTTGCAGGAGGATCAGTTCTACGTTTGCCATGGTTCCGCTCCCCTCAGGTCAACACGTAAGGCAGCAAGGCCAGGAAGCGGGCGCGCTTGATGGCGCGGGCCAGCTCGCGCTGCTTCTTGCCGGAGACGGCGGTGATGCGGGACGGCACGATAT
>CALMGB010000346.1 GCA_937863535.1 uncultured Caulobacteraceae bacterium
GTCCTCCGGCGTGGTTTCCTATCCGGCCGCCTTCTTCGCCGCCGCCCAGCCCAATACGGCGCGCGACATGATCGATCGCCTGCCCGGCTTCGTCTTCGACGACGGCTCGAGCGTGCGCGGGTTCGAGGGCGCGGCCGGCAACGTGCTGATCGATGGCGAGCTGCCCACCAGCAAGAGCGACGACCTGGAGAGCGTGCTGCGCCGCATCCCGGCCAGCCAGGTGGCGCGCATCGACCTGATCCGGGGCGGCGCGCCGGGCGTCGACATGCACGGAAAGGTCCTGGTGGCCAACGTGGTGCGCCAGACCGGCCCCTCCGCCACCACCGTGGTCTCGCTCTCCAACCAGTACCTGACCAGCGACGGCCGCCAGAACCCTGGGATCAGGCTCGAGGCCACCCAGCGCAAGGACGGCGCCTCGCTGGAGGGCTCGCTGCACATCTCCCGCTTCGTGGACGACGGCGCAGGCGACGGCGCTGTCGTCCAGACCGGGCCGGACAACGCCCTGCAGGGCGCCGCGCGCGACAACACCAAGGCCGGCGGCTACGTGGCGGCGGCCACCGGCGCCTACGAGCGGCCTTTGCTCGGCGGCAAGTTCGGCATCAACGCGTCGCTGCAATACCAGCCCTACGCCAACGATGAGATCGTGGGCGTGCAGGGCGAGCCGGTTATCGCCTCGTCCGTCGAGCACGACCACCAGAACACCGAACAGGCGGAGCTGGGGCTGCACTACACTCGCGATTTCGGTGCAAGGCTGTCGATCGAGACGCTGGCGATCCAGCAGATCGACGGCGAGGACTCGCTGACCCTGTTCGACACCGCCGGCGAGGACGACCGCTTCCGCGAGCAGCACACGAACGGCGAGACCATCGGGCGCAGCGTGCTCACCTGGCGCCCGCTGAAGACCCTGACCGTGGAGACCGGTGCGGAGACGGCCTACAACTGGCTCAGCAGCCACGTGAACTACGCCACCAACGGCGCGCAGGTCGTGGTGCCGGCCGCCAACGTCGACGTGGACGAACTGCGCGGCGAGGCCTTCGCCAAGGCGACCTGGGCGCCTTCGGCCAGGCTGAACGTGGAGCTCGGCCTGCGTGAGGAGGTCTCCCACGTCGCCGCCGGCGGCGACGTGACCCTGGCCAAGACGCTGCAATATCCAAAGCCGCGCCTGGCCGTCACCTGGTCGCCCGACGCCACCGACCAGGTCAGGCTGCGGCTGGAGCGCGAGGTGGGCCAGCTCGACTTCAACGACTTCGTGGCCGCGTCCTCGCTCTCCACCGGCCAGATCCTGGCCGGCAACCCGAACCTCGTGCCCCAGCAGGCCTGGGTCGTGGAGGCGGCCTACGAGCGAGGCTTCCTGAAGGATGGTGCGGCGACGCTCACCGTTCGCCACTCCGAAATCAGCGATGTCGTCGACCGCGCGCCGGTGTTCGCCCCCTCCGGCGCCTACGACGCGCCCGCCAACATCGGGGGCGGCAGCAAGGACGAGCTGATCGGCGACCTCAGCCTGCCGCTGCAGCGGTTCGGCGTCAGCGGCGGCCTGCTGAAGTCGGACCTCACGTGGCGGCGCTCCTCGGTGACCGATCCCACCACCGGCCAAGAGCGGCCGATCTCGGGCCTGCGCCCCTTCGAGGGCACGGTGAACTTCAGCCAGGACCTGCCGAAGTGGCGGCTGAGCTGGGGCGGGGAGCTGAACGTGGGCTGGCGCCAGCGCTACTACCGCTTCGACCAGATCGAGACCGACGCCTTGTCCCGCTTCGGCTCGGTTTTCGTGGAGGTGCGGCCCAGACCGGGGTGGAGCGTTCGCGCGGAGCTGGACGACATCGGCATCGGCTATGACCGCCGTCTCGCCAACTGGGCCGACGTGCGCGGGCCCGGCGTGCCGTTCTCGAACCTGGATGACCGCAACCTGACGCTCGGGCCTGAAGCCTACCTGCGTGTTCGGCGCAACTGGTAGGCGCCGCCGATGGCCGCAGCGGCTCCGTCGGCGACCTCGGCCCTTGCCGCTCCTCGCCGCTTGGGCCAGACTTTGGAGATGTTAGTTGCGATGAGTTGGGCCGCCCTGGCGCTCCTGGGCGCAGATGTGACCGCAGCGTCGGCGCCGGCGCCGGTCCATGTGCTCGAACCGGCCTTTGGCGGCACCATCGTGTCGACCTATTCGGACGGGCGGGTCTCCAAGCTATGGCTGAACCGCGACGGCACCTTCTCCTCCGAGGGCCGGGTGCACGAGAAGCGCGCCGGCCGGTGGACGATCAGGGGCCGCAACGTGTGCATGAGCCAGCTGAAGCCGTTCCCGATCCCATTCGCCTCCTACTGCCAGCCGATCCCGTCGGTGGCCTTGACCGAAGCCTGGACCGGCAAGGCGGTCACCGGCGAGCCGATCACCAACCGGCTTATGGCGGAGCGCTAGGGACGGCCTTCCCCTCGCTTGAGTTCGCCATCGACCTTGTTGCAGGCAGAGGACGTCCGGCCTTCGGACACGCCTGAGGTGGACTACGAAGTCGGCGTGATCGGCGCAGGCTTCGCCGGCCTCATCGCCGCGACCCAGCTGCTCGGCGCCGGGCGATCCTCGCTGGCGGTGTTCGAGCGGGCGGCCGAACTCGGCGGGGTGTGGCGGGACAACGTCTATCCGGGATGCGCCTGCGACGTACGCTCCCACCTCTACGCCCTGGCCTCCGACCCCAACCCGGACTGGCCGTCGAGTTATGCGCGCCAAGCCGACATCCTGGCCTATCTGAAGCGTGTGGCCGACCGCCGGCAGGTGGCACCTCGCATCCAGTTCGGCGTGGACATCGTTGAAGCCCGCTTCCTGGAGGACGCGGGCTGCTGGCGGCTCGCCGATGCGGGTGGCGGCGTGCGCCACGTGCGCGTCCTCATCCTGGCCACGGGCCCGCTCAACCGCCCGTCCTTCCCGGCCATTCCGGGGCTGGAGCGGTTCGGCGGGAGCTTCGTGCACTCCTCCGCCTGGGACGCGTCGCTGGACCTGACGGGCAAGCGCGTGGCGGTGATCGGCACCGGCGCCAGCGGCGTCCAGGTCGCGCCGAACATTGCGGGCCGGGTGGCGAGGCTGACGGTCTTCCAGCGTTCGGCCCCCTGGGTCATGCCGCGGAGCGACCGGCGCACCACGCGCCTGGAGCGGTGGCTGTTCCGCCGCTTTCCCGCCAGCCAAGCCCTGGTGCGCGGCGCGATCTACTGGGGGCTGGAGGGCGTGGGCTCCGCCTTCTTCGGTAATACATGGCTCGCGCGGGTGCTGCGCCGGGTGGCGCTGCGCAAGCTCCGACGCGAAGTGCGCGACCCGCAGGTGCGCGCGAAGCTCACGCCCGACTACGCCATCGGCTGCAAGCGGCTGACGGTGTCGGACGACTTCCTGCCGACCTTCAATCGCGACAACGTCGAGTTGGTCAACGATCCCATCGGGGAGATCACGCGTGACGGGGTCCGCACCCGCAGCGGGGCGGACTATCCACTGGACCACATCGTCTTCGCCACCGGCTTCGTCGTCGCCGATCCGGACGACTTCCTGCGGGTGGTGGGCCGCGGCGGCCGGGTGCTGCCGGAACAGTGGGCGGAGGAAGGCGCGCAGGCTTATCGCGGCGTCACGATCGCGGGCTACCCGAACCTGGCCTTGTTGCTCGGGCCGAACTCGGCGCTGAGCTACTCCTCAGTGATCCACGTGGTGGAGTCCCAGGTGCGCTACGTGCTGAAGTACCTGACCGCGTTGGACGCCTCCGGACCCGGCGCGGCGCTCGACGTGAAGCCGAACGTACAGGCGGCGTTCAACGCCGATGTGCAGGCGAAGCTCGAGGGGACGGTGTGGGCCAGCGGCTGCCGTAGCTGGTATCTGGACCGCGCCGGCCGCAACGCCGGCATCCTGCCGGAGCTGGGCTGGCGCTACCGGCGGCGGATGTCGAGCTTCGATGCGGAGGCCTACGAGGTCACACGTTGCGCTGCGCGGGCCGACGCAGGGGGCTTGTAGGGCGGGACGTCGCTAAGCCGCGTCCTGCTCCGCCAGCGCCTCGCGCGGCAGCTCCACCAGCCCGGTGCGCTGCATGAAGCGCAGCATGCCGAGCACCGTGTCCTCCAGCGATGGATCGGGACGCCCCGCCGAGGTCAGGGCCCGGGCCGCCTGGTAGTCGGTGCTGTCGTAGCGCTTGAACTCCATGGCCGAGATGTTGTCGATGGAGCCCACCAGGAAATCGAGCAGCGGGAACAGCAGGTCCTCCCGCGTGCAGCGGCGGATCACCTCCGGCACGAACGATGGCAGGTCGAAGTATTCGAAGGTGCGCCCCGTCAGCTCCGTGATGATGTTGGTGACATCGATCATGTTCGCGTAGTCGTCGCGCGTCACGTGGAAAGAGCCCCCCGCGGTCTGGGGCAGGTTGGAGATCGCCACGATGTTGTCGGCGGTGACGTCGGCCGGCATGAAGCTGACCTGGTTCAATGCGTCCGCCCCCAACCCGTACTTGATCATGAAGGCCAGCAGGCGGAGCGTGATGTCAAAGTTCGCCCCGTCGCCGTTCACCGCCGGCGTCACCAGCGCCGGGCGGAACACCCGGGTGGTCAGGCCCTTGGACCGGGCGTCCAGCACCACCTGCTCGGCGGTCCACTTGGACTGGCTGTAGCCGAAGTCGAGCAGCTCCATGTCGGCGTTGGAGTCGGTCTCGTAGAGCACGTCCTTGGTCGCCCAGCCGAAGATGAAGGTGGTGGAGACGTAGTTGAACACCTTGGGCCGCCCGGCGAAGGCCAGCTTCAGCACCTCGTTGGTGCCGGCGACGTTGGCCGAGCGCATGCGCTTGTAGCTGAACAGGTAGTTCACCATCGCGCCGTTGTGGTAGATGGTGTCGATCTCACCCGAGAGCTTGTCCCAGGTCTCGGGCGCCAGGCCCAGGCCCTCCTCGTCCAGGTCGCCGCAGACGGCGACCACGCGGCGGTCGAAGCTCCGCCAGAACTCCGCGTCGCGCTTGGAGGTCTCGCCCACAGCGGTGCGCAGACGCTTGGCGGCGTTCTCGGCGTTGGCGCCGCGGACCAGGCAATAGATCTTGGCCTTGGTCTGGTGCAGCAGGCTGGTCAGCAGGAACGGGCCGAGGAACCCCGTGGCGCCGGTGAGCAGGATGCGCTCGGGCGGGTGCGGCGGGGCGGGGCCGCCCTGGGCGGAAGGCGCGAACGCCAGCCGTCGGTCGGCGGACATCAACGCGTCCTCTTGCGCGCGGCGGGTGACGTCCAGGTTGGTCAGGGCCAGGCGCACTTGCGCTACGGCGGTCTCCGGCGCGTCCTCGAAGCGGTGGGCCAGGCGGAACAGCTCGGCGATGCTCATCTGCTGGACCAGGCGGATGTCCACCTGCTCGGCGAGTTCCTTGGCGCCGCGCGTCTCCAGAAGTTCGGAGAACTCGTGCATCAGCAGCACGAGGTCCAGGCTGTCCAGGCCGGCGTCGGTCAGCGAGTGGGTCTCCTCGCCCGTCAGCCGGTACTTGGCCTTGAAGAAGCCGAAGGGCGCCTCCTCGGCGTTGGCGTGAGCCTCCTCGTCGCTGGCGCGCTCGCGCACCAGTTCGTCCAGCACCTTCATCTGGCCGGCTTCCCAGAGCTGGCGGGACTTCTGGCGCATCAGCTTGCCGGACGAGGTCTTGGGCAGCGACTTGGGCGCCACCAGCACGACCCGCCCGACCTCCAGGTTCAGCCGGGCGCGCACGCGCTGCACCACCTGCTCCAGGTCCGGATGGGCGCGGGGGTTCGACGCCTCGGCCAGGATCACGACCTCGCCGGTGGAGGCTTCCACCGCCGCGGCGCCGCTGGCGCGCACGCCGACCACCTGCTCGGCGACGGCTTCCACGTCCGGGGGGGAGAAGTTCTGGCCGCGGCCGATCAGCATGTCCTTGCGCCGGCCGCAGACGTACAGCTCGCCCTTGTGCAGGA
>CALMGB010000347.1 GCA_937863535.1 uncultured Caulobacteraceae bacterium
CCTCAGCCCGCCTGGACCAGGACCATGAGCCCCTGGCGGGGGCGTTGTTCGAGGGCGAGGCCGGCGTCTGCGGCCGGGCGCCCGGAGCGTTCGCTGGTTGACGCCGCGCGCCGCCGCGCCAAAACCGCGCCGTGATCGAATAGCTGCTATCGATCCGGCGGCGTTGGCGCGGGTCTATGCCGACGATACTCTTTGCATGTCGGGTGGGTTGGGGGAGGCGAAGCGGACTGCATGCGCCCCGTTGCGCCGGTGAGGCTGATCCTGGATGACGTTGAGCGCGCCCTGCTGAACGGCGAGGCCGGCGCAGGTGTGGCGACGGCCATGGAGTTGCTGGTCGCCTACTCCGACGCCATCGGCGCGCGGTCGCTGCTGCCCATTCAGGGGGCGCACATCGACGGCTGCCTGTACCATGGCGAGGCGGGGCTGGACTTCGTCGAGCTGCTGCTGGCGCAGGGCGCCAAGGTGCGCACGCCCACCACGCTGAACGTCGGCTCCATCGACCTGATCCATCCCGAGATCATCCGCTCCGCCCCCGCCGCCCAGGTGAAGCCGCGGCGGCTGATGGAGGCGCACTTGGCGCTGGGCTGCGTGGCCTCCTTCACCTGCGCGCCCTATCAAACCATGTTTCGGCCCCGGTTCGGCGACCAGGTCGCCTGGGGCGAGTCCAACGCGGTCGTGTTCGCGAATTCGGTGATCGGCGCGCGCACCAACCGCTATGGCGATTTCCTCGACCTCTGCTGCGCCGTCACTGGTCGTGCACCGGCTTGGGGCCTCCATCTGGACGAGAACCGCCTCGGCCAAGTGCTGTTCCGGCTGACTGGCTTCCCGGCCTCGCTGGAGGCGACGGACGGGATGTTCGTCGCCGTGGGCCTCTTCGTCGGCGCCCGGACCGGCGACGAGGTCCCTGTCATAGAAGGGCTGCCGCCGCCCCGGACGGAGGACCAGCTGAAGGCGCTGGGCGCTGCGGCCGCCTCAGCGGGCGCGGTCGGGCTGTTCCACGTCGTCGGCGTCACGCCGGAAGCCGCGACGCTTGGCGACGCGCTCGGCGGCCGCCCCCCCCAGGCCGTCGTCGAGGTTACGCCGAACGACCTCCGGGAGGTCGCCGCGCGCCTGTCCACGGTCCCGGATGGCGCGGCCCTGTCGGCGGTGTGCCTGGGCACCCCGCACTTCTCGGAAGACGAGTGGGCGCGGCTCAGCGTGCTGGTCCGCAGCCTCCGGCCCGCGCGCGGCCTGCCGATCTATGTCAACACCGGGCGCGCGACGCTGGAGAGCGTGGAGCGCGCAGGTGTCCTCACCTCCCTGCGCGAGGCGGGCGTCATCCCGGTGGTCGACACCTGCACCTACGTCACCTCTATCCTGGAGGCGTTCGAGGGCGCGGTGATGACCAATTCCGGCAAATGGGCCCACTATGCGCCCGGCAACCTCGGCTGCGCCGTCGCCTTCGGAGACCTGGAGGACTGCATCGCCTCGGCCGCCGCCGGCCGCGTCGTGCGGGCCGCCCCTTGAAGCGGGCGGGACGCGCCTACGCCCCCGGCGCCGCGCGCGGGTCGGCGCTGATCCTGTCGGAGCGGCTGAGCTTCTACGGCGGGGTCGACTCCGCCACCGGCGAGATCATCGACCACGCCCATCCCGACCGCGGCAGGATCATTACGGGGCGCATCCTGGTGGCGCCCGGGGGGCGGGGATCCTCCTCCTCCTCCTCGGTGCTCGCCGAGGCGATCCGCCTGGGGACCGCGCCCGCGGGGATCGTGCTCGGCCACCCGGATCCGATCATGGTGATCGGCTGCCTGGTCGCGCGGCGGCTCTACGGCCTGTCCGTCCCCATCATGGTCTGTCCTCTTGAGGGACTGGCGGACGGCGTATTCCTGGCCATGAGTTGTGACGACGCCGGGGCCGCTTGGCTCGATCCGGCCGAAGACCTGCCGCAAACTCCCGCACTGGCCGGCCGCGTGCAGGCATGATGGTCCTGGACGCGCAGACGGTCGCCGCCCGGCTGCCCTACGACCGCCTCGTACCGGCGCTTCGAGACTTCCTGGCGAGGGGCACGACCGTTCCGCAGCGGCTCGGCTTTGGCCTGCCAAAGGGCGCGAACCTGCTGCTGATGCCCGCCTGGACCGCCGACTATATCGGCGTCAAGCTCGTGAACGTCTTCCCGCAGAACGCTGCGGCGGGTCTGCCGACCATCGCTGGCGTCTACGTCCTCAGCGACGCCCGGACGGGCGAGATGCTGGCCGTGTTGGATGGCGACACCCTCACCGCCCGGCGGACGGCGGCCGTAGCCGCACTGGCCGCGTCCTTCCTCGCGCCGACGGAGGCCGACCACCTGCTGCTCGTCGGCGCCGGCCACATCGCGCGCGAGCTTCCTCGCGCCTATGCGAGCGTTCGGCCGGTCCGGCGGGTGAGCGTGTGGGCGCGAGACCCTGGCCGCGCAGAGGCGACAGCCGAGACCCTGACGGCGCAGGGCTTCGACGTCTCGGTGGCGAGGGACCTCGAGCAGGCGGTGGCGACGGCCCCGATGATCGCCTGCGCCACCTTCTCCACCGCACCGCTGGTCAAAGGCGCGTGGCTGAGCGCCGGCGCTCATCTGGCCCTGATCGGCGGGTTCAAGCCGCAGATGCGCGAGGCCGATAGCGAAGCGATCCGTCTCGCCCACGTGGTTGCGGACACCCGCGAGGGCGTGCTGGCCGAGGCCGGCGACCTGCTCACGCCCATCGCGGAAGGCCTTGTGACGCCTGGCCATGTGGTGGCGGACCTGTTCGGGCTGTGCCGCGGAGAGGCTCCAGAGCTTACGCCCGGACGCGCCACGATCTTCAAGTCGGTAGGCCACGCGACCCAGGACCTCGCCGCGGCCATGCTGGCTGTGACGTCCTGATCTCATCGTGACGGTTAGCTGCCGATCGGTCATATAGGTCGGTGTTGACCTAGAGCACAGCAATGGGAATGGTGGGGTGCGCTGTTCATGGACCTGCTTGATCCTTTGCTGGATCGGACGAAGAGCCCCGGGGCTTGACCCTTTAGATGACGCGGAGGCCGCTTTTGGACCGCAAGACGTTCTTGCAGGGGGTCGCGGGCATCGGCGCAGCCCTCGCGGCGGCCGGACCTGCGGCCCTGGCCGCGCAGACGGCCGCCGAACCCAAGCGGGCGCGCGCCATCGCCATGTGGGACTTTTCATGGCTGGAGCGGCGCTGGCCCGGCGCGGGCTATGAGGACTGGGACGAGGCGCTCGACGGATTGGTTGAGCGCGGCTACGACGCCGTGCGGATCGATGCCTATCCACATCTTTTGGCCGCGCGGCCGCAGAAGTCCTGGTTGCTGAAGCCTCTGTGGGAGACCCAGGACTGGGGTTCACCCACCTATACTTATGTGCGCGTGGAGCCTGAACTCCACACCTTTCTCGGCAAGTGCCGCGACCGCAAGATCAAGGTCGGCCTGTCGAGCTGGTTCCGCCAGGACGAGGCGGACACCCGTATGAAAATAACGGGTCCCGAGAAGATGGCTGAGATATGGACCGCGACCCTAGACAGCATTTCGCGAGCGGGCCTGCTCGACGTCCTGCTCTATGTCGACCTCTGCAACGAGTGGCCGGGCCCGACCTGGGCCCCGTTCCTGCAGCCGCCGCTCGACTGGGGACATTGGGACGACCCCCACGCCTTGGCCTGGATGCGCACCGCGATCGCGGGCGTGCGCTCCCGTTACCCCGACCTGCCCCTGCTCTTCTCCACCGACAGCGCAGACCCCAATATTTTCACCACTCAGGACATCTCCTTCGTCGACGCTATCGAACAACATCTGTGGATGGCGTCGCAGAAGGATGACGAGTTCAACAAGCAGGTCGGCTATGACTACCAAAAGTTTTCTGAAGACGGCTTTCACAACATCCAGTTTCGTGCGGCTAAACTGTATGCGGAAAAGCCCCACTACTGGCAAGGCCTGCTCACCGACGACATCCGTCGGCTGGCGGCCGCGGCGCAAACGGCCAAGCAACCGCTGATGACGACCGAGTGCTGGGCCATCGTCGACTACAAGGACTGGCCTTTGCTGCCCTGGGACTGGGTCAAGGAGGTCTGCGCCATCGGCGCGATGACAGCCGCGGGCACCGGACAGTGGGCGGCGGTCGCGACCAGCAACTTCTGCGGGCCTCAGTTCCGCGGCATGTGGCGCGACGTGGCCTGGCACCGCCGCCTCACCGACGTCATCAAGTCGGCGCCCCTGAGCGCCACGATCCAGGGAGGACGCCTGTGGAACGGGCTCTAAGCCGCCGCTGTGGTTCTGGAAGGCTCCGATCCGTGTGGACAAGGTGCGCGCTCGCCCTGTCAGCCTTGGCCATCTGGGGGGCGGCGTATGGCGTGGGGGCGGCCGAGCCTTCGCACCGCACGACCCTGTCGCTGGACGGCGACTGGCGGATCGAGGACAGCGTCGGCCCGGATGAAGTTCCAGCCACCTTTTCCCACCACGGTCCCGTTCCGGGTCTCGCCCATTCCGCCACGCCTGCCTTCGCGGATGTCGACCAATACCTGACCAAGCAACTCCTCTCGAATTGGAGCTTTTACGGGCTCTACAGCCGGGCTAACTACGACAAGCTCGGCGACATCCGGGGTATCTCACACCAGGCGCGCAACTACTTCTGGTACGAAAAGACCTTCGAGGCGCCGCAGCAGGCGGCGGTCGCCCTCCTGAAGGTCAGCAAGGCGCAGTTCGGCGCCGTCGTCTACCTGAACGGCGTGCGCGTTGGCGCCCACGCGCCCTGCTTCACCGCCGCCGTCTTCGACGTCACCCGCGCGATCCGCTGGAACGCCGACAACCGGCTGGTGATCCGCATCGGCGCCCATCCGGGCGTGCTGCCGCCCAACGTGTCCGGCGGCACCGACTTCGAGAAGAACCGCTGGACCCCCGGCATCTATGACGACGTGACTTTAACGGCCATGGACAACCCGATGATCGCCACGGTCCAGGCGGCTCCGCGGCTGGCCGGCCTCGGCGCCCCGGCCTCAGGCGTGCTGGTGCAGACTGAGCTGCACAACTATTCGGACCACCCGGTCACCACCGAGCTTCGCCAGCAGGTTTTCGAGCGCAAGTCCGCCCGCCCGGCTTCCTCAATCGAGACGATGCAGGTCGTGCTTCCCGCGGGAACGAGCCGGGAGGTGCAACAGCTCGTGCCGCTCCCCAACGCCCACCTCTGGAGCCCTTCGGACCCGTTCCTCTACCGGCTCGACACGGACACGCGCGGCGACGACGTCTCCACTCGCTTCGGGATGCGGGAGTTCCACTTCGACACGGCGACCCAGCGAGCCTATCTCAACGGTCGACCCTTCTTCATGCGGGGCTCCAACATCGCCATCAACCGCTTCTACGAGGACCCGCAGTCCGGGACCCTGCCGTGGAACGAGGCCTGGGTGCACCGGCTGCTGGTGGACATCCCCAAGCAGCTGCACTGGAACGCCTTTCGCTTCACCCTGGGGCCGCCGCCGGACCGCTGGCTGGAGCTTGCGGACGAGAACGGCCTGCTGATCGAGGACGAATACCCGATCTGGGTCGGCTCGCCCCTGTTCACCATCTGGACGTCGTCATACGACACCGACGAACTTATAGGGGAGTTCAAGGAGTGGATGCGCGACGACTGGAACCACCCGAGCGTGGTGCTCTGGGATGCTTCCAATGAGTCGGACTTTCCCGAGCTCTCCTCCAAGGTCATTCCCGCTGTCCGCGGACTGGACCTCTCGGGCCGCGCCTGGGAGGACAGCTACAATACGCCCGAAGGTCCGGATGACCCGGTCGAGGATCACCAATACTTCCTTGAATACCAGGCTGATGGCTTCGACGCCGGCGGTAAGGGCGACGTGTTCCGCCTGCTCGACTTGGAGACGCTGGAGGGTCCTGGACCCCAGCCCTTCCTCAAGACCGGCCACGCCGGGATCCTGAACGAATATGGCTGGCTTTGGACGAACCGGGACGGCTCGCCGACCCTGCTGACCGACAAGCTCTTCACCAAGCTGCTCGGGCCCAAGAACACGGTGGACAACCGACGCGAGTTCGCCGCCTATGTTCTGGGCGGCGAGACCGAGTTCTGGCGCGCCTACAGGCGCTATGCCGGCGTCATGCACTTCGCCTATCTGACCGCCAGCGAACCGCATGGGTTCACCTCCGACAACTTCATCGACCTGCAGAGCCTAACCCTGGAACCGCACTTCGCCAGCGCCATGAAGCAGGCCTTCAAACCGCTCGGTGTCTACCTGAACTTCTGGCATCCCAGCCTCAAGGCCAAGCAGACGCTCTCGTACGCCATCAGCATGGTCAACGACGAGGATCGCGCGCGATCGGGTCAGCTCCGCCTGGTCTTCACCGATGCAGCGGGACACGACGTGTCCACTGCGGTCTCGCCCTTCTCGCTGGCGGCGCTGGGCGCACAGACCTACACCCTCAAGCTCGAGGCGCCCGCGGCGCCGGGCGCCTACAGCCTACGCGCCATCGCCATCCCTAATGACGACGCCGGCGATGCCACGATTTCGTCGCGCAAGATCGAGTTGGAAGCCGAGTAGGGGCGAGGTTAAACTCGCCCGGCCCGGTCAGCCCTTCAAGTGGCCGCAACAAAGCAAGCATTGAGGACTCGTGTTGATCAGTCGTCGTGAACTTGCGCTGGAAGCGGCAGCCGTCGCTTCGCTTAACTTCTTGCCCCGATTGGGGGTGGCCGCTGCCGCGGACCTGGATTTTCCAAAGGGATTTCGTTGGGGATGCGCCACCTCAGCCTATCAGGTTGAAGGGGCTGTGGCCGAGGACGGACGCGGAGCGTCCATTTGGGATGTGTTTTCACATACCCAAGGCAAGACCGCGAACGGCGACACGGGTGACATCGCTTGCGATAGTTACCACCTCTATAAACGGGACACCCAGCTCCTGAGGGCGCTCGGGACCAACAGTTATCGGTTCTCCATTTCGTGGCCGCGAATATTCCCCAACGGAAGGGGACAGCCAAACCTTCGTGGGGTCGACCACTACAAACGCCTGGTGGATAATCTTTTGGAGAATGGGATAGAGCCCTACGTGACTCTGTTCCACTGGGACCTGCCCGCCGCCTTGCCGAGCGGTTGGCAGAACCGCGACACCGCCTATGCCTTCGCCGATTACGCAGGCTACATGGCGGGTCAGCTTTCCGGCCGGGTGCACAACTTCATGACGACAAACGAGCTGAGCTCCTTTGTCGATCTCGGCTACGGGACGGGCTTGCATGCACCCGGCCTGCGGCTGGCGGCGGCGGCCCTCGGCCAGGTGCGCCATCACGCCCTCCTCGCGCACGGCCGGGGGGTGGCCGCCGTGGGCGCCGCCCCGCCCGGCGGCGGGCGGGGGGGGGGGGCCCCCCCCCCCCCCCCCCCCCGCCGCAGGGGGCCGCGTTCAGGTCGGTCTGGCGGAAAACCCGAACATACCGGTGCCGGTGATCGAGACCCTTGCCCACGTCGAAGCCGCCCGCAAAGCGATGCGGAACCTGAACGCCGCCTATCTGACCACTATCCTCGAAGGGCGCTATCCCGACGATTACCTCGCGTCCCAAGGTCTGAACGGGCCGAAGATCGCGGCCGGCGACATGGCCGTGATAGGCAGTCCGTTAGACTTCGTTGGTCTGAACGTCTACACGCCCACCTATGTGGCGGCCGCCGTCGATGACCCCGCCGGCTACAGCGTCGTACCACCGCCTAAGTCCTTTCCGGCCATGATGCTGCCGTGGCTGCAAGTCGGCCCGGAAGCCACTTACTGGGCTGTCCGCCTGGTGAGCGAGCTGTGGAAGCCGGCTTGTCTGCTCATCTCCGAGAACGGCTGTCCCTCCGACGATGTGCTGGTGAACGACCACGTCAATGATACAGATCGCGTTATGTTTTTGCGCAACTATGTCACGCATCTAAGGCGCGCCGCCTTTGAGGGATATCCGGTTAGAGGCTATTTTACATGGAGTTTGTTGGACAATTTCGAGTGGGCGGAAGGTTATGAAAAGCGTTTCGGCATTTACTACACAGACTTTGAAACGCAAAGGCGGATACCGAAGCTGAGTGCTTCGTGGTACCACGAACTCATCAAGCGCAACGCGCTCGTCTAAGGCAGTAAAGGATGAAGCAAGAACGCTCTGATCTCCGGGCGTGACCGCGTAGATCGCCGACTCTCAAGCTGCAGGCCATCGACCAAGGTGAGATCCGCATGGCGGCTCGCGCGGTAGTGGAGATGATCGGCCAAATCATAGGCCTGCCAAAAGTGATCGCCCTGATTGAATCGGCCGAAGAAGTCGCAACGCCGCAGGGTCGCCGCAACGCACGGCGTGAGCGCCTTGACGTTCGGCTCGGAAGATTTTGCGCTGGACCTAGCCCGGATTTCTCCCAGACTGACGAAGTTTGACGGACTGACGCTGCGCAAGCTTTCGCTTTGGGGCCGAGTGGGGGTGGTCGGCCGAGGCAATCGTTGGAAGCGCGCACGTCATCGTCCGCCGAGGTGGGGTTGGCGGATCCAGCGCCGGGGTGTGTTCGTCGGTGGCGTCCCTCCTGTCTGATCCGATGCTCAAGCCGGAGCTGGCCGGGCGGCGAGAAGCCTTGCGCTGGCGAGCCGCAGCTCGTGGGTCCAGGGAAAGGCGGTGGCCATGGAGACGGTGACGCGCTGGACGGACACGGTGAGGATCGTACCGCAGGTGGCGGTCCGGAAAGTGGTGTGGCGCAGCGCCAGCCTGCGCAGCGCGCTGAGCAGGACGTAGGCGAAGGAGGCGAACCAGGCGTTGCGCGCAAGGCCAAAGACGTAATCGACCTTGTTCGCCTCACACCAGGTCATCAGCGCGTCGCGGGCGAAGCCGCTGTCGGCGCGCAGGATGATCTTCACCTTGGGCCAGCGCTTGCGG
>CALMGB010000348.1 GCA_937863535.1 uncultured Caulobacteraceae bacterium
CTTGCGCCCTGGCCGCCTTGATCTGGTCAAGCGCGATCTGTGGTTTGGTCTGGAATACGACTTCGGCGGGCACCTTGGCCCTGGCGCGTCGTACCGGGTCATCCGTGTCGTCAAAAATCCAGGCGCGGACTTGGCCACGGCTCTCCATCACAGGCAAGGTCTGATCTCGCACCCGCCCGAGCAAAGCCTCGTCCGACCATGGAGCCTGGCCAACGAAGTGCAGCAGAAATTAGTGCTTGGCCGCCACCCGCCCAGGCTCGGTCACCGCCGCCATAGGCTCCACGCTCTTGCGCCGAACTTTAGATTCAGGTGACTAGGCTGACTGCTGGAAACGCTCGGCCGGATCAGGCAGCTTCATCAGATGTCGATGGCGACACTGGCCGTCGGCGCACTGCGGCTGTCCCGGCGGTACGCTCGAAAGCTGTCGACCTCCCGCGTCGCGCCGGACATCGCGAGAAGAAGACGATCGAGCTAGGCGGCGCAGAAGATCATCAAGGCCCGGATGAGGAAGAACATGGCGAACGCCGTGTCGAGCGTCCTTGAGGCGCGGCTTGTGCGTTTCCAGCCCAGGCCGGGACGGCTGCCGACGGCGACCTTGGTCACGATCGTCAGCGCCGACACGGCCATCACCAGGCCTATGACGTAGGCGAAGGGCGGTCCGATTTCGTACTTGATCATCTGGCCGAGGGTCACGGCGTACCTCCGTTCTCCTGGAGAGCGCCGCGGTGGCGACGCCGAAGACCGACTCCGCCAGGCAGCGGTAAACGGCGGCGGTTCCCGGCCAAATCGGCGCGCTATGACGGCATAGCCGTTCGCCATGGCCAGAGCAGACCGCCCGCCAGCGTCGCCATCAAGGCGGCGTGGCGGATGTCGACGGATGGGGTTTGAATGACCAGCATGGCTTTAGAACCTCCACCAGGGTCGCGGTTGCAGGATGCACAGCCTCTCCGTCCTCGCGTCAGCATCACGCCAGACCTTGACCGCGCACGCGATCTGATAGGCGAGCCGATCATGGCCAAGATATCCAGCCAGCTTGGACAGCCTATCCGCCGTGCAAGCGGAGTCACGGATCGCACCGGCTAGGGTCAAAGCCAGAATGGAGTTGGCTCCAGCCGCTTAGCCGGTAGCCACGCAGTTGTCGGAGCCGGCGGAGAGAAACAAGCTGACGGTGCCGCTCGTGGTCACTCGCGCGGGCGGCAGCGCCGTAGTTCGCGTGGCTTGCGCCTGAACGCTTTCGGCCGAAGCGGCGAGCATAGCGATGCAGCACGCCATGGCGCCGGATTTCAGGATGGCGTTCTCCAGATTTTGCGGCTACCGCGTCTCGTCATTGCGGCGACTACTGCCGCGGTCTTGTGCCTCTTCTATATTTTCGTGCTCGAACTCCTGTTTCGATGGCGAGAGGTTGCGTGGTGGATCGGCGGCCTGACGTTCAGTTGGCGGCGATGTAGACCCGGGCCGCTCCGCCCTTGGTCGCCCAAGTGAAGTCCGCAAGCAGTTAGCCCGCCCTGCCACAATGCCTCCGAGAGGCAGCTGGCCGCTGTCGCGACGGCCACCTTGCGCGGGCTCGACAGCTTCAAGTCACAAGTCACGGTGGCCGCCATGGTGGGGCACGTCACCTCGATCACTGCCGAACGATTCGCATTCAGAACGACGGTGGCCGTTTCGGCCTGCGAGCCGTGACAATCAACGCCAGCAACGCCGTAGCCACCTTGGCCGCAGCTTGAGCCGTCTGGTCTGTCGCCTGCGAAATCAAACCGGTTGCGTCACCCAGGCCGCCTGCTCGAAGTGACTATTTGCGAGATGGGAGAGGAAGGCATGGTAGCCGGTCGGCGGTGAGATCGTGTAGGCCTTTCCCCGGTGCAGAGGCTGAAGCCGACTATGGCGGGCGTCAGCGCCAAGCTGAGCGCCATGAGAGGTGCGGAGCATCACGCGCCTCCATTCTCGCGCGACTAGCCTTCTTCGGTTTGGCCTCACCTCGCTGGACCGCCGCCGCCTCGGGCGTAGGCTCCAGCACCACGGGGGCGAAGATCGGCTCCGACGGCCCGGCGTCGCGCGCATCCCGCCGCCAGGTGAACAACTGCGTCTTGGCCAGCCCATAACGGTCCGCCACCTCACCGACCGATGTCGCGTAGCTCTCCGCCACGATCTGCGCCTTCGCCTCGGCGCTCCACCGCCGACGCCGCCCGGCGCCGGTGAAGACCTCCACCCGGCGCACGACCGGCTCCGACAGCACATCATCACCAGGCATCATCAGCACACCAAGCCCGTCCAACCCTGAAGGGCCCAGACTCGGTGATCAGGTCAGCGCGGGAAAGGTGCGAGCAGAACGACGCTTACTGAGTAGACGCCTATGCCCGAGAAGCGTCCATGGGCGACGGCACCCGGCTGGGCGTTCGATTTGCCGCGGGAGGCAAAAACCGCCATAATAGTTGTGGCGAGGGCGGCTCGAAACAGCAGTTTCACGGTTTCACGCGCTCGGGCTCCAGCTTCTTCTCGTCGTCAGGGGTGTGGCGTGTTCTGAAAGTAGAAGGCGGGCGTCACGGCAGCAATGAGGTCATTGGACGTGGTGGCGGCCGAGCTACTATTCAGTCTTTGACGACGACGAAGAGGTCTTGGCCTCCATCGTATGTTGGCGTTCCGATCCAATTGCCGGCAAGGAACTCTTGCTGTAAGCGAAGGCCGGCGTCCAACACCCCTTGCGTCAGAGCTTCCAGAGGATGGGCGATAGCCCGCTCTGGCGAACGGGCGTCTATTGTCATCGCTCCGTGATACCAAGGACGAAATCTCAGGCGTCCTTCCCCTCTGTCTATAGCGGCGATCCTCTCCGGCGTTAGCGCGTAGGCGGTGAAGGCGAACCGACCTCCTGGCCGAAGCACCCGATGTGCTTCAAAGAGGTAGTGGTTGATCGAGCGCTGGACCATGTGGCTGAAGACGGAGAAGGCGACGACAACATCCATGTCGGCTTCGTCGGCTGGAAAGACGTAGGCATTTTCCTGAATTTGGCCGAGTGGATTGTACTCATGGTTCGTGGCGTCGGCTTTCAGAAATTGAAAGTTAGAGTGAGCTTTGCCGATGTGCCTTCGGCAGGCGATTACCGCTGTCAAAGAGACATCGAAGCCGACGTACCTTGATGAGGGAGCCAGGTACTCACTTAGCGGCTTCGCTAGCCGGCCGGTTCCACAGCCGATATCTAAAACGTCGCTAGTTTCGGACAAACCCGCGTAGGCGATGAGCTGATCTCGCAGTGACCTACCAACTTCTGAGAAATCACCCCGCCCACATTGTGAAGCATCTGCAGCGGTTCGCTCCACCGGGCGGGGTCACGTAGCCGTTGAGGTAAGCTTTTCAGGTCCAACCATGCTCCCGCAGCTGTGCGCCTTAGTTTGGGCGGCAGATAACCCGCCAATTGGGATGCAAGTCGCACACGCCCTCCAAAGCCCCTGGCGTCCACCGGTAGAAGGACACAACTCGCGCCGTTTTAGCATCGGTTCGGCCAAGACCGCTATCCACCGAGGCTGTGTGAGAACGTGTTGGCTGGAGAGGCGTGGCGAGGAGAGTGCGGGTGTTGAGGGCTATGCTCACGCCTGCAACGCGGAGATCAGCGGGTGGACGCCGAGGATGGCGATTACGCGCTTCAGATTGTAGGCCAGGACCTGCAAGCTCATCTCGGCAGCGACGTTCTTCAGTCGTTTGGTCTTGAAGTGGGTCGCGCCCATCCAGGCTTTGAGCGTTCCGAACACGTGCTCCACGGTCTGGCGGCGGATACGCATGGCCTGCGGCTCATGGTCGAGCCGCTGCTGCATGGCGTCGATGATCGCCTCATGCTCCCAGCGGGTGATGCGGCGGTTCGGGCTGGTGGTGCACTGGCCCTTGATCGCGCAGGCCCGGCAGCTAGCCAGGTCCCAGTAGCGGTTCAGGGTCATCCCGTGTTCGACCGTCGCCATGCGCCAGGGCAGCGTCTGGCCCGCTGGGCAGCGATAGGCGTCCTGGTCAGGAAGATAGACGAAGTCGGCCTTGCCGAAGCGCCCCTCGGCCTTGGCTCCTGAGGTCAGGGGCTTCGGCACGTAGGGCGTTGCTCCTGCCTGTTCGCAGGCCAGGATCTCCTCG
>CALMGB010000349.1 GCA_937863535.1 uncultured Caulobacteraceae bacterium
CGACACCATAGCCCTCTTCCAGGCCCTCGGCGGCGGATGGTGGAACAGAAAGGACAGTTAGGGCAGGCTCAGGGGCGAGGTGCAGGTACCTCATCTTTCCGGCCCCAGGCGGTGGGTCGTTCGCCGTCTTCGGTCTACAGACCCTACGCACTGGGCGGCCCTGGATGATCGTCGAACACACCCGGACGATCCCTGGCGCGCCGGGGTAGACGTCCTGCTCGTGAAACCCTCGATGCGCGCCTTCCCTCAGGCCAGAGCTGACGCGGGACGCGTCTGCCTGGCCGCCCTGCTCGCCGCTCCGGTGCTGGCCCACGCCCAGCTCACGCCGGATGCGCCCCCCGCACCGGGCGCCGATGCAGCGTCCGGCCCGTCCCAGGCGAGCGCCGCCGCGACCTCCGCAGCGAACGCCGGCGCGGCCGCTCCGACGCTGAGCCCCATCTGCACCGACCGGCCCACCAAGGCGAACTACGCCTGCACCGTGGACGCCGGCCACTTCCAGTACGAGGCCGACGCGTTCAACGGCAGCTTCCTGCGGCTGAACGGGGTGACCACCGACACCTATCTGGCCACCAACCCCACGCTGAAATACGGCGTCACCCCCAACCTCGACCTGGAAGCCAACCTCTCCCCGCTGGAGATCGTGCACACCTCCGACAGGTCCGGCGACGACAGGACCCTGGCAGGCGTCGGCGACCTGATCCTTCGGCTCAAGTACGCGGTCCTGAGCACCACCGGCGGCGCGCTGCAGGCCTCGATCATCCCCTATGTAAAGGCGCCGACCGCCCGGCGCGGCATTGGCGACGGCGTGGTGGAGGAAGGCGCCCTCCTGCCGGTCAACTACAAGCTGACCGACGCCGTCACCTTGACCACCGCGCCCGAGGTCGACGCCCTGCTGGATTCCACCGGCGGCGGCCGCCACCTCAACACCGCCCAGCTGGTCAACGTCGGCGTGACCCTGCCGAAAACCGTCACCGTCTATGGCGAACTCTGGGGCGACTGGAACTTCGACCCGGCGCGGACCACACGACAGTACTCGGCCGACGTCGCCGTCACCTATGGCGTGACCCGCGAGCTCCAGCTCGACACGGGCGTGAACCTCGGCCTGAACCGCGAGACGGCGGCCGTCCAGGCCTATGTGGGCGTCTCTCAGAAGTTCTGAGGCGACCCATCGGGCGAAGGATGAGGCCCGCCGCTTTCGCGCCTATCCCCGGCCCGGCGTGAAGACGACCTCGCTGACCACCTTGGGATCGTCGTGCAGCCGGATGTAGAGCATGCGTCCGGCCGCCACGTGGGGCACCGACAGGACGTGGCCGGGGAAGCCTTCGGGCACCCGGGCGACATGGTCGAAGGCCGCGTCGCCGGACACGGCGTCCAGCAGGAAAAGGTCGTCCCCGCTGAGTTCGCAGGCGCCACCCTCATGGCACTTCAGCTGGTGCAGGCTCGGCAGGCGCACCAGGGCGCCCAGCGGCCGCCAGTCGCTGGCCGCGCCGTCCTGCACCAGCCGGAACTGCAGCGGCCCGAAGGTGGAGGCCCCGAAGGCGCGGCCGGTGTCGAGCGCCGCCAGCAGCACCTGGGGGTCCTCCTGGGTGAGGCCGTTCGAGGGCGTCAGGGTGGCGACCACAGCGCCGTCTAGGCCCGCCACCTCGATGGCCTCGCGCCCGTCCAGCCGCGTGGGCGGCTCCGCGCGGACGGAGAAGGTGAGCTGGGCGCCGCGAGGAAGCTCGTCGTCGTCGCCGAGCCGGATCGCGGCGGAGCCCGGCGCGGCGCCGGCCTGGGCGCTCTTGCCGATCAGGGCGATCTGAGGCCGGGGCCTGGCCACGGTCGTCCTCACGTTCACGGTGCGCCCGTCCTTCAGCGTCACCTTGGCGGGCAGGGTCTGGCCGGGCCTAAGCTTGGCGAGGCCGGCGCCGTCGGCGGCGCCCAGCGACAGCAGGTCGTCTCCACCGCTAGAGGTGAGGTCGCCGGGGGTGAAGTCCGCGCCGCCCAGGCTCAAGCCCGCCACCTCGTCCAGCCGGCTGCCCTTCAGAACTCCGGCCTGGTCGCCGGCGTGGAAGGCGAAGCTCTCCAGCCGACCGGCCTCGGTGAAGGCGCGGAGCGGGACGGTGTCGGCCTCCTTCATGCCGTACTGGCGCACCAGCAGGGTCATGGGTCCGGGCTGGGCCGAGCCGAGCGGGACGACAGCTGCGACCTGCTCCGGCCCATCGGGCTTCCAGTCCACCGGCTGGGTCACACCCGAGGGCTGCTGCAGCACCACACTCTCCACGCAGGAGGCGGCCGCCCCCTGCAGGTGCACCGTGTCGTCCCGGCCCACCACCAGGGCCTGCTCGTCGTCGGGGGCGAGCCGCCAGGGCGCCGCCCGGGCGGTCTGCAGGTGGAAGGCCGGCCCGTCGAAGGCCTCGAAGCCCCAGTAGCCGTGCAGCGAACCGTCCACCGCGTCGCCGAGGTCGGCCGGATCGACCCCGCTGGTGTCGACGACGAAACCGCCCTTCTCCGCATCCGCCCTGACCGGCAGGTCGAAGGTCTTCGCGTCCTTCCCCTTCACCCGCACCACCATGTCGTGGGCGTAGCGGGTGGAATAGGCCAGCGGCGCGCCTTCAACGGGCAGCAGCAGGTCCGTGCGCTCGGCGCAGAACACCGCCTTCGGATCGACGGGGCGCAGCGGCGGCGACTGCGGCGGCGCGATGGCGGGCAGGGCCGCCACCAGCACCGACTGAGGTGTGTGGAAGGAGGGCGCGGCGTTCAGCACCAGCGACAGCTTGTCGTCCTGCGCCGTCGCGATGGCCGGGATGTACTGGTACTGGGCGGTGCGGAACGACTGCAGGATGCGCACCACGTCGAAGGCCGCGGCCACATAGGCGCTGGAATAGCCGAAGTTGGCCACCGGCGATGCGGTCAGCTGCAAGGCGAGATCGGCCGGGGCGCCCGAGGTCAGCGCCTCCGCGATCGAGGTGCTGTGGCCGTCGTTCAGCACCAGGGTGTCCTGGCCCTGGGTCAGGCAGGCGGCCTGCAGCTCCGCCATCTTCTGGAAACAGTCGGTGTTCAGCTTCACGGTCAGGCTGCGCGCCAGCAGCGGCGAGACAGTCTTCAGCCGGTCCGGGTCGGTGGGGTCGGTCGAGCGCACGGCGGCGAGGAAGGCGTCCAGCCGGGAGCGGTCCAGCGAGGCCTGGTTCAGGTCCTGCGACGCGCGCACGAAGGCCCCGGGGCGGCCCTGCACCGCGCCCATCAGGGTCTTGAAGTCGCCACCGGTCTGGGGCGCCAGGAAGACGACCACCTGCTCCGCATCCGGCGGCACAACCAGCTTCAGGCCGCCCTGGCCCCTGCGGGTCCAGGTCTCGGCCCGGGAGAACCACTCCCCCGGCGGCGGGTTGGTGGCGCCGCGGAGGAAGGCGGCCACCAGCAGGTAGTGGACCGACTGGCTCGGCGGCAGGTCGGCTCGGATCGAGACCACGTCGCCGGGCGTGAGGTTGGGGACCTCGGCGATCGGCAGGGTGGCGCCGGCATGGGCGACGGTGACCCGCAGGACGGGGCCGGCGAGGGCGAAGGGCGCCGTGGCGGCGGCTCCTGCCGAGGCGGTCCCCAGCAGCCAGGCGCAGAGACAGGTGGAAAGCAGGCGATTGATCATCTCGTCCTCGCCCGCTCACGGTCGCCCAGCCCGTCGGCACAACGGTGGATGACGCCTCTTCGCTCCGGAGCGGTGAAGGTCATCCCGCCGCAGCCGTTACGCCCACTCTGTGGCGACAACATGCTTAGTCGCGCACAGCGGGCAGGGTGCAAGGGCGCGACCTGGGCGCTGGATTGCGGAGTTCCGGCGGCTATGGTGCGGTCACGCCCGCCAGGAGTTCGACATGCGCCTATCCGGTTCCGCCCTCCTGGTCGCCCTGTTCACCCTCGCCGTCCAGGCGCTGCCGGCCTCGGCGACCCAGAGCTATGAGCTGCAGGCGACGCCCTCCACCGTGGCCTGGGGCAACTACGACGCAGCCGCCAAGCCGGTGCTGAGCATCCGTTCGGGCGACACGGTGGTCTTCCACACGCTGCTGACATCGAGCCCCACGGCGCTGGAGAAGGCCGGCGTCGCGCCCGCCGCGGTGGAGCAGAGCCTGCGCACCGTCTTCGATCAGGTGCACGATCGCGGCCCCGGCGGCCACATCCTCACCGGCCCGGTGGCCATCGAGGGCGCGGAGCCCGGCGACACCCTGGAGGTCCGCATCCTGAAGGTCGATCTGGCGATCCCCTACGCCTACAACGGCTTCCGATACGGCGCGGGCTTCCTGACCGACGACTTCCCCTACGCCCGCATGAAGATCATCCCGCTCGACAAGGACAGGTTGCTCGCCCACTTCGGCCCCGGGGTGGACATCGCCCTGCACCCCTTCTTCGGCAGCATGGGCGTTGCGCCCCCCCCGGCCTTCGGCCGCTACGACAGCGCCCCGCCGACCATCATCGGCGGCAACATGGACGACAAGGCCCTGGTGGCGGGCACGACGCTCTATCTGCCGGTCCACGCGTCCGGCGCCCTGTTCGAAGTTGGAGACGGCCACGCAGGCCAGGGCGACGGCGAGGTGGACATCACCGCCATGGAGACCTCCCTGGTGGGGACCCTGCAGTTCATCCTGCACAAGGGCGAGAAACTGGACTACCCCCGCGCCGAGACGCCCGACCGCTACATCTCCATGGGCTTCGACGACGACCTGAGCCGCGCCACGCGCAAGGCTGTCGTGAACATGATCGACTTCCTGGTGACGGAGAAGCACATGACCCGCGACGACGCCTACATGCTGGTCAGCGTCGCGGGCGACGTGGCCATCACCGAGCTGGTCGACCGCAACAAGGGCGTCCACGTGGAGATGCCCAAGGCCGTGTTCGGACGATGATCCCTCTCTCCCGCAGGGGAGCGGGAGATCACAGCGCGTGCAGCTTCACCGGCAAGGTCTTGTAGCCGCGCACGAAGGTGGAGAAGACCCGGGTCGGCTCGCCCACCACCTCGATGTGGCTGAACCGCTTGAGGATCTCCTCCCAGATGATCTTCAGCTGCAGCTCGCCCAGGCGGTTGCCGACGCAGCGGTGGATGCCGAAGCCGAAGCTCAGGTGCTGGCGCACCCGGGGGCGCCCGATCCAGAAGTCGTTGGGGCGCTCGATCACGTCTTCGTCGCGGTTGCCCGAGACGTACCACATCACGACCTTCTCGCCGGCGCGGATGGTCTTGCCGCCGATCTCGGTATCCTTCTTGGCCAGGCGGCGCATGTGGGCCAGCGGCGTCTGCCAGCGCAGGGTCTCCGACACCATGTTGGGGATCATCGAGCGGTCGGCCTTCAGCGCCTCGTATTGGTCGAGGTTCTGGTTCAGCGCCAGCACGCTGCCGCTGATGGAGTTGCGGGTGGTGTCGTTGCCGCCCACGATCAGCAGCAGCAGGTTCCCCAGATACTCCATCTGGTCCATGTTCCGCGTGGACTCGCCGTGCGCCAGCATGGAGATCAGGTCGGGCCTGGGCGGCGCGTTCACCCGGTCGTTCCAGAGCTGCATGAAGTAGCCGACGCACTGCATCAGCTCGGCCCGGCGCTGCTCCTCGCTCTCCACGACGCCGCTTTCCGGGGTGGCGGTGGCGACGTCGGACCAGCGGGTGAGCTTGCGGCGCTCACCTTGCGGAAAGTCGAACAGGTTGGCGAGCGTCATGCTGGTCAGCTCGATGGAAACCTTGTCGACCCAGTCGATCTCCTCGCCGACGGGCAGCGCGTCCAGGATCTGGCCCGCGCGCTCGCGGATCAGGGGCTCCATGGCCGCGAGGTTCGGGCCGGCGACGATGGGGCTGACCACCTTGCGCTGGGCGTCGTGCTTGGGCGGGTCCATGGCGATGAACATGGGCAGCTTGAAGTCGTCTTCATGCTCGGCGATGGTGATCCCGGGCTCCGACGAGAAGGTCTCGTGGTCGGTGTCCACGGCCATGATGTCGTTGTACCTGGTCACTGACCAGTAGGGGCCAAACCTGTGCTCGGCGGTGTAGTGGACCGGGTCTTCGCGGCGCAGCCGCTCGAAGAAGCCGAGCTCCACGCCCTGCTCGAAGGCTTCCGGCCGGGCCGGGTTCAGCAGGTCGAGGGGAAGTGAGTAGGGATCGGGGACCGCGGCGGCGCCGAACTCCTGGGTGCCGTCGGCCATGGTGTCCTCCCGAAGGTCTCGGTCCCGTGACGATGCGGTCGGGACGCTCGCTTGCCCTAAGCGTCAACCTACGCTGGTGCGCCCGCCTTGTCTTCCCCCTCTTGCGGCCGGTCTCGCTTGCGGCCGGTCTCGCTTGCAGACGGTCTCGCTTGCAGACGGTCTCTCTGGCGGCCGGTCAGGGCGCCCTCACCGTGGCGAGGTAGGCGATCAGGTCGGCTCGGGTCTTGGCGTCGCCCACCGCGATCGGCATGGCCGTGCCGGGCACGAGCCTGGACGGACCCGACAGGAAGCGGTCGAGGTTGGGCGGCGTCCAGACCAGCTTGGACGCCTTCAACGCGTCGGTGTAGCCG
>CALMGB010000350.1:0-1356 GCA_937863535.1 uncultured Caulobacteraceae bacterium
TCCGCTGCCCGAGGCCCAGCTCGACCGCTTCCTGTTCAAGCAGGTGCTCGGCTACCCCAGCCTCGACGAAGAGCGCGCCATCGTGGCGAGCTTCGGCCTGCGCAGCGGCCAGCCGGACGCGGCCTCGCTCGGCGTGCGGCCGATCCTGGGCGCTGAAGAGTTGGACGCTGCGGCGGCCGCGGTGCGCAGCGTGCGCCTTGGCCCGGAGGTCGCCGGCTACGTGGTCGCCCTGGTGCGCGCCACCCGTGAGAGCGCCGACATCCAGATGGGCGCCTCGCCTCGGGCCGGCGTGCATCTGGCGGTGGCGTCTCGGGCGCGGGCGGCGCTGGAGGGGCGCGACTACGTCATCCCCGACGACGTGAAGGCCCTGGCGCTGCCGTGCCTGCGCCACCGCCTGCTGCTCTGGCCCGCCGCCGAGATCGAGGGGCGGGGCGGCGACGACATCCTGAAGACGCTGATCGGGCGTATCGAGGCGCCGCGTTGATCTATCCCACCCGCCGCGCGGTGCTGCTGCTGGCGGCGGGGGCGCCCCTGGCGCTGCTGCTGGCCCTGGTGGCGCCGGGGCTGTGGGTGGCGGGTCCGACGTGGGTGCTGGCGGTGGTCGGTCTGCTCGGCCTCGACGCTTGGCTCGCCGCGCCGCGGGGCTCCGCCAGCTTCCAGGTCCAGGCGCCCGACGACCTCGCCGCACCGGACGGAGACGCCGAGGCGACGCTGACCGTCGCCTTCTCCGGCCGCATGCCGGCGCAGGTCGAGACCGCGCTGGAGGTGAACGCCAAGCTCACCCTAACGCCCAGGCGGTCGGCGGCGACGCTGGCGGGGGCGCAAGCGCGCGCCATCTTCCATCTGGCGCCGGTGCGGCGGGGAGAGGGCCGGCTGGTGCGGGCCTGGGCGCGCTGGAGCGGACCGCTGGGCTTGCTCTACATCCAGGCCAGCGCGAGCCTGGACCAGGTGGTTCGGGTGACGCCCGACCTGGCAGCGGTGCGCAAGGAGGCCATGCGCCTGTTCGCCCGCAACGCCATCGCCGGCCAGAAGAGCCGCCCCGAGACTGGAGATGGCTTCGAATTCCAGTCGCTGCGCGAACACCAGCCCGGCATGGACCTGCGCGCCATCGATTGGAAGCAGTCCGCCCGTCACGGCCTGCTGCTCTCCAAGGAGTTCCGCACCGAGCGCAACCACCCGATCATGCTGGTGCTCGACAGCGGCCGGCTGATGGGCGAGCCGGTGAATGGCGCACCGAGGCTCGACCGGGCGCTGAACGCGGCCCTGCTCATCGCCTACGTGGCGCTGGTGGTGGGCGACCGGGTGGGCCTGTGCGCCTTTGACGCCCGGCCGCGGCTGGTCGGCCGGCCGGTGGCG
>CALMGB010000350.1:1366-10057 GCA_937863535.1 uncultured Caulobacteraceae bacterium
CGTCCGCAGCGTCCGCCGCGTCCCCGGTCTGCACGGCGTTCTGGCGGAGCTGCTCCAGTTCGTCCTGACCGCGGTCGAGCGCGATCTGCCCGGCGGCGATCTCCACCTTTAACCCGTGCAGGCTGCGGCGGATGGCGGCGGCGGTGGACTACTCTACCGAGGAGACCAACTTCATCCTCGGCCTGAGCGCGGTGGGCGCGGTGCTGGACAGGCGCGCCCTGCTGGTGGTGTTCACCGACTTCGCCGATCCCACCAGCGCCCAGCTGATGCTGGAATCCGCAAGCCGACTCTCCAGCCGCCACCTGCTGCTATTCGTGCTGATGGAGGACGCCGAGCTGGAAACCGTGCGCCGACGCGCGCCGGAGACGCCCGCCGACGTCTCCCGCGCCGTCACCGCCGACGCGCTGCTCCGGGAGCGCGAAGTGGTGGTGGCGCGCCTGCGTCGGCTGGGGGCGGAGGTGATCGAGGCGCCGGCGGCGGCGGTGGGGACGGCGCTGATCGAGCGGTATCTCACCCTCAAGCGGCTGGACCGGCTGTGAACGCCATGGCTGAAACCGAGCTCAAGAGCGCCCGCTTCCGCCGCGAACGCGAGGGCGACTGGCGGCGTCTGGAGACGCTGCTGCAGCGGCTGGAGCGCGAGCCGGTGTCGCGGCTCAGCGACGAGGACCTGCTGGCCATCCCGGTGCTCTACCGCGCCACCCTGTCGGCCCTCTCGGTGGCGCGCGAGACCAGCCTGGACCGGAGCCTGCTGGAGTATCTGGAGGGGCTGTCGGCGCGGGCCTATTTCCTGGTCTACGGCGCGCGGTCCAACCTGGGCGCCCGCCTGGTCCGCTTCTTCGTCCATGACTGGCCAGCGGCCGCCCGGGCGCTCTGGCGCGAGACGCTGCTGTCGGCGGCCGTGCTGGTGGGCGGGGCGGCGGTGGCGGCTTGGCTCTATGCGGTGGATGCGGACTGGTACTTCGCGTTCGTGCCGCGCCAGTACGCCCAAGGGCGCGATCCCACCGCCACCGCCTCGGCCCTTCGCGACATCCTCTACAGCCACGCCCATGGGGGCATGCTGCAGGTGTTCGCCGCCTTCCTGTTCACCCACAACGCCGAGATCGCGGTGCTAGCGTTCGCGCTCGGCTTCGCCTTCGGGGTTCCCACGGCGCTGCTGGTCTTCGCCAACGGCTGCACCCTGGGCGCCATGCTGGCGCTGTACGCCAGCCACGGCCTGCTGCTGCCGCTCGGCGGGTGGCTGATGATCCATGGGGTGACGGAGCTGTCGGCCACCGTGCTGGCCGGGGCCGCCGGGTTCCGCATCGGCTGGTCGCTGGCCTTCCCGGGCGAGCGGTCCCGGCTGGACGCTGCGGCCGTGGCCGGGCGCCAGGCCTCCACCCTGATGGCGGGTGTGTTGCTGATGCTACTGGTGGCCGGCGGCCTGGAGGGGATCGGGCGCCAGGTGATCACCAGCGATCTGGCCCGCTACGCCATCGCGGGGCTCAGCGCCCTCGGCTGGGCGGTCTATCTCTACGGACCACGGAGGTCGCGGCCGTGAGCGCTGTGGGAGCTTCAGTGATCAACCCCGAGCGCCAACGGTTCGCGCGGGAGCTGGTGACACCCGAAGGCGTGGCGCTCCGCATCACCCTCGCCACCGCCAGCGAGCGCGCAGGCGCCTTCCTGCTCGACGCCGTCATCATCTTGGGCGTGCTTGTCGCCGCCACTGCGCTCTGCGCCTGGGTGGCGTCGGCGACCCACGGGCGCGCCCTGTCGCTGATCGGGGTGATCTGGCTGCTGGGCTTCTTCCTCCTCAGGAACGGCTGGTTCCTGGGCTTCGAGCTGGGCGCGCGAGCGGCGACGCCGGGCAAGCGGGTGTTCGGCCTGCGGGTCGCGGCGCGCCACGGCGGACGCCTCACCGCCGACGCCCTGTTCGCCCGCAACGCCATGCGCGAGATCGAGGTCTTCCTGCCGCTGACCTTCCTGGTGGTCAACGCAGGCGGCGTGGACGCGGTGATGGCGGCGCTGGGCCTGCTGTGGACGGGTGTCTTCGCGCTATTCCCGCTGTTCAACCGCGACCGGCTGCGAGCGGGCGACGTGGTGGCCGGCACCTGGGTGGTGCGCGATCCCCGCCGCGCCCTCGCCACCGACCTGGCGCGGACCGACCTGGCCCGCGACCCCCGCTTCGCCTTCGACTCAGGCCAGGTGCAGGCCTATGGCGTGGCCGAGCTACAGGTCCTGGAGGACGTGCTGCGCGGCCAGGACCGGCGCGCCGTGCGCCTAGTGGCGGAGCGCATCCGCACCCGAATCGGCTGGCTGCAGGGCCCGGAGGAGACCGATCGCGCCTTCCTGGACGCCTATTACTCGGCCCTGCGCGCCCGGCTGGAAGCCGGCCTGCTGCAGGGCCGGCGGCGGCGCGACAAGCACGACGCCGCTTGAGCCGTTCAGCTCAGGAGAACACCTCCGACAGCCGCTGCGTGTCGAACCCGCCCTTCAGCGCCCGCAGCTCCTGGAACACCACGCCCACGCCGATACCGAACACCACAGTGACGAGTGCGCTGACCAGCATCTGCAGGATCAGCGCGACGTAGCCGAACGGTCCGGCGGGCTGGACCATGAAGATGTTGCCCGAAAGCCCGAAGATCGCGCGGATCAGCAGGGCGGCCAGCACGACCACGACCAGGCTGCCGATCCACAGCACCACCAGCAGCCCGAACAGGGCCCAGCGATGGCCCTTGGTCAGCTCCGCACTGCGGCCGAAGGTGCGGAACACCCCGGTCTTCTCGCAGGCCGCCGTGGGGACCACCACCAGCCACGCCGTAGCCAGCATCAGGCCCGGGAAGACCAGCAGGATGCTGGCGAACACGATGGCGAAGTAGCCCAGGATCGCGACGGCGATCAGCACCGGAAGCGCGCGGAACGCCGCCTCCAGCGTGGCGCCCGGCGAAGGGGTGCGGCCCTGCAGCCGCTCCACCGCGCGCCATGACAGGGCGGCGTACACCAGCAGCGAGGCCAGCAGGCCGATGACGCCGGCCAGGGCGAAGCCCGGGCCGAACACATTGGGAATGCGCCCTGGCGTGGGCGTTCCCATCGAGTGGATCTGCACCTTGAAAAACACCAGCTTCAGGATCGTCGGCACGATCAGGATCGCCACCGTCAAGCCGTAGCTCGCCGCAAAGTCCCGCCGCACGAGGTCGAAGGTCAGTTCGCCGATGCGCGATAGCTGGAATCGACGTGAAATTGGAGCCTGCGTCGTCATCCTCAATCCCCCCCTGAAGACGAGTCAGACGTTAGCATACCGCCGGCATGGTTGAAGGCTGGAACGTCTCGCCCTCAGATGATCTGTGTAAGACAATCCCTCGCTCCTTGAGCCCGGCTCGATACGCAGACGTGGCGGCTCGGCGCGAAAGCCGTGCTGATGCTGGGCGGCGGATCTGCGATCACCATCGATCCCGGCCACCGATTGCTCATCGCGACCGCAGCAACAACACGTCCACCGACGAACTCCGGCACTGTCCGCTAAGCTGTCGGCGCCGCACTCACCACGGACCCCCTCCCGGGTCCAGGACCACCACCTGCAAGCATGGCCGCTTCAGTGCGCCTGCAGCGCCTGCGCCGCATGGTCCTGGGCGGCGGAGCCGCGCACCCTGGCGACCATGGCGGGCTCTATCCTAGGCGCGTGGTTGCCCCAGGCGCTGCGGACATAGGTGAGGACCGTGGCGATCTGGCGGTCGTCCAGGTCGGCGCGGAACGAAGGCATTCCACCGCGCCCGTTCAACAGCAGCCGCACCACGGGCTCCGGCGGTCCTTGCGGGAAGGCGTCTCCGGCCAGGGCGGGGAAGGCGCCCGGTACGCCCTTCCCGGTCAGTTGATGGCACGCCGAGCAGTTCTGGGCGAAGAGGCTGGCGCCCGACAGCTCCGTCGGCGGCGGGGCCGCCTGGGCCTGTGCGACAACGGCGAGACTCGCGCCAGCCACGAGCAATCGCATCACGTACCGGGCTGAAGACTTGGACAAGGATGGGCGTTCCCTCGTGGGCGATGGCGACCGCGTCGGGCTCATGCGTTCACCCGCTTGTGCAGCTTGGCGATCTGGGACCAGGCCGACTCGATCCCGCCTTCCTGCCAGCCGCCGATGTAGCTGAGGTGCTCGCCGGCCAGGTAGATGCGGCCGTCCGGCTCGAGCAGCTTGGGATAGGCGTCGCGGCGGCCGTCGTCGCTCCACTGCGCCCAGCCGCCGAGGTTGTAGGGCACGCGGTGCCAGGCGATGGAGAAGGAGGTCTCCACGTTCTCGGCATACTGCGGGAAGACCTTCTGGCCCGCCGCGGCGGCGAAGGCCTGACGTTCGGCCAGGCTCAGAGCGCTGATTTTGGCGGCGTTGGCGAAGAACTGGTAATAGCCCAACACGACGCCCTTCTTGCCCAGCCAGCCGGTGGAGGGCAGGTTGATGCTGCCCACATCCGCGTCGTCGAAGTAGATGTGGCCGCCGTAGATGGCGTGGTCCTCCTCCCAGAACCGCCGCTTCATCTGCAGGCCGATCTTGCCGACCAGGGCGTAGGAGACCCCGCCGATGGCGTCCTTGAAGCCGGGCGAGACCTGCAGGTCGACGCCGCGCAGCACCGACAGCGGGAGGGTGCAGACGCAGTAGTCGCCGCTGACGCTCCCCCGCTGACCTTGCGCGTCCACATAGCCCACCGTCACGCCCTGGTCGGTCTGGCTGATCTTCTCCACCACGTGCTGGAGGTGGACGATCGGGCCGAGGTCGCGGCCGAAGGCCGCCGGCAGGCGGTCCATGCCGCCGAGGGGCTGGAACATGGTGCGCTGCTGGTCGAAGTCGGACACGGACTTCAGGGTGTCCCAGGTGTGGGAGTGGAGCAGGTCGGACATGGCGTAGGGGGTGGACGGCACGCCGGGCTGAAGGCCCGCGCCCGGATCGGTGTCGTAGCCGCGGCCGGGCGTGCCGATGTAGCGGAAGTCCTTGTCGGTGAGGTAGCCCTCGCTCTTCAGGTAGTCGAGGAACAGCTCCTTGTCGCCGGGGGAGAAGGCCTGGTCCAGGGCGCCCTGGTTCACCTGCTTGGCCAGCATCTCGGCGGCGTAGCCGCGGGTGTCGGCGGCGACCTCCTGCTTGCGCACCGGCCGCCGCGCCAGCGGCCCCGAACCCTTCTCGTAATAGATGTAGGAGTGGTCGTTGTCGTTGTTGAACAGCTCCACCGGAACGCCCAGCGTCCGGCAGTAGTGCAGATAGCCGTAGTGGTGGTAGGGGATGCGCCACGGGCCGGGGTTGATATACAGCCCCTCATCAAAGCTGCAGGTCTGCGGCTCGCCGCCCAGTTCGGTCAGCTGGGTCCCCCTGCGGGCCGTGTAGGAGCGACCGCCGACGCGGTTCCTGGCCTCCAGCAGCACCACGTCGTAGCCGGCCTTGCGCAGTTCGTAGGCGGAGGTCAGGCCCGCCACGCCGGAGCCCAGCACGACGATCCGCTTGCCGGCGCGCCCGCTCAGCACCGGCGGTGCGGCGGCCCGCGCCTCGATGCCGAAGCCGAGCGCGCTCATGCCCGCCAGCACCAGCCCCGTGCCGCCCACCCCGCCCAGGCCCTCCAGGAAGCTGCGGCGGCTTAGCGGCTGAGCTATTGCTTCGTTCATCGTACGTCGATCATCCCTTTGGCCGCCCGCAATACGGGCCGGCATGGCGTAACGTAAAGGGACGTTCTCGGCCGCATAGCCCGGAGGCGATCGCGTCGCGACTTTGGAAGGGTGAGACCCGCCCGCTGCCTAAAGGTTAAGCAGGCGAGGAGCGCCGCACCCTCGCCTACCCGCACCCTTAATCCAGCCAACCCTCTTCTCGCAGGGCGGCCAGATAGGTGCGGCTGACAGGAGCTTCGACGCCACCAGGTACGGTCAGGAGAATGCGGCCATTGTCGCGGCGGACGCCCTGCACCGCCTCCCGGGCAACCCACCAGGAGCGATGGATGCGCGCCCCCGCCAAACCTTCCAGTTCATCCAGCGCGTCGGCCAGGCGCATCAGGATCAGGTCGGAACCTCCACTTGTGTGAAGGCGGAGGTAATGGTCCTGCGCCTCGACGGCGTAGAGTTCCGCGCCTCGCAGTTTCGGCGGCAACCTCTTCAGAAAGGTGCTGGGCGCGTCGCCTGGAGCCGCGGCATGGGTGGAAATCGGCTCATGCCGTTCCGCCAGCACGTGGAGCGCCGCCACGGCGGCGGAGATCGCCAGGTTGGCAAGAAGCACGTAGGCCCAGAGCCGCCATCCGGCGTGCTGGTCCCCGAACGTGAGCTTGACCATCAGCACCACGACGGGCGTCATCGGCAAGCTGATCGCGAGGCTGACCCCTAAAGCGCCGAGCATGGGCGATGCGGGAACGCGACGGCGTGTGAGCGCCAGCTGCGCGAGACGGTTGAACCCCGTGCCAATGGCCAGCAGCCCTACCCAGAACCCGAACCTGATCACGAGCGGGGCATGGTCGGTGCCGAACGCGCCTGAGAACGACAGGAACCCTGCAGCCGCCAGCATGATGGCGACGCTACGCAGGAGGTTGGCCCGCCAGGGGCCTGCAGCTCGCGAAGCGCCAGCGGCGGGGGCGGACGGCTCGCGAAGGGAGGACGTCGCTTGGCGCATCTGCGGATGAAGGCCTTCGAAGGGGAGCTTAGGACCGGGCGCCGACACACCCGCCCTGGAGCCGCTGATGACACAGTCCGCCGTTGTTCTGTCAATTGCTGGCGTGCCGACAGAGAAGAGGGGAACGCGCCGCCCCCGAAGCGCCTCACCGAGGTCCACCATCTGGCGCCCGGCCATTTTGGTCGGCGTCGGGATGGTAGCCTGGAGCGTCGTCCTCGTGATCGATGCGGCGCACGGCCTCGGGCTCCATGCTCCACGCTTCAGGTTGCTCTTCGAGATACCGGCGGTCCTTCAACTGCACATCACCGCCGCCATCCTCGCCCTGGCGATCGGCGTAGCCCTGATGGTTGGCGTGAAGGGCCGCGCCTTCCATAGAGTGGCGGGCTGGACGTGGGTCGCCTGCATGGTGACCGTGGCGGTCAGCTCATTCTGGATTCGCGACCACGGCCATCTCAGCTACATTCACTTCCTGAGCGGCTGGGTGAGCATCTCGGTACCGATGGCTGTGGCGGCCGTGAAGCGACGCGACGTCAAACGACACCGCGCCTTGATGACGAACATCTTCATGGGTGGTCTGGTGATAGCGGGGGCCTTCACCTTCGTGCCCGGGCGTCTGATGTGGCGCGTCTTCCTGGGCTAGACCCGCGGTCCCAATGATCGAAGTTTCGCCGCGTGGCCGAGATGATGGCGTAGTCAGCCTGAACGCCCCGTTGCGCAGTTCAGAGCTTGTGACGGTGAGGAAAGCCTCGGCGCAAGGAGGGGCTGCTCGGGGGGTCTAGCGTCAGGATCACGACTTGGCGGTTGTGGATCGGCGCCACGTCGGGTTCGGGCCCGGTCGTCGGGAAGGTGGAGGCGTCCGGAGTGTCACTTACGGCCAGCCGCCTCAAACCCGCAAAGGAGCTGCCCCCTTCCGGGCCAGCCGCCGCGAAAAGCGTCGGTCGCGGGCTACTTCTTACCCTTGATCGCGTCGGCGACGCCGCCGATCGCGTTCTTGACCGCGCCCCCGGTCTTGTCCGCCTTGCCTTCGGCCTTGAGCTTGCTGTCGCCGGTGACCTTGCCCGCAGCTTCCTTGACCGAGCCCTTGGCCTTGTCGCCCGCGCCGCTCACCCTGTTCTTGTCAACCATCGCCTGATCTCCTCAGCAGCCTTCAAGTTCGACACGGCCGAAGGTTACACTCCGCCACAGCCGAGCCGCAAGCAAGAGCAAGCCGGCGCCGGGCTATGGGGGAAACTGGATGCCGTGGTGATCAGGCGGCGCGGGTTGATGCCAGCTCTTCGGCCTCGGTTCCGTCCTGAAACCTGACACCGGCGCCCCCTCTCTTGAGGTCGCGAATCCCGCAATGCGCGCCGATTAGAACCAGCTTCGCACGCCTGCTGTGAAGCGGAGGTCGTCGGCGCGGTCGCCGGCTGCGCGGACGTCATCGGCGGTGCGGGCGAACATGCGCTCGTAGGTCAGGGCGAGGTAGGGGGCGAACTTGCGGCTGATCTCGTAGCGCAGCCGCAGGCCCGCATCGAGGTCCGACGCGCCTGAGCCGATGCGGCGGGCGGGATCGCTGCGGGTGTAGAGGTTCAGCTCCGCCTGCGGCTCCAGGATCAGGCGCTGACTGACGTGGATCTCGTCGGCGACCTCGATCTTGGAGGCGTAGTGGCCGGTGTCGCTGGCGTAGAGGGTGGCCGAGACCGTGGCGTAATAAGGCGCGAACCCTTCGACCCCGAGTGCGGCCCAGCCCCGTCCGTGGAAGGAGTCGAGGTCGTAGCGGCCGCCGGCCTGCAGGTCGAAGTAGGGCGTGACGGGTCTGTCGTAGAACAGTTCCTGCTGGCCGTCCGAGATCTCGCCCTTGGTGACCTCACCCTCACTCTTCAGCCAGAGCCGGTTTTCGTCGCCGCCGACCCAGCCCTCGCCTTCCCAGCGGAAGGTCTTGTCGGCGCCCAACCGCCCCTCGAACTCGTCCAGCAGGCCGTGGACGTAGGTGCGCCGATCGCCCACGGGATAGCCGAAGGGCGCGGGGTCGTTGGGGTCGCCGCCGGCCAGGGTCGCGGCCGGGGTCTGGTTGGCGGGCGCGCCCTCCACGCCGGCCTGCGCCGCCTCGG
>CALMGB010000351.1 GCA_937863535.1 uncultured Caulobacteraceae bacterium
TCAAACTCGCTTCAACCCGCATCTGGCTACGCCATAATGAGTCGGTGACCTAGCCTTCCCGGACGACGGAGCGATAAGCTTCCACGGGCTGAGCTGGAGTTACCGGCGCCTGCACGCGCGCGCCGAGGTCCTCGCCGTACGTCTCCGGCACGCGGGCGTCAGGCCCGGCGCGCTGGTGGCGCTGCACCTGGAGCGAGGGTTCGACATGGTCGCCGGCGTTCTGGGCGTGCTCATGACCGGTGCCGCCTATCTGCCACTCGATGTAGGATCGCCACCCCGACAGCTCGCGCAGATCCTGACGGAGGCTCGGCCGCAGCTCCTGCTCTCGTCAGGCCTCGCACCTTCAGGAAGCTCCTGGCGAGGCGAGTTGTCGGAGGTCCGCTGCGAGGACGTTCCGGAGTCCGATGGCGAAGCGTATCGGGGTGTCGAAGGCACGGGCGAGGACCTCGCCTATGTGATCTACACCTCGGGGTCGACGGGCCGGCCGAAGGGCTGCGAGATCGAGCACGGCGCGGTGCTGAACCTGCTGGACGGGGCGAGGCGATCCCTGGGCTTCACCCGCAGGGACAGCCTGCTCGCCGTAGCCAACCTGGCCTTCGACGTGTCGGTCGTGGACCTCTTCCTGCCCCTGACGACCGGCGGTCAGGTGGTGCTGGCGGATCGGGAGACGGCCTGCGACTTCGCCGGCCTCGCGTCGCTGATCGAGGCGAGCGCGGCCATGATGCAGGCCCCGCCCACGACCTGGGGTGGTCTGGTCAAGGCGGGCTGGAGCGGCAAGGCCGGATTCAAGGTGCTCTGCGGCGCCGAGCCGCTGGCGGCCGGACTGGCGGCGGAACTGCTGTCGCGCGGCGACGAAGTCTGGAACATGTACGGGCCCACCGAAGCCACCATCTGGTGCGCGCAGCACCGCGTGCGCCCGTCCGAGGACCCGGTCCCCATTGGACGAGCCATCGACAATGCGAACCTGCATGTCGTCGCGGCTGACGGGAAGCCGGCGGCCGTTGGCGAGGTCGGCGAACTGTTCATCGGCGGCGCCGGGCTTGCGCGCGGCTACAGGGGCCTGGAGGCGCAGACACGGGCCAGCTTCGTCGTCCTGCCCGCCGTTTCGGCGGCCCGGCTGTACCAAAGCGGTGATCTCGGACGGCTGCGGCCCGACGGCTTGATCGAATGCCTTGGCCGCATCGGCGATCAGGTGAAGATCCGGGGCGTCCGGGTAGAACTCGGCGACGTCGAGGCCACGCTTTCGGCTCATCCAGGCCTGATCTCGGCGGCGGCTCGGGCCGTGAGCGATCCAGGAGAACGGAGCGTCCTGGCCGCCTATGTCGTGGCGCGCGACGGCGTGGCGCGGCCCACGCCCAGCGAACTCAGGCGATGGATGCGCGAGCGCAAGCCGGACTCCTACGTTCCACGCTACGTGACCTTCGTCGCATCGCTGCCGCTGTCGGCTGGCGGCAAGCTCGACCGCCAGCGGTTGCCGTCGCCCGACTGGGGAAGCTCCAAAGCCGCGATCCAGGACGGCGATGCGGTCTCCGTCCAGGCGCGCCTCGCCAGGCTGTGGGCGCAGATTCTCGCCCTGGACTCGGTCGCACCCGAGGACAACTTCTTCGATCTCGGCGGCTACTCCCTTCTTACGGTGAAGCTCTTCGAGGAGGTGGAGCGGGAGTTCGGCGTTCGCCTGACGATGGCCGCCATCTTCGCGGCGCCCAGCCTGCGGGACATGGCCGCCCGCATCCAGTCGGGGGACGCGAGCCGCGTGGCGGACCGGCTGATCGCCCTGCAGCCGCGGGGCGCCCGCGCCCCGCTCTACTGGCTGGACGCCGGGCCGCTCCTGCGCCCCCTGGCCGCCAGCCTGGAGCGGGACCAGCCGCTGCTGGGGCTGAACATGTCGCCGGAGCACGAGAGCCGGTTCGGCGAGGGCGCCCTGAACCTCATCCAGGTAGCCGACTACATGGCCGACCAGTTGGTCGCCGCCCGGCCGACGGGTCCCTACCTGATCGGCGGCTGGTGCCGATGGGGCGCGGTGGCCCTGGAGACGGCGCGCCACTTGTCGGACAGAGGCGAGGCTGCGCCGCTCGTCGTCCTGCTAGACGCGGCGGTCGCACCCGCTCTCTGGCGCACCGCGTTCAGGGAGGGGTTGCGCAAGGCTGCGGGCCGGCGAACCGCGATGGCGCCGGCGGAAGCCAGCGGCGCCTTCGCGCCTATCGACGACCCAGCCGCGCCGACCTTCTCCATGGTCATCCCGCCGCCGAACGTCACCGGCTCGCTCCACATCGGCCACGCGCTGAATAACACGCTGCAGGAC
>CALMGB010000352.1 GCA_937863535.1 uncultured Caulobacteraceae bacterium
TGGTCGCGGAGCGCCTCCACCATGGCGATGTTGTAGCGGCGCGCCCGGGCGCGCTCCGCCTTCACGTCGCGCGCCTCCGCCGGTCGGGCGACCGGCGTCGCCATGCCCGATCCGACCAGCACCGCCAGCAGCTCGGTCGCCGACATGGCGCGGCCCGCAGCCTGCACCGCGGCCAGCAGCTCGCCGACCTCGGCCGGTCCTTCGTCCAGCCGGGCGAAGACGGGGCGATAGGCGACGCCGTCCAGCTCCAGCTTTCCGCTCGGCACCTCGATGCTGAGCGAGGCGGAGCCCGGTGGCGAGACCGAGGCAAGCCGGACGGCGCGCAGGGCGGCCTCACGCCGCGGTGGCGACAACGGTGTCGCGCCGCGCACGAAGATGTCCTGGCGAAAGCTGGTCGGGGCGATCAGGTCGGCCAGCAGCCGGGCGCCCGCCGGATCGGCGTAGCTCGCCGCCGCCTGCGCCTGCGCCTCGCTCAGCGTCAGCTCCGGCAGGGCGCTGAAGGGATCCGCGCCGCCGACATAGGCGAGCTTGGCGTCCCCCAAGTCGCGCGCCACCTCACCTGGGAAGACGGGCCGCCAATGCTCATTGAGGTACTCGTGCGCCAGGTACGCGAACAGGCCGATGGGCGCCTTGTCCGGATCGTCGGTGGCGCCCTTCAGCTGCAGCTCCAGCCGGGTGAAGTCGACGCCCCGGGGCGCCGCCGCTCGCAGGCCCAGCACGAAGCGCACCGCGGCGCGGATCTTGGCCACGCTGTCGCCGGGCGTGCGCGCGGCGTGGTCGGCGATCAGCCGCTGCAGCGGCAGCGAGGACGCCCAGCCCGCCATGTTGTTGTAGCCGACATAGACCAGCCCGCCGGGCTTCACGCACCGGTCGAAGGCCGCCGTCAGTTCGCGTTGCGCTGTGGCGGACACCCAGGTCCAGACCCCGTGCGCCACCGCGTAGTCGAAGCGGCCGAAGGCGTCGGACTCCGCCACGTGGGCGAACGAGGCCTCCACCACGCGCACATTGGTCAGGCCGGCCTCTTCGATCAGCCGCTCGGCGAAGGCCACGTGTGCGGGGTTGAAGTCGACGCCGAGGAACTCGGCATGCGGGTTGGCGGCGGCGAGCAGGCACACGCCCATGCCGGTCCCGCACCCCAGCTCCAGGTAGCGGAACGGCCGCGCCGGGTCGGGTGGCCGCACGCCGCCGAGCAGCGCGCAGGCGGACAGGTGCGCGGGCGCAAGCTCGATATAGACGCCGCTGGTGTAGGCCACATCGGCTATGTAGCCCTCGCGCCAGGACATGCCGCCTCCTTGGATTCGCGCCGTGCTTGCAGCGACGCGCCCTTGTAGCAGGCTTCGATTAGCGTCACGCTTCAAGACGTTGGCGTTTGGGGGTGGGCATGGACTTGAAGGCGCTGGTCGAGCGGCTGGACCCTTCCTCGCGCGAGGCGCTGGAGGCGGCGGCCGGGCTGACGCTTTCGCGCACCCATTATAATGTCGAGATCGAGCACTGGCTCCTGAAGCTGATGGAGGCCGCCGATGGGGATATTGCGGTGATTCTGGACCGCTTCGCGGTGGACGCGGGACGGCTGGAGGCCGAGCTGAACCGCACGCTCGACCGGATGAAGACCGGCAACGGGCGCGCGCCCGCACTCGCGCCCAACCTGGTCAAGCTGATCCGTGAGGCGTGGCTCCTGGCCAGCCTGCAGTACGAGGCGCCTGCGGTGCGCGGCGGTCACCTGCTGCTGGCCCTGCTGTCCAGCGACGACCTGGCGCCGCTCGCCCGCGACGCCTCGCGCCAGCTTGAGCTGATCGCGCCCGCCAAGCTCGCCGACGAGCTGCCGGACATCCTGGCGCGCAAGGGCGGCGCGGCGGGCGAGGGCGAGCCGCAGGATGGCGGCGCGCCTGCCCCGTCCTCGGGCAAGTCGCAGGCGCTGGACAAGTACTGCATCGACCTGACCGCCCGCGCCCGGGCCGGAGAGCTGGACCCCGTGCTCGGGCGCGATCCGGAAATCCGCCAGATCATCGATATCCTGAGCCGTAGGCGGCAGAACAACCCGATCCTTACCGGCGAGGCCGGGGTCGGCAAGACCGCGGTGGTGGAAGGCTTCGCGCTCCGCATCGCCGCCGGCGACGTCCCAGAGGCGCTGCGCACCGTGCGGCTGCTGACGCTGGACCTCGGCCTGCTGCAGGCGGGCGCCGGCGTAAAGGGGGAGTTCGAGAACCGGTTGAAGTCGGTGATCGAGGAGGTGCGCGCCTCGCCCACGCCCATCGTCATGTTCGTCGACGAGGCGCATACGCTCGTAGGCGCAGGCGGCGCGGAAGGGCAGGGGGACGCCGCCAACCTGATGAAGCCGGCGCTGGCGCGGGGTGAGCTTCGCACCATCGCCGCCACCACCTGGGCCGAATACAAGAAATACTTTGAGAAGGACCCCGCCCTCACCCGCCGGTTCCAGGTCATCAAGGTGGAGGAGCCCGGCGAGGCCGACGCAATTCTCATGATGCGCGGCCTGGTCGACACGCTGGAGCGCCATCATGGCGTGCGCATCCTGGAGGAGGCGGTTGAGGCCAGCGTAAGGCTCTCCCACCGCTACATCTCCGGCCGCCAGCTGCCGGACAAGTCCATCTCCCTGCTCGACACCGCCTGCGCCCGGGTCGCGGTCAGCCGCGCAGCCACGCCGGCCGCGGTGGAGGACGTGCGGCGGCGGATCGAGCAGCTGGACGTGGAACTCCGCATCCTCGGCCGCGAGCAGGCCTCGGGCGGCGACCACGCGAAGACCCTGGCCGAGCGCGAGGCCGTCAAGGCGACCGCCGAGGCCGAGCGGGACGTGCTGGAGGCGCGCTGGGCCGAGGAGAAGGGCCTGATCGCCAGGCTCGGCGAGCAACGCACGACGCTTCAGGCCGCCCAGGACGACGAGGCGGCGCGCGGGGACGCGCGGACCGACCTGATCAAGCTCCGAGCCGAGTTGGACGCGCTGCAGGGCGAGCGGCCGCTGGTGTTCGACATGGTGGACCGCAACGCCGTGGCCGACGTGCTCGCGGCCTGGACCGGCATCCCTGTCGGCCGCATGGTGTCTGACGACATCAAGGGCGTGCTCGATCTCGGCCAGCGCATGTCCGAGCGCATCCGCGGCCAGCCCACAGCGGTCGCCGCCATCGCTGAAGCCATGCGGGTGGCCCGCGCAGGCCTGGCCGACCCCAAGAAGCCGATCGGCGTCTTCCTGATGTGCGGCACCTCGGGCGTCGGCAAGACCGAGACCGCCCTGACGCTCGCCGACCTGCTCTACGGCGGCCCTCAGGCGCTCACGGTGATCAACATGAGCGAGTTCAAGGAGGGGCATAAAGTCTCCATGCTCGTGGGCTCCCCGCCCGGCTATGTCGGCTACGGAGAGGGCGGCGTGCTGACCGAGGCGGTGCGCCGGCGTCCTTTCGGCGTGATCCTGCTGGACGAGATGGAGAAGGCGCATCCCGGGGTGCAGGACGTCTTCTACCAGGTGTTCGACAAGGGCCAACTCCGCGACGGACAGGGCCGCGACATCGACTTCCGCAACACGCTGATCATCATGACCTCCAACGCCGGCACGGAGACGATCGAGAAGCTGTTCGCCGACCCTGAGACCCTGCCGGACGCCGCCGGCCTCGCGCAGGCGTTGCGGCCGGAGCTGCTGAAGACCTTCAAGCCGGCCTTCCTGGGCCGGGTGACGGTCGCGCCCTACGCTCCCTTGCCGCCGGAGATCATCCGCGAGATCGTGGAGCTGGCGCTCGGGCGCGTTCGTGGACGGATCGCCTCCACCTATGGCTCCAGCTTCGACTGGAGCCCGCAGGCCGCCGACGCCATCGCCGCCCGCTGCACCGAGACCCAAAGCGGAGCGCGCAACATCGAGGCCATCCTGAACCAGACCGTCGTTCCGGCGCTGGCGGAACGCATGTTGTCCAGGATGATAGAACAAAAGCCGGCTGCAAGCATCACGCTAGCCGTCGACGGGGATGGCGAGTTCGGCTATCAAATCTTATGAGTGTCGGCGGGCGATGGCTGGCGCCGGAATTGCTTCGAGACGGCTCACGAGCGGGCCAGCGTGTCAGGCGTACAAAGGGGAGACGGGATCATGGCGGCCTATCTGAAGTTGGACGGTTTCACCGGTAACGTGACCAAGGGCCAGTATACCGGCTGGATCGAGGTGGAGTCCTTCAGCTGGGGCTTCTCGGTCCCTGTCCAGACCACGGTGGGCTCCTCCACCAACCGCATGTCCGCCGGCAAGGTGACCCCCGGCGACATCCACATGGTGAAGAAGCAGGACCAGACCAGCGCCAAGTTCATGCTCGATTCCATGAACGGCGCGGTGATCCCCACCGCCACCCTGGCGGTGACCATGCCCTCCGCCAGCGGCGGCCAGGACAAGTACATGGAGTACAAGATGAGCAATGTCATCACCTCCGCCTACAACACCTCCGGCTCGCAGGGTCAGCACGAGCCGATGGAGAACGTGTCGCTGAACTTCACCAAGATCGAGATCAGCCAGTACTCCACGGACTCCAGCGGCAAGTCGATGGCCGCCCAGCGGGGCAATTTCGACTTCATGACCGCCGCCGGCTCCTGATCCAGCGCAGCGGTCCGCGGACCGCTGCTCCCATCCGTTTCGACTCGGTTGGGCGTGGCGGCCGTCCGCGGGCGTGCGAGTGAAAGATGGACTCAGGGCGCGATCCCAAGAATTTCCTGAAGCTCATCGAGAGTCCCGGCTCGGTCGAGAACTATTACTTGTTCCGGCTCGAAGGCGAGGAGAAGCTCTCCGCGCCCTTCGAATTCAGGCTTACCATCCGGTCCAAGGGCGACATACCGGCGGCGTCCGCCTGGGTGGGGTCTTCGATAACCTTCGTCATGGGCCTGTCCGACGACACCCCGCGCATGGTCAACGGGCAGTGCATCCGCTTCGAGCACGTCTACCAGAAGGGCGGCTACGTGGAGTTCGCGGTGCTTATCTCGGCGTCGTTGGCCGGGACCCGGCTGAACCGCGACAACCGGATCTTCACCGCCAAGACCGCTAAGCAGATCGTCGCTCAAATCCTTGCCGAGCATGCGGTCGCCTTCGATGACAGCAAGGTCACCAGCGTCACCAC
>CALMGB010000353.1 GCA_937863535.1 uncultured Caulobacteraceae bacterium
GCGCCCAAAGTTCGTCATACAGCAGCATCACAGCTTGATGCCGAAAGCGGCCATTTGGTAAAGGCGAGGTCGTGGGTCGCGGCCGCGCCGGCGATGAACGAGGCTGCCAATTCGGGAGTAGGACGGCACTTGATCAGTTCCAGTCGCCGATGAATGTGCGACAGCTGAGGAAGAGACTTCGGCTCGAGCCGGAGTTCAGGCGACCGAAAGGACGCACTCGCGCAACCAGATCTGCGCGGGGTGAGCGTCGTTCCGCCGATGCCAGCACATGACGTACGGGCATGGAGCGAGGATCAGGGGCGGCTCGAGCATCATGAGGCGATCCTCGTAGCCGGATACTTCGACGACCCCGCGCATCAGGGTCGCGATCAGGTCGGACCCGGCGACCAGCGCGGGCGCCGCGTACATCTGGGTCAGCGTGATGGCGAGGGATCGCTTCAGCCCGCGCTCGGCGAGGGCGACATCCATGTGGCCGAAGCGGTCGCCTTCCGGGGAGACGAGCAGGTGCTCCAACGCGACGAACGTGTCCAGCCTTAGCGGCTGATCGGCTGCAGGATGGCCTTTGCGCACCACGCAGACGTAGGGCTCGTCGAAGAGCGGGCGTGTGAAGATGCGTCCCGGCGCGCTCGAGGGTTGCACGCCGACCGCGATGTCAGCCTCGCCTGCGTCGAGCAGCGCAATCGCGTCATCTCGCGCGGTGTAGGTTCTTATGGCCAGCTTGGTCGCCGGCGCTCGCGAGTGGAGGCATTTCACCAGTTTCGGGAGCAGCTTGAAAGTCGCGTGCTCCTGAACTGCGATGCTCAGCGTGACCCGTGACGTGGTCGGATCGAACGCTTGGGCAAAGCCCAGCGTGCGCCCGATCTCCTCCAGGGCGCGCCCGAGGGGCTCCGCCAGCTCAAGCGCCCGCGGGGTCGGCTGCAGGCCATCCTGACCGCGGACGAACAGTGGATCGTCAAACAGGCTGCGCAGCCGAGAGAGCGCCGCGCTCATGGCGGGCTGGGTGCGACCGATACGACGTCCAGCCTTGGTGACGCTGCGCTCCGCCATGAGCGCATCGAACGCGACCAGGAGGTTCAGATCGATGCCGTGCAAATCCATGGTGCTGATGCTTTCGCATATCGAATATCGATGGATAGAATAGAGTCCGGATGCGCTACAGCCGCAAGGAAAGAGAGGACGCATGCCCGACAGCGCCGTCATGCAAGACAACGACCTCACGGCTGAGCAGCGGCGTGCGATCGCCTCGCTCTACCAAGCCTTCAATACCGGCGATCCAGATCTTTTGGATGAGGCGCTTGCAAAGGATTGGCGGGACATCCCGCTGGCTCCCGGACAGCAACCGGGCCGCGAGGGCATGAAGCCGATGGTGCAGGCTTTCCTCGCCGCCATCGCCGAGCTTCGGATCACACCACAAGCAGTGGTCGGTTCGCGCGACCGAGCCGCGGTACGCCTGGTCTTGAGCGGGCGCCATGTCGGTGAGTGGATGGGCGTGCCGGCCACCGGCCGCACATTCGAGATTGCTATGCACGAGATGCACCACCTCCAAGGCGGCCGCATCACCCACACTTGGCACATCGAGGACTGGGCCAGCTGGCGCGAGCAGGTCGGCGCGACCTAAGCGGTTACAAGACGTCAACCGCACCCTTTCACAACTTCATGTCCCGGAGGCTTCCATGCCGTTCGCAAACTACAAAATCCCACAGGGAATGATCACCGCCGAGCAGAAGGCCGAGATCGTTCACAAGACCACAGACCTGTTCGCTTCCTACTTCGGCGAAGGCGTCCGGGCCTACACCATGGTGCTGGTCGACGAGGTGGTCGACGGCGGCTTCGGCCGCGCCGACGAGGTCTTCGACCTGGCCGCCATGGAGAAAATGAAGGCGCAGCAGGGCTCCGGGCCGAGCTGACGACCGATCGCGGTCCGGGGACATCCAACCGAGAGGCTTATCATGGCTATCGAAGGACGCGTGGCGATCGTTACGGGATCGTCGCAGGGCATAGGCGCAGCCGTCGCCGAAAGGCTGGCGGCCGATGCGCTGGCCGTCGTCGTCAACTACTCCAGCAAGGCGGCGCCTGCCGAAGCGCTGGTCAGGAAGATTGAAGCCGCGGGCGGCCGCGCCATCGCCGTCGGCGCAGACGTCAGCGATCCGGCCGCGGTGGCGCAGCTGTTCACGAAAGCCGAAGGGGCCTTCGGCGGCGTCGACGTGCTGATCAACAACGCCGGCGTCATGAAGCTGGCCTTGGTCGCAGAAACGACCGACGAGCTGTTCGATCAAACCGTGGCCATCAATCTCAAGGGCGTGTTCAACGGGATGAGGGAAGCCGCCAAGCGTCTGCGCGACGGCGGACGGATCGTCAGCTTCTCGTCGAGCGTCGTCGGGCTCTACCAGCCGACCTACGCCGCCTACGCCGCCACCAAGGCGGGCATCGAGGCGATGACCCACGTCTTGTCAAAGGAGCTGGGCAAGAAGAACATCACGGTCAATGCGATTGCGCCGGGGCCGGTCGCGACCAAATTGTTCCTCGACGGCAAGAGCGACGACGACATCAAGCCGATCGTCGAGCGCACCCCGCTCGGCCGGCTGGGCGAGCCGGAGGACATCGCCCGGACCATCTCGCTGCTGGTCTCGCCCGATGGCGGATGGATCAACGGCCAGGTGCTTCGCGCCAACGGCGGCATCGTCTGAGGAGGACGGGACATGGCTCAAGTCGCCCTCGTGACCGGCGCGTCCAGCGGCTTTGGCCGCATGATCGCGAGCGAACTCGCCGCAGACGGGCTGACCGCCTACGCGTCCATGCGCGGCACGGAAGAAAAGAAGGCCGACACGGTGAAGGCGATCGCCGATGACGCCAAGACCAAGGGCGTCGACTTGCGCACGATCGAGCTGGACGTCCAGGACGACGCCTCCGTCGAGAAGGCGGTCGAGACGATCATGCGCGAGCACGGGCGGATTGACGTCCTCGTCCACAACGCCGGCCACATGGTGTGGGGGCCGCTCGAGGCCTTCACGCCCGAGCAACTGGCCGAACTCTACGACGTCAATGTGCTCGGCACGCAGCGGCTCAACCGCGCGGCGCTGCCCCATATGCGCGAGGCGAAGAGCGGCCTCCTGGTCTGGGTTTCCAGCACCAGCGTCATGGGCGGCATTCCGCCGCTGCTGGGACCGTATTTCGCCGCCAAGGCTGGCATGGACCAGCTCGCCGTCGCTTACGCCCGCGAGCTGGTCCCGTTCGGCATCGAGACGGCCATCGTTACGCCGGGGGCCTACACCAAGGGCACCAACCACTTCCAGCATGCCGGCCAGCCTGCGGATGAGGAACGCGCAGACGCCTACGCGAGGGCTTGGCCCGACGGGTTCTCCGACCGGATGCAGAAGGCGCTCGCCGCGACCGACCCTCCAGACTCCGACCCCTCAGAAATCGGTCGCGCAGTGGCGGCCATAGTACGGGCGCCGAAAGGCAAGCGGCCCTTCCGCGTTGTGATCGACCCCGCCGATGACGGCGCCAAGGTGAGCTTCCCCGTCGTGGACCGGATCCGGGAGCAGTTCCTGCATCGGATCGGCTTCCCGGAGCTCCTGCATCCGAGTTGAACACCCTTTAGCTCCGGAGAGCGATTGACGGCTACGCCGCGCGACGGTGACGCCGTCCAAAGTTTTGGCGCCAGCTATGCCGTCTTTACAGCCGAACTCCGCCGGTCAGAAGTCGGCCAGCTCCTCCGGGGCCGGAGGAGGCCGCGTCCCTCGTTTCCTCCAAGGTCATCAAGGCCGCAGGAGAAGGAACATGGGAACATCAGAGTTCGATCCGGCTGGCAATCCAGCCTGGAACGCGGGGCGGAAGGTCGGGGCGAAGCGCGCGCTGAAGCCGCGGCAGGTCTGGGCATCCGCTTCTTTCTCGACCAGCACCGGCGTACTCGCGACCGTGCGCTCTTCGATCTGGCGAACGATAGCAAGCTTCGTGCTGCGACGTGGTGAAAGTCAGGATCGGCGATCTCGTGCTGGGCGGCCAAGCGCCCGATTAGCGACGTTCCGCAAACTACGCCGCCGATCAAACCGGGGCTGCCCGCGATTGCATTGGCTTTACGTCGGTGAAGCTGGGCACGTCAGCCATCACGCGCGGCGTTTCGGGGGAGGCCAGCGCCGCCGTCAATGCCGCCTCGTCGCGAAACTTGCACTCGGCGATGGCGATGGTGCCGTCGCCCTCGCCCGCCGGGAAGAAGGCGCTGCATGACAGCAGGCCGTGCGGTCCCCACGCTCTCATCACCAGCGGCAGGTGGTGGGTCACATAGCGGCCGCGATCGAAGCGGGTGCGGGCGTCGCCCGGATAGGTCACGTAGAGCGTGGTCATGGGTGTGGTCTCCCCCGGCGCATCAGGCGAAGCTTTCCTCGCTCGGTACATCGAACGCATTGAGTGTGATCGAGACCTGGGCGTACATGCCGACCCAGAAGACGAGCTCGTTTAGGCCGCCTTGACCGAACAGATCGCGCGCCGCCCGGTAGGTTGCACCCGGCAGCACGCCGCCTGCGCCGAGCGCGCTCGAGACGTCATAGGCTGCGGCTTCCTCCGCGGTGAGATCGGTCGGCCGTTCGCCGGCGGCGATCATCGCGATCTTGGCGGCTCCCATGCCTCCCTCCACCGCCGTCGCGGCATGGGCGTAGAGCTCGTAGGCGGCGCGATAGCGGGCGCCGATCACCAGGATAGCGACCTGCTTCGCGGCTTCGGGCAGCCGCTTCATCGCGGTGACCGCTGCGATCTGGTCGTAGTGCGCCTGGCCGACCTTGGGCTCGTAGAGGAAGACGCCCCACGGGCCGAGCAGCGCACCGTCTTCGCGCATCGTCGTGAAGGCGGTGAACCCGCTCGCGATCTGCTCGCGATTGCGTTCGTACAAGGCCCGCTGTTCGGGCGTCAGGTCGGCGGGGGCAATCGGGAGCAGGCGGACCATCGGGTTCCTTGGGCTTGCATCAGGCGGTGAGCAGGCGGTCGGGCGTGATCGGCAGGTTGCGGACGCGCTTGCCGGTCGCGTGCCAGACCGCGTTGGCGATGGCGGGGGCAACGCCGCATAGGCCCAGCTCCGCCACGCCCTTAACGCCAAGCGGGTTGAGCAGCGGCTCACGCGTGTCGACGAAGATCGCGTCGAGGTCGTGGATGTCGGCATTCACCGGCACGATATATTCAGCGATCGTGCCGTTGGAGACGCGGCCGAGATGCTCGTCCCACTCCACATCTTCGAACAGCGCCATGCCGATGCCCTGCACCATCCCGCCGATGCACTGGCTGTGCGCGAGCTTGGGATTGACGATCCGGCCGGCGTCATAGGCGCCGACGATCCGGGTCGCGCGGATCGTGCAGAGATCGACGTCGACCCGCACCTCGGCGAACACCGCGCCGAAGCCGTTGATCGAATGCGTCTTCATCGCGTCGTCGGGCTTGGCGCTCGCTTCCGCCTCGATCCGGTCGAGGCCGGCTCGGCGCAGCACGGCGGCAAAATCGGTGATCGGCGCGCCGTCCGCCACCCCGGCGAGCTTGGCCTTGACCGCGCCGCAGGCCTCCTGGATCGCGGGGCCGACGCTCGCCATCGTCGTCGAGCCGCCATGCTCCTTCGCCGGCGGAAAGGTTGAGTCGCCGAGCTCAAAGCGGACGCGCGCCAGCGGCAGGCCGAGCGCGTCGGCGGCGACCTGCGTCATCGAGGTGTAGGTACCCGGCCCCATGTCGGCGGTCGCGCAGCGGACTAGCGCCGTGCCGTCCGGGAGTAGCGCGACGGAGGCCGAGGTCGGATAGCGTCCCGAATCGTAGATCGCCGTCGCCATGCCGAGGCCGACTAGGTCGCGGCCGTCGCGCCTTGCGCGCGGCTTGAGTGGGCGCTTCGACCAGCCGAACCGCTCAGCGCCTTGCGCGTAGCACTCTCGCAACGCCTTGGACGACCAGGGGAGGTCCTTCATCGGATCGCGCTCGGCGTAATTGCGCAGGCGCAGTTCGATCGGGTCCATGCCGAGCCGCTCGGCCAGCTCGTCCATCGCCATCTCCTGCGCGACGAGGCCGGTCGCCCAGCCCGGCCCGCGCATGGGGCATGGCGTGTTCACGTTCATCGGCACGAGCTTGTAGCGGGTGAGCCGGTCGTCGCAGGCGTAGGTCGCGCCGGCGGGGCCGAGCAAGGGCTCGGCGAACTCCTCGTAGGTCGAGGTCTGGCCCGTCGCCTCGCAGATCGTGGCGAGCAGGCGGCCATTGGGGTCGGCGCCGAGCCGGACATGCTGCTCGGACTGGCCGCGATGACCGACAAAGGTGAACAACTGCCGTCGCGTCAGTTCCAGCCGCACCGGCCGCCGCGCGCGCCGCGCCGCCATCGCCGCCAGCGTCACGTGCGGCCAAGTGCGCAGCGACGACCCGAAGGCGCCGCCGACATAGGGATTGATCACGCGCACGTTCGCCGGCGGCAAGCCGAAGCGACGCGCGATCTCGTCGCGCTCGTTGCCGACCCACTGCGTCTTGCTCCACAGCGTCAGCCGGTCGCCGGTCCATTCCGCGACGGTGGCGTGCGGCTCCATCGGATGGTGCTGCTCGCGGCTGAGGCGGTAGCGCTCATCGAGCGTGACGGGCGCACGCGCGAACGCGCCCTCGGCGTCGCCCTTGCGCGTCTCCGGGCCGCGCTTCTTCTTCGCCGCCGCTTCGGACGTCGGCTGGGCGAGCGCGGGGTCGAAGCGCAGCTTGGCCGGCGGATCGGCGTCGTAGGGCGCGGGGACCAGCGACGCGCCGTATTCGGCCTGCGCCTGCGTCCGCGCCACGACGAGCGCGATCGGCTGGCCGCTGAACAGGATCGCCGGCCCGTCGAGGACGCGGAGCTGCGCGCCCGCCACCGGGTCGACCGCTACCCGCTCGGCGGGCTCCTGATAGGGCAGGCGATCGGCGTTGAGATGAGTGAGGACGAGCAGCACGCCGGGCGCGCGCGCGGCGTCGCGCGTGTCGAGCGTCACGATCGTGCCGGCGGGGCAGGTGCTGTCGGCGGTCGCGGCGTAGAGAAGGTCCTTCGGCGCGAACTCGCCGGCGTAGTGCGCCTCGCCGTTGACCTTGGCGGGGCCGTCGACGCGCGAAACGGGCGATCCGATCACGCTCATGCCGCCGTCCCGCCAACCATGCCGGTTTCCTCGATCGCCCGAGCCACGGTCCGCCGCATCAACTCAATCTTGTAGGCGTTGCGGCCGTGGGCCATGGCGCCGTCGCCCGCCACCTGCGCCGCCTCGCGCGCGACGTCGGCCGTGACGCGACGCCCCCGCAGCCGATCCTCGACGGCGGATAGGCGCCAGGGCCGCGTGGCGACTCCGCCGACCGCGATCCGCGCATCGCGCACCGTGCCGTCGGGCGCGATGTCGAGCGCCACCGCGGCCGAGGCCAGCGCCCATTCGAAGCTCCTGCGATCCCGCACCTTCAGATAGTGCGACCGCCATGTGGCGAACGACGTCGGCGCCTCGATGGCGCTGATGAACTCGCCGTGCGCAAGCTGGGTCTCGATCCACGGCGTCTGGTCGGGCGCGCGATGGAGATCGGCAAGCGGGATCACCCGCTCGCCCTGGTCGCTCGCGATCCGGACCCGCGCGTCGAGCGCGAGCAGCGCGTTGGCGAAATCCCCGGCATAGGTGGCGATGCACTGGTCGCTCACCCCCAGCACCGCGTTCAGCCGGTTCTGGCCGGGGATGGCCGGGCAGCCGCTGCCCGGCGCGCGCTTGTTGCAGGGCGCGCCAGGATCGCGGAAATAGCCGCAGCGGGTTCGCTGGAGCAGGTTGCCACCGAGCGTCGCGAGGTTGCGCACCTGCGCCGAGGCGCTGAGCAACAGTGCTTCGGAGATGACGCGATAACCTTCCCGCACCTGGGGATGCGCGGCCGCGTCGCTCATCCGCACCAGCGCGCCGAGCCGCAGCACCGGCCCGTCGATGTCGATGTAATCGAGGCCCGCGAGCCCCGTGACGTCCATGATCCGCGCAGGCCTACGAAGCCCCTCTCGCATGAGCTGGATCATGTCGGTACCGCCGGCGAGAAAATCCGTTCCCGTGCTGTGGCCGACGTCGGAACGATGCTCCGCACCGCTGCCGACCGCCTCCGCGAGCGTCCTTGCGCGCGCATAGGCGAAGGGCGTCATCAGGCCTTGCCCGCGGCGGCCTGGCGGATCGAGGCGACGATGTTCGAGTAGGCGCCGCAGCGACAGAGATTGCCGCTCATCCACTCGCGGATCTCGTCGTCCGATCCCGCATGGCCTTCGGCGATGCAGGCGACGCCGCTCATGATCTGGCCCGGGGTGCAATAGCCGCACTGAAAGCCGTCATGCTCGACGAAGGCGGCCTGCAACGGGTGCAGCGCCTCCTGCACGGCGAGTCCCTCGATCGTTGTGATCGCCTTGCCTTGCTGCATCACTGCCAGCGTGAGGCAGGAGTTTACGCGGCGACCGTCGACGTGCACCGTGCAGGCGCCACACTGCCCCAGCCCGCAGCCCTTCTTGGTGCCGGTCAGGTGAAGGTGATCGCGCAACGCGTCGAGCAAGGTCGTGTGCGCTTCGATCCCGGTTAGCCGGTGCTCGGTCCAGTTTATCGTCAGCACGAGGTCGATCGTCCGATCGCCCGCCGGCCCGGCGATTTTGGCGGCGGCCGCTGCCGTGGTTCCCATCGACATGACGCTCCCTCCCGCCGCAGCCGCGGTGATCATGATCTCCCGGCGGCTCCAGTCCGGATCGGCCGCCTCGCCGCCGTCGCGCGTCAAGCCTCGGCCTCGACCTGCGCGAACCACTTCAGCACCGGCTGGAGCGCCTCGTCCGAATTCTTCTCGTAGATCAGGCCGTGACCATTGCCGGATATGCCGAGATCGGTGAGCCGGATCAGCTCGGCCGCGGCGCCGGCCGCCTTCAGGCGGTCGATGATCGGCGGGCTCGCGGGTGCGAATGACGAGGTCTCGCCGACCAAGGCGGCGATCGGCAGACCGGCGAGGTTCGGAAGCCTGAGCGCGCCTGGAGCGGCCTGCTCGGCCTCCTCGGGCGAAGAGATCGGGGGCTCGAAGTTCAGCGCCGCGGCGGTAAGGCCCCAGGCGAGCTTGCCGATGTTCGGTATGTCAGCAAACGGCGGCCCCATCGGTTCGACGGCCAGGATCGCCTTGACCAGATTGGGCCGTCGATCGGCCACGAGCCAGCCCACCGGGCCGGACGCGGAATGGGTGAGCAGCAGCGCCGGGCCGATGCGATCGAGCAGCGCTGCGAGCCGGTCCGCCTCCATCGCTTCCGAATACGCCAGATCGGCGGGAAGCGGCCCGTAACCGGCAATGAACGAATCCATTGCCGCTTCGTCGTCCGCGTTGAACGGCCATTGCGTGTGCCGATCCTCTGCGTCCGCCGGGAAGTAGATCTTGCGTCCGCCCTCATAGGAGAAGGGTGGCCCCATCGCGCCCATCGTCTCCGGATGGAACGGCGACCGCCCCTGGCCCGGCCGGTCGACGATCACGACGGCATAGCCCTGCTCGACGAGCCGCTGCCCCCAGCCCGGACGGCCGTCGGGTGTCGTCAGCCATTCGGTCCCCTGGAAGCCGCCACCGTGGACGAGAACGACTGGCCATGGATGGCTGACCTCTTCCGGCGCTTCCCACTGCGCGAACAACGGTCCGCGCTGGTAGGTCTGGCCTTTCACCTGGACGCGGTCACCCGGTATCCAGAACTGACCCTGCCGAACTGCGCGCGCCGGATTGGCTTGCCAGAACGGGGGCGAGGTCTTGTCACTCATCGATAAATCATGCGGTCGATCAGCAGAGTGATCAAACCCTCATTCCGAAACCGCAAGCTTTTCGTCTACAATCGCAATTTCCCGAAACAGCGCGACTCTGCGCGCCAGGCTAGCGGCGTAATTCCGAATCGGCGGCGGAAGGCGGTCGCTAAATCCGAGCCCCTGGCGTAGCCGCACAATCCGGCAATCGTTCCCACCTCCAGGTCGCTTGCGGCGAGCATCGACTGCGCGGCCTCCAGGCGGAGACGCACGAGGAAAGCGTGGGGTGTCGCGCCAACCTTCTCGCGGAATAGACGAACGAAGTGGAACTTGCTCACTCCCGCCTCTGTGGCGAGTTCGTCGAGAGTTATGGGATCGGCCAGACGGGCGCTCATCATCTCCAACACTCGGGCAAGGCGCCGATCGGTAAGGACGCCGGCGTGGAGGCACAGTCGCTCCGGCTCCAGCCGGCCCGCGTGGAAGCAGACGAGGTGGACCGCCAGCCACTTCGCTGTCGCTTCCGCGTAGAGATCACTTGCGCCAGCGCCCATCGCTTTGACGAGCATCATCGCGACATGACAAAGCATGGGGTCTTGAAAGGCGAGCGCGTTCAGACTGCCGCCAATGTTGGCGTGTCCGGCCTGTCGAAAGTCGTCGACAGCCTCATCGAGCAAACCCTGCGGAAGGTAGATGTTAGCCTTTTGGAAAGCGGCTTTGTGCCGGTTCGTGCAGCGCCGCAGTCGGTCTGTTCGAAGCCCGGGCGTCAGGCCTATGGTTCCGGCCCGGTAGACGGTCCGGCGCCATAGGCCGTCGGAGAATACCTCGAGATGCTGTTCGCCGGACAACATGACGACGAGCGATTGATCCGGCGTAGCGAGCGTCTCGAACTCCGCAGCCGTGGGGGTGAAGTCGTGCCGGTCTAGCAGCAACGACGTCCAACCTACTGCGCGGCTGCTGTGAACGTGTGACGCGCCCAGCACCCCGCTGCATTCTAGACTTTCGGTGGCGAATCGCATGCCTAAATCTCTACTTGCTTCCTAAACGTGGTTCCGTCTGATTGTCATCACAGGTCGTCAGCGCCGACTCAGCCACGCTCGTCTTAGGCCGCCGTTTGTTAGGACAATGGGCACAGCCACGACGCAGACTGAACACAGGGGCTTGTCCGACCGACCTGCCGGGATGAGACAGGAACGGCAGCTATCGGCCAGCTCTTGCCGTTCGGTGGAACCTAACGGTGTGATCCTGAGCTGCTGGCCGAATGGTGACTTTCTGGAGCAAAGGTAATGTCCGCAAAGGGCGCTGAGCCTCCATTACGGGTCTGGAGATTGGCGGAGCGTTGACCTCCACCTTCGGAGCTTCCTTTCGCGCAATATCTGGCAGAGCTGAGGTCGCTTGGAGTAGCGTAGGTCTAATGTTCTGATGCGAAGGCTCGACCTGCCATGCGGCCTATCATCGTGACGGTCGCCCTCGGCGCCGGAACGCTCAGCGTTTATTTGATCGCCCTCGCTGCTGTCGGTCTTGAAGCGCACGCTAGATCCGCTGAGTTGATCGTCGTGCCGGGCAACTTAGTGGGTAGCGACGGACGTCCGTCGCCGCGCCTTCGCGCGCGACTTGACGCAGCCCTGGCCGCCTGGCGCTCAGGCCTGGCCCCGAGGATCCTGGTCAGCGGGGGCGTGGAGCCTGGCGAGCGCGACGAGGCGACCGCCATGGCGCGTTACCTCTTGGCGAATGGCGTACCGGCCGGCGCGGTCCTTCAGGACTCGCATGGGCGGGACACCTTCGAGACGGCTCACCACGCCGCCACCCTTCTAGGCGGGCATGGCTCCGTTCTGGTGGCCACCCAGTGGTTCCACATCCCGCGCGCCATGCTCGCCATGCGGCGCTTCGGGCTGGCGCCGGTCTATGGAACTTGGCCGCGCTTCGCGGAGGCACGGGACGCCTACTCTTTCCTGCGGGAGGCTGTGGGCCTGCCTTATTACGTCTTCAGGCCTACGGCCGAGACCGGCGGCGGACACGATCCAACGCGACCAGGATCAGGGCCAGCAGCAGGCTCGTAACGGCCGCTGCAGGCGCCGCACGCATGCTCGTGATGTAGGCGTCGGCATGGGGCAGGCTTAGCTCGTCCTGCAGGAGGACGCGGTCGTCCGACACCGGATGCGCCGCGGTGGCGGTTCGCTCTATGGTGGCGTCCAGTCTGGGCTTGAGGACGAAGTACGACACCGGCTCGTCCGCGCCGTAGACCAGACCGGTGAACAGGCGCGTGGACCCCAGAAGGATGGCCAGGACGACCAGAGCCAGCGCGGCGGCGCGCATACTCAGAGCTTCTGGAAGACGGGCGCCGCCAAGTGCAGCTCCGTCCGCAAAGCCTGGACGCGGGGCAGCAGATTGCTGCCTGGACAGCTCTCGCTCACGCCGTATTCCTTGTGGCCGCCAAAGGTGGTGATCGGGAAGCGGCGCATGAGCTCCTGGCTGAGCCGGCGCAAGGCGTCCAGCATGGAGCCCCGGACCTCATCTCCCGAATAGCCCTTACCCGACATAAGGTTGAAGATGCTGCTGTCGAAGTCGCCCATGCAGACGATACCGATCTTGCGGGTGTTCTGCAGCTTGACGTGAGAGCCCTTGAACACGATTTCCCGGCCCTCGTAGATCCTGCCCGCGGGAGAGATCGCATAGTGGTAGGCGATGTCCTGCCAGTGCTGGTGGCCGACATCGAAGTTCTGGATCGCCAGCGGGCTCTCGTAGGTGTCGTGGCCGGTGTAATGGACGACGATGCTGTCGTAGTTCCAGTCTGGCTCGAGCGGGCCAGTCGAAGGTCGGGCCCCCCAGGCCGCGCGACGCGTGATGTGGAGGGCGCTTGCGATCGCGTCCTCAACGCCGCGCCGAGTTGCGAGTTGGCTTGTATCGGGATCAGCCATCGTCGTCTTAATCGGGCCGGGTTTGCTGGAGCCGAACACTGGGCAACGGCCGGGCCGGATACAACCCTTCAAGCAGGAACGAGTTGGTCAAGCGTCCGGGCTCACGAGGAAGTGGCGATAGCCCCGATTGGAGGCCTGTGTTTGCCGAAGCACCAAGGCGCATTTCAGGAGCATAGCAGCGTCTCACTCGAGATCCGACTCCTACCCAGGCGGTGTCCCGCGTAGCCGGCTGGGAAGCGGCCAAGCCCGTTCAGCATGGTTCCCTGCCGCGCGCCCTGCGATGGCGACGACATCGGCGACATCGATCGGCGCCTGGATGGCTAGCGTGCAGGTCATCTGCAGCGCTAATCTGCTCCGATGAGGCCCCGCTCCGAGGTCGCCGCTGCGCCGCGCGAAGTACTGGCGGCCATGGTGGAGCGGGTCGCCTTCCACAATCCCGAAACGGGCTTCTGCGTGCTGAGGCTGGAGACGCGCGGTCACAAGGACCTGGTCACCGCCACCGGTCATGCTCCAGCGATCAACGCGGGCGAGT
>CALMGB010000354.1 GCA_937863535.1 uncultured Caulobacteraceae bacterium
GTCAACGCCACATGCCGATTGCTCGCAAAAGGGGAGGGGCGTAGAAGAGCTACCGCTAAAGACGAGCTGTCCTATGAACACGCCTTTGCCGAGCGCCACGCCGCACCAAATCCGGAGCTACATCAGCGACATGCTAAGCGAGCTCGCCGACCTCGCCAAAGGCCTTAGCGACAACCGACTGGAGTGCTCCATCCGCCTCCTGGCGCTGGACGTCCTGGCCACTCAGCCGGCGACGGACTCGAAGGGGTCGGGCTAAGCCTGATGGCAGTCACGCAATAAAAGGAGGTCATGACGCCGAGTTAAGCTGTCTCGACCGCTTCCACCGTCTAGCGATAGGTTTAGGGCTGCAGGAGGCGAGGATGACCAGGGTCGAGACGCGCATCGGTGTGATCTGCTTCTCGGGGGCCATGATGCTGGCGGCCTCTGCAGCGCAGGCCCAGCCTGGTCTTCAGGTTCAGGTGGAGCACGCCGCCGCCCGCCTGGTGGTCATCGCGGAGCCCCGCAACGACATCTCCGTGACCGTCCAGCATGGGCCGAGCCGGCTGCCGGAACTCGCCGTCAACCGTCAAGGCGGCCGTATCGTTGTGGACGGCGGCTTGGCGCGGCCCTTCGGCGGCGACCGGATGCACTGCGTCGGCGGGAGCTGGAACGGCGTCCACGTCTCCCTGTTCGGTGGCGTGCGCACCGGTTCGAGCGACACCCGCGCCGTCTTTGTCGACGGGGTGGGCCGAGTGCCGCTTGCCGATCTGCCGGTGATCACCGCCCACGTGCCGCTCGACGCGCGTCTCGCCACCAGCGGTGCGGTCTACGGCCAGAGCGGCCCCACCCGCAGCCTGGTCCTCTTGCCGACGGGCGGCGGGGACTGGGCGGCGGGCCACGTACAAGGGCCGCTGTCGGTAGACGCCGCAGGTTCCGGCGACACCCGCGTCGATGGCGCGGGCGAGGTGCACGGTCGGCTGGCGGGCTCGGGCGATATGGCGGTGGGTCAGGTTGCAGGCGTCACTGACCTCAGCCTCGCCGGTTCGGGCGATGTAAGCGCCGGCGCGGTCGGCGGCCCCGTGCGCCTGTCTTTGTCCGGCTCGGGCGACGTGACCCTGGCCCAGGTGAACGCGCCCGTGGTGGCCAACATGGCGTCCTCCGGCAACGTGCGCATTCGTGGCGGCCGAACGCCTGACCTGAAGGTCAGCATCGCCGGCTCCGGCGACTTCACCTATGGCGGTGAGGCCGGGGAACTGACGGCCAGTATCGTCGGCTCCGGCGATATCCACGTCGCCCATGTGGACGGCCCGGTGAGCAAGAGCGTCATCGGCTCGGGCGAGGTGACCGTCGGCAGGTGACGATGGCGGCCCACGCTCTGGCTTGAGGCTTGACGCGCACCGCCCGCATCGTCATAACCCGCGTTCCGTTGAATCGGCCGTAGGCGCATCCCGCCTAGACGCGGTTCGCGATACGAATTTCACAGGTCGCGCCCTCCCCGGCGCGTCGTGATCCGGGCCTTCGCAGCCTAGCTGCGCAGGGCCCTTTCGTTTTGCGGCTCCACGTCATTGCGGTTGATCCCCAGCGGATCGGATTGGTGGCGTTCGGGACGCAGGTACGGCGTTCGGCTTTCGAGCCGGAGGTCGAGGTCTTTGAACTGTACGAGCGGAACGGACGCGAGGACGGCATCGGTATGGATCGTCAGAATATTCGCATACGCCTGAAGGCGTTCGACCACCGAGTGCTCGATCACTCGACGCGCGAGATCGTGCAGACCGCCAAACGCACCGGGGCGACCGTGCGCGGGCCGATCCCGCTGCCCACCAAGCTCGAGAAGTTCACCGTCCTGCGGTCGCCGCACATCGACAAGAAGTCGCGCGAGCAGTTCGAGATCCGCACGCACAAGCGCGTGCTCGACATCGTCGATCCGACCCCCCAGACCGTCGATGCGCTGATGAAGCTCGACCTGTCGGCCGGCGTCGACGTCGAAATCAAGCTGTAGGAGCCGGGATATGCGAACCGGCGTACTCGCCAAGAAACTCGGCATGACCCGCTTCTTCGACGAAGCGGGCCAGCATGTGCCCGTGACCGTGCTCTCGCTCGATGGCTGTCAGGTCACCGCCCAGAAGACGGTCGAGAAGGACGGTTATGTGGCCCTCCAGCTCGGCGCGGGGGCCAAGAAGGCCAAGAACACCTCGCAGGCCATGCGCGGCCATTTCGCCAAGGCGCTGGTCGAGCCCAAGCACATCGTTACCGAGTTCCGGGTCAGCGAAGACAGCCTGATTGAAGTGGGTGCGGAACTGACCGCGGACCACTTCGTGCCGGGCCAGAAGGTCGACATCCAGGGCACCACCATCGGTAAGGGCTTCGCCGGCGGCATGAAGCGTTGGAACTTCGGGGGGCTGCGCGCCACCCACGGGGTGTCGTTGTCGCACCGTTCGCTCGGCTCCACCGGCCAGCGCCAGGATCCGGGCAAGACCTTCAAGGGCAAGAAGATGGGCGGCCATCTCGGTGTCGAGACGGTCACCACTCAGAACCTCACCGTCTGGCGAGTGGATGTCGAGCGTGGACTGATCATGATCAAGGGTTCGGTCCCGGGATCGGAGAACGGCTATGTCAAGGTCAGCGACGCGGTGAAGAAGGCGCTCCACGCCGATGCGCCCAAGCCCGGCGCCTTCCGCGCTCTGGGTTCGGCACCGGCGGCCGAGCCCGAAGCTCCTGCGCAAGAGGGAGCTGAATAATGAAGCTCAACGTCATCACCCTGGCTAACGACCAGGCCGGCGAGATCGAGCTGTCGGACGCTGTGTTCGGCATCACCGACATCCGCGGCGATATCCTGCAGCGTTGCGTGACGTGGCAGCTGGCCAAGCGCCGCTCTGGCAACCACAAGATCAAGACCCGCAACGAAGTCGCCCGCACGGGCAAGAAGATGTACAAGCAGAAAGGCACCGGTGGCGCACGCCACGGCTCTCGCAAGGCCGCTCAGTTTGTCGGCGGCGCCAAGACCCACGGCCCCGTGGTCCGCAGTCACGAGTTCAGCCTGACCAAGAAGCTCCGGGCCCTGGCGATGCGCCACGCGCTCAGCTCTAAGGCCAAGGCCGGCACGCTGGTGGTAGTCGACGCCCTGACCCTGGATGCGCCCAAGACCGCAGTGCTTCGGACACAGTTTGAGACCTTGGGCCTGAAGAACGCCCTGATGATCGCTGGGCCCGAGGTGGACGCCAACTTCAAGCTGGCCGCTCGGAACATCCCGCTGATCGACGTGCTGCCGAACGCAGGCCTGAACGTCTATGACGTGCTGCGCCGCGACACCCTGGTGCTGACCCGCTCTGCGGTGGAAGCCATCGAGGCGCGCTTCTCTGGCGAAGCCGCCGAGACTGAACAGAAGGAAGCCGCCTGATGGCCGCGACCGCACGCCACTACGACGTCATTCTGGCGCCGCATATCACCGAGAAGGCCACCGTGCTTTCCGAGCTGAACAAGGTTGTGTTCCGTGTGGCCAGGGACGCCACCAAGGACGAGATCACGGCGGCCGTCGAAGAGCTGTTCAAGGTCAACGTGCTCAAGGTCAACACGGTGATCACCAAGGGTAAGACCAAGCGCTTCCGGGGCATCATGGGCCGCCGCGACGACGTGAAGAAGGCGATCGTGACGCTGGCCGAAGGCCAGTCCATCGACGTCACGACCGGCCTGTAAGGGGAGCGATAACTCATGGCGCTCAAGCACTACAACCCGATCACACCTGGGCAGCGCGGCCTGGTGCTGGTCGATCGCAGCGAACTCCACAAGGGTCGCCCCGAGAAGTCGCTGGTTGAAGGCCTGACCAAGTCCGGCGGCCGCGGCGGCAACGGCCGGGTGGCTGTGCGCTTCCGTGGCGGCGGGGCCAAGCGGCTTTACCGCATCGTCGACTTCAAGCGCCGCAAGTGGAACGTGCCCGCCACCGTCGAGCGGCTTGAGTACGACCCCAACCGCTCCGCCTTCATCGCCTTGGTGAAGTACGCCGACGGCGAGCTGAACTACATCCTGGCCCCCCAGCGTCTGAAGGCCGGCGACGAGGTGGTGGCCGGCGAGAAGGTGGACGTGAAGCCCGGCAACGCCATGCCGCTCCGGGGCATGCCCATCGGCACCATCATCCACAACGTCGAGATGAAGCCGGAGAAGGGCGCCCAGATGGCCCGCTCTGCTGGCGCCTACGCCCAGCTGGTCGGCCGCGACGCCGGCTACGCCCAGATCCGCCTCGGCTCGGGCGAGCTGCGCATGGTGCTGGACGGCTGCATGGCCACGGTTGGCGCGGTGTCGAACCCCGACCATATGAACCAGAACCTCGGCAAGGCCGGTCGGGTCCGCCACATGGGCTTCCGCCCGCACGTCCGCGGCGTAGCCATGAACCCGGTCGACCACCCCCACGGCGGCGGCGAGGGCAAGACCTCCGGCGGCCGTCACCCGGTCACGCCCTGGGGCAAGCCCACCAAGGGCCGCAAGACCCGTACCAACCAGGAGACGGATAAGTTCATCATCCGCTCCCGCCATGCTCGGAAGGCTCGCTAAGCGATGACCCGCTCCCTCTGGAAAGGCCCGTTTGTCGACGGCTACCTGCTCGCCAAGGCGGACAAGGCCCAGGATTCCGGCCGCAAGGACGTGATCAAGACTTGGTCGCGCCGCTCCACCATCATGCCCCAGTTCGTGGGCCTGACCTTCGGCGTCCACAACGGCCACAAGCACATGCCGGTCCAGGTGTCCGAGGACATGGTGGGCCACAAGCTCGGAGAGTTCGCGCCGACGCGGACCTTCTACGGCCACGCGGCCGACAAGAAGGCCAAGAGGAAGTAGGCGATGAGCAAGCAAGCCAAGCCCCGCCGCCTGTCCGAGACCTCGGCCATGGCCAAGATCGCCTCGCTCCGCACCAGCCCGCGTAAACTCAACCTGGTGGCTCAGTCCATCCGGGGCCTTCCCGTTCAGCGCGCGCTGAACGAGTTGGAGTTCAGCCCCAAGCGCATCGCCATCGACGTGCGCAAGGCGCTCTATTCGGCCATCTCCAACGCCGAGAACAACCACAACCTCGACATCGACAGCTTGGTCGTCGCAGAGGCGTTCGTGGGCAAGAACCTGATCATGAAGCGCTTTTCCGCCCGCGCCCGCGGCCGGGCTTCGCGCATCGAAAAGCCGTTTGCGGAGATCACCATCGTGGTCCGTGAACAAGCCGAGGCCGCGTAATGGGACAGAAGGTCAATCCGATCGGCTTCCGCCTCGGCGTAAACCGTACCTGGGACAGCCGCTGGTTCGCCGACGGCGACGACTATGCGCGCCTGCTCCACCAGGACATCAAGGTCCGCAAGTGGCTGAAGGTGCGCCTGAAGCAGGCCGGCGTCTCCCGCGTGATCATCGAGCGTCCGCACCGCAAGTGCCGTGTCACTATCTATGCCGCGCGCCCTGGCGTGATCATCGGCAAGAAGGGCGCGGACATCGAAAAGCTGCGTAAGGATCTCGCCGCCATCACTGAGGGCGAGGTGTTCCTGAACATCGTCGAGGTGCGCAAGCCCGAGACCGACGCCCAGCTGATCGCCGAGTCCATCGCCCAGCAGCTCGAGCGCCGGATCGCCTTCCGCCGCGCCATGAAGCGTTCGCTCCAGTCCGCCATGCGCCTGGGCGCCAAGGGCGTGCGGATCAACGTCTCCGGCCGTCTCGGCGGGGCGGAGATCGCGCGGATGGAGTGGTATCGCGAAGGCCGCGTGCCGCTGCACACCCTGCGCGCCGACATCGACTACGGCTTCACCGAGGCGGTGACCACCTACGGCATCATCGGCGTCAAGGTCTGGGTGTTCAAGGGCGAGGTCCTCGACCACGACCCGATGGCGCAGGACAAGCGCTGGGCCCTGGAAGCCACCGGCCCGGCCGGCGACGGCGACCGTCGTGACCGCGATCGTGGCCCCCGCGGGCCGCGCCGCGACCGCAATGCGCCGCCCGCCGACGCGCCAGCGGCTTGAGGCTAACCTGATATGTTGCTCCCCAAGAAGACCAAGTTCCGCAAGCAGTTCAAGGGCCGCATCCATGGCGCGTCCAAAGGTGGCACGGCGCTCAATTTCGGCGCCTATGGCCTCAAGGCCCTGGAGCCGGAACGGATCAGCGCCCGCCAGATCGAGGCGGCCCGTCGCGCGATCACCCGCCAGATGAAGCGCCAGGGCCGCGTCTGGATCCGCATCTTCCCGGACGTGCCGGTGACCGGGAAGCCGGCCGAAGTACGGATGGGCAAGGGCAAGGGCGCCATCGACCATTGGGCGGCCCGGGTCCATCCCGGCCGGATCATGTTCGAGATCGACGGCGTGGCCGACGACGTGGCGCGCGAGGCTCTTCGCCTGGGCGCGGCCAAGCTGCCGATCCGCACCAAGGTGGTGACGCGGCTCGACGCCGGCGTGTTGGTCGAGAACATGGCGGAGGCCGCGTGATGAAGATGACCGAAGTTCGCGGCCTGACAGCCGACCAAGTGTCCGACAACCTGCTCGAGCTGAAGCGCGAGCAGTTTAACCTACGATTTCAGGCGGCCACGGGCCAACTGGAGAAGCCCCACCGTGTGAACGCGATCCGCAAGGATATCGCGCGCCTCAAGACCCAGATGCGGCAAGCCGCACCTGCGGCCGAATAAGGGATACATCCGATGCCTAAGCGTATCCTGGAAGGCCTGGTCGTTTCCGACAAGGGCGACAAGACCGTGGTGGTCAAGGTCGAGCGGACCTTCCTGCACCCGGTGCTGAAGAAGACTGTGCGCCGGTCCAAGAAGTACCACGCCCACGACGAGACCAATGTCTACAAGGCCGGCGAGAACATTCGGATCATCGAATGCGCGCCCAAGTCCAAGCTGAAGACCTGGGAGGTCCTCCCCAGGGGCGCTCCCGCGTCGGCCGCTTAAGTACATAAGGAAGTCTGAACCATGATTCAGATGCAAACTAACCTGGACGTCGCTGACAATTCGGGCGCCCGCCGGGTCATGTGCATCAAGGTGCTGGGCGGCGCGGGTCGCCGCTACGCCAGCGTCGGCGACGTCATTGTCGTGTCCGTCAAGGAAGCCATCCCCCGCGGCCGGGTGAAAAAGGGCGACGTGCTGCGCGCGGTGGTCGTTCGCACCGCCAAAGACATCGCCCGCAAGGACGGCTCCACCATCCGCTTCGACAAGAACGCTGCGGTGATCGTGAATAAGTCGTCCGAGCCGATCGGCACGCGCATTTTCGGGCCGGTGCCGCGTGAACTTCGCGCGAAGAACCACATGAAGATCATCTCCCTCGCGCCTGAGGTGCTGTGATGGCCGCCAAGATCAAGACGGGCGATACGGTCATTCTGCTCGCGGGCAAGGACAAGGGCAAGCAGGGCAAGGTCCTGAAGGTCATGCCGAAGGATGCGCGCCTGGTTGTGGAGGGTCTGAACATGGTCCAGCGCCACACCAAGGCCTCGCAGTCCGATCCCCAGGGCGGGATCAAGCGCAAGGAGGCGTCGCTGCACGTCTCCAACGTCGCCATGGTGGATTCCAACGGCAAGGCCACCCGCGTGGGCTTCCGCACCGAGGGCGAGAAGAAGGTCCGGTTCGCCAAGACGACCGGGGAGGCGATTAGTGGCTAAGTCCCCAACGAAGAGTTCTTCCGGCAAGGCGCCCAGCGCGCCGCGCGAGGTCGGCCCGGCCAACGAGTCCCTCGGGGCTGACGGCCGTTACGAGCCCCGCCTGAAGACGGTCTACAAGGCCAAGATGCGCGACGCTCTGCGCGAGCAGTTCGGCTATACCAACGAGATGCAAATCCCCCGGCTCGACAAGATCGTGCTGAACATGGGCATCGGCGAGGCGGTCAACGACTCCAAGAAGACCACCGCCGCCATGAAGGATTTGGCGCTTATCGCCGGCCAGAAGCCCCAGCCTACCCGGGCGCGGAACTCCATCGCCGGCTTCAAGCTGCGCGAGAACATGGTGATCGGCGCCAAGGTGACGCTGCGCAAGGACCGCATGTATGAGTTCCTGGACCGCCTGATCACCGTGGCCCTACCGCGGGTGAAGGACTTCCGGGGCCTGAAGCCCACCAGCTTCGACGGTCGCGGCAACTACGCCATGGGCCTGAAGGAGCACATCGTGTTCCCTGAGATCAATTACGACGAGATCGACCAGATGTGGGGCATGGACATCATCGTCTGCACCACGGCGAAGACCGATGACGAGGCGCGCGCGCTTCTCAAGGAATTCCAATTCCCGTTCACTCAAGCGTCGGGGAGCTGAAAGCACATGGCCAAGAAGAGCGCCGTCAACCGCAACCTCGCTGTCCGCAAGACGGTCAAGCAGTTCGCCGCCAAGCGCGCCGAGCTGAAGGCCCTGGCCAACGACGAGAGCCGCCCGCTGGAGGAGCGCTTCGATGCGCGCCTGAAGCTGGCCGAACTGCCCCGTAGTTCCTCGCCGACTCGAATCCGCAACCGCTGCGAGGTGTCGGGTCGTCCGCGCGCCTATTACCGCAAGCTGCACATGAGCCGGATCGCGCTCCGGGAGCTCGGCTCCCAGGGCCAGATCCCCGGCCTTGTGAAGTCCAGCTGGTAGGGGAGGGGAGAAGATGTCTTTCAACGATCCCCTGAGCGACATGATCGCTCGCATCCGCAACGCCGCCATGCGCAAGCGTTCCAAGGTGTCCACTCCTGCCTCCAAGCTCCGCGGGCGTGTGCTCGACGTGCTGGAGACCGAGGGCTACATCCGCGGCTACGCCCTGGTCGAAGAACCCGGCAAGCACCCCGAGTTCGAGATCGAGCTGAAGTATTTTGACGGAGCGCCGGTGATCGTGGAGATCAACCGGGTGTCCAAGCCGGGCCGCCGGGTCTATTCCGCCATCGGCGACTTGAAGCCGGTGAAGAACGGGCTTGGCATCTCCATCCTGTCCACGTCCAAGGGCGTGATGAGCGACCAGGCTGCGCGCGCCGAGAACGTCGGCGGTGAAGTCCTGTGCCGCGTCTACTGAGGCGATAGTTCATGTCCCGTATCGGAAAGAAGGCCATCGCTGTTCCCTCCGGCGTCACCGTGACGCTGGACGGGCAGAAGATCGCCGTTAAGGGTCCTAAGGGCCAGCTCGCCTACACCGCGCCGGAGGAAATCCGCGTGGCTCAGGAGGGCGGCCAGCTGAGCTTCACCCCTACCAGCGATAGCCAGCGTGCCGGCGCCATGTGGGGCCTCACCCGCACCCTGGTGGGCAACATGGTGGAGGGCGTCACCAAGGGTTACGAGGAGACGCTCGAACTCGTCGGCGTGGGTTACCGCGCCGCGATCAAGGGCAAGAACCTCAGCCTGCAGCTCGGCTTCAGCCACGACATCGACATGCCGCCGCCCGAGGGGATCGCGTTCGCGTCCGCCCGTCCGGGCGAGGTGAAGATCTCGGGCATCGATAAGCAGATGGTGGGCGAAGTCGCCGCCCGCATCCGTCGCATCCGGCCGCCGGAGCCCTACAAGGGCAAGGGCGTGCGCTACGCCGGCGAGAAAGTCCGGCGCAAGGAAGGCAAGAAGAAGTAGGCCATGGCCCTCAAGCCCCGCGAAACTCACCTGCGCCGCGCCGAGCGCAACCGCCTGCGCCTTCGGGCCGTTGGCAACGGTCGTCCGCGCCTCTCGGTGCACCGCTCCTCCAAGCACATCTACGCCCAGGTCATCGACGATGCGGCGGGCCACACGCTCGCCTCCGCCTCCTCACTTGAGTCGGTCGAGGGTGTGCCCGAGAAGGGCTCCGACAAGGCCGCCGCCGCGGCCGTGGGCAAGCTCGTCGCCGAGCGCGCCAAGGCTGCCGGCGTCGAGACCGTGGTGTTCGACCGCGGCGGGTTCGTCTTCCACGGCCGCGTCAAGGCGCTGGCCGACGCCGCGCGCGAAGCCGGCCTGCAGTTCTAAGGATAACCGATGGCCCGTCCCAACGAAGGCAACCGCCGCCCCCGCGATGGCGAGGACCGCGACAGCGACATCCAGGAAAAGTTGGTCCACATCAACCGCGTGGCCGCCACCGTGAAGGGCGGCCGCCGCTTCTCGTTCGCCGCCCTGATGGTGGTGGGCGACGGCAAGGGCAGGGTCGGCTTCGGCCATGGCAAGGCACGCGAAGTGCCGGAGGCCATCCGCAAGGCCACCGAAGAAGCCAAGAAGACTATGATCCGCGTCCCGCTGCGCGAGAGCCGAACCCTGCACCACGACGGCGCGGGCCGCCACGGCGCTGGCAAGGTGACCCTGCGCGCTGCGCCTCCGGGCACCGGCGTGATCGCCGGCGGCCCCATGCGCGCGGTGCTCGAGACGCTGGGCGTGCACGACGTGGTCGCCAAGTCGATCGGCTCGTCCAACCCCTACAACATGATCCGCGCCACCTTCGACGCCCTGAAGGCCCAGAGCTCGCCCCGCCAGATCGCCGCCAAGCGCGGCAAGAAGGTCAGCGACGTCCTGGGCCGCAGAGCCGACGGCGCCTCGTCGCCCGAAGCCGTGGAGGGCTAGGAAATGGCCACCGTCGTCGTCCGCCAGGTCGCGAGCCCGATTCGCCGTCCAAAGGACCAGCGCGAGACCCTGAAGGGGTTGAAGCTGAACAAGATCGGCCGCACTTCCGAGCTGCCCGACACCCCTCACGTCCGCGGCATGATCGCCAAGGTCGCCCACATGGTCCGCGTCGAGAACGAGGGCTGAGCAACGTCCCGCCACCGCTTCGTGGGGGATTAATAGCCGAGTCGACCTCGCTGAGGTCGGCGCAAGCCTCCAGAGGAGCAGGCCATGAAGCTGAACGAGATCGCCGACAACGAAGGCGCCCGCAAGAAGCGCATGCGCGTCGGCCGGGGCGAAGGCTCCGGCAAGGGCAAGACCGCCGGCCGCGGCGTGAAGGGCCAGACCTCCCGCACGGGCCACGGCATGAAGGGCTTTGAGGGCGGCCAGATGCCGCTGCACATGCGCATGCCCAAGCGCGGCTTCAACAATCCCTTCGCCAAGGAGTTCGCCGAGGTGAACCTCTGGCGCATCGCCAAGGCCATCGAAGCCGGCAAGCTGGACGTCGCGGCTCCAATCGGCGCAGCCGAGCTGAAGGCCGCCGGCGTGATCCGCCGTGAACTGGACGGCGTGCGCCTGCTCGGCCACGGTGAGGTGACGGCGAAGCTGGCGCTGACGGTCTATTCCGCCAGCGCCGGCGCCCGCGCCGCGATTGAAGCGGCTGGCGGGGCGGTGACCGAGACCCGGCCGGCGCCAGTAGCGGAAAGCGAAGCCGCCTGATCTGGCCTCCCCTGCGCGAAGCACGGGGGAATAC
>CALMGB010000355.1:0-2464 GCA_937863535.1 uncultured Caulobacteraceae bacterium
GTCCTCGGCCGCGGGCGCGACGTCCCAGCGGGCTGCGTCGTCTAAGTCCTGGGCGGTGGGTTCGATCCACGAGGGGCCGCCCGGCCCCGAACTCCGCTTCCAGAACGGTGCGCGCGATTTCAGGTAGTCCATCAGGTGGTCCGCCGCCTGGAACGCCGCGCGGCGGTGAGCGGCGGCGGTGGCCACGAAGACGATCGGCTCGCCAGGCGCGATCGCGCCGTGGCGATGCACGATCAGGCTGTCCTGGAGGATGAAGCGGGCCTGCGCCTCGGCTTCGGTCCGCGCGATTTCGGCCTCGGTGAAGCCGGGATAGGCATCCAGATGCAGCGCATCAGCGGCGCCGTTCTCCGCGCGCATCAAGCCGGTGAAGCTGACGATGGCCCCGGTCTCCCGGCGGCCGGCGGTGAACTGGTCCAGCAGTTCGCCCGGGTGGAACGGCTCGGTCTGCAGGTTCACGGTCATGATGGCCATCTCACCTGCGGCGCAAGGCAGGACAAGTCAGGACGGCGCGCAACTTCCATCCTCACCCTCCGCTCATGGGCGGCAGGAAGGCCACCTCGGCGAACGGGCCGAGCGCGGCGTCCACACGGGTCAGCGACTTGTCGATCGCCACTTGCACGCCAGGGCGGTTCAGGGCTTCACCCAGCATCGCATCGTCGGCGGCCAGCCACGCGCGCAGGCCTGAGATCGCTGTCGCCTCCACCTCGCGCTCGCGCCAGCCGGCGATGTCGGCCAGCGCGCCGAACAGCAGCACCCTGGCCACGCTCAGCCGCCCGTGGTGGACATGTGCCGCGCCACCGCAGGGGCCGAGCCTCGGGCGATGACGAAGTCGTGGCTCTTCGGCTTGGTGGCGAGGGCGCACAGCACCGCTTCGCGCGCTGGAGCGTCGTCGTTCGGATGCGCGCGCAACGGGCCGCGGAGGTCGGTGGCGTCGTTCTGGCCGAGGCAGGTGTGCAGCGTGCCCGTGCAGGTCACGCGCACCCGGTTGCAGGTGTCGCAGAAGCTGTGGCTCATCGGCGTGATGAAGCCGACCCGGCCGCCCGTCTCCGCCACCCGCACATAGCGGGCCGGGCCGCCGGTGAGATGGACGTCGGGCGTAAGGGTCCAGATGGAGGCGAGGGTGTCGCGAACCTGCGACAGCGACACGTACTGGTCCGTGCGATCCTCTTCCATGGCCCCGAGCGGCATGGTTTCGATCAGCGTCAGCTCCATGCTACGCCCGTGGGCCCAGGCGACCATGGCGGGGATGCCGGCCAGATTGTCGGTCTTCAGCGCCACGGCGTTGATCTTCACCTTCAGGCCCGCGGCCTGGGCGGCGTCCAGCCCGGCCATGACGCTGGCGAGATCCCCGCCCCGAGTCAGGCGGCGGTAGGCGTCGGCGTCGAGCGTGTCGAGGGAGACGTTCACCCGTCTCACCCCACATCGGGCCAGGTCGCGGGCCATCTCGGCCAGGCGCGTGCCGTTGGTGGTCAGGGTCAGCTCGCGCAGCGCACCACTGCGCAGGTGCCGCGAGAGGCTCTCCACCAAGGCGAGGAACCCCTTGCGCACCAGGGGCTCGCCCCCGGTGAGGCGGAGCTTGGTCATGCCCATCCCGACCAGCAGGGTGCAGAGCCGGTCCACCTCCTCCAGGCTCAGCACCTCGGCCCGGGGCAGGAACTGCATGCGCTCGGGCATGCAGTAGGTGCAGCGCAGGTCGCAGCGGTCGGTCACTGATACGCGGACGTAGTCGATGCGCCGCCGATGGCCGTCCAGCAGCGGCGCGCCCATGGCGAGCCCCGCGCCGAAGCGCGGGCCGCTTATGGGCTGCTCTGGGATATCGTAAGGTGTCATGTGTCCGCCGGCCCGGACCCCATAGATGGACATTCGTGCATGCCGGTCAAACGCGTGGATCACCTTAATGTCCCTGGAGTGGCCGGTTTTAGCGCGCTCGTCCTCGCAGCGGGCGCCGGACGAAGGTTCGGGGGCGCCAAGCTCACCGCGCCTTTTCGGGGCGGCGTGCTGTTGGACGGGGCGTTGCGGGCCGCTTTCGACGCTCCCGTCGACGAAGTCATCGTGGTCACCGGGTCAGACCCCGAGGTCGCGCCCGTGGTCGAAGCGTTTTCGAAGGCTCGCGGCGAGCTCACGCATCTCAGGACAACCCGCGCTCTGGACTGGAGTGAAGGGCTGTCGGCGTCGCTAGCGGCAGGCTTGGCCCTCGTGGCGCCCCGCAGCCGGGGAGCGTTCATCTTCCTCGGCGACATGCCGGACATCCCATCGGGACTCGCTCAGCGGATGGCGGACGCCTTCGGTCCCGGCGTCGTCGCGGTCGCCCCCGTGCTGGACGGCGAGCCGGGCCATCCCGTCCTGCTCGGCGCCGAGCTGTTCCCTGCCGCCGGGCGACTGACCGGCGACCGCGGCGCCCGCGCGCTGATGGAAGCGCAAGGCCCGCACTTCGTCCGCCTGGCTGTGCAGGACCGTGGGGTGC
>CALMGB010000355.1:2474-15347 GCA_937863535.1 uncultured Caulobacteraceae bacterium
CTGTTCGACGTGGACACCCGTCAGGCTTTGCACGCGTTGGAGGCTCGCTGAGGTGGAGGTCTTCCCCGCCGCCTTTCCGTTGGCCGGACTGACTGTCGCCGTCGCGGGGGAGGGGGAGGCCGCGGACGCCAAGGCGCGCCTGTTCGAGGGCTCGCCCGCCACCCTGCGCCGCGTCGCCCGGTCCGAAGCAGCCCGGCTGCAAGCCTATGCGGGCGCCCGCTTGGCCTTTGTCGCAGTCCCGGGCGGCGAGGCCGTCGACGCGGCGGCGGCGGCGCGCACCGCAGGCGCCCTGGTCAATGTGGTGGACCGGCCCGAACTCTGCGATTTCAACACCCCGGCCATCGTAGACCGAGGCGCAGTCGTCGCTGCGGTCGCTACCGGGGGCGCCGCGCCGCTGCTGGCCGCGGAGCTCCGGCGGGAGATCGAGGCGCGCTGGCCCGCTGGGCTGGGCGGCGCGGCGGTGCTGTTGCGGACCCTGCAGGACGAGGTGCGCGCAGCCCTGCCGGCTGTGGTCGACCGGCGGGCCTGGCTGCGTCGGTTGCTGGACGGCGAGGCGCCCCGCCTTGCGATCACAGACGAGATGGAGGCGGCCCTTGCGCTCGCCCGGAGGTCGCTGGCCGAACCGGGCCGTGGTGGCCGGTTGAGCCTGCTAGTCCCGCCCGCTTCGCCGGACTTGTTGAGCCTTCGCGCCCTGCAGGCGCTCAGCCGCGCCGACCGCCTCGTGGTCGCCGATGGCGTTGCGCCTGAGCTGGTGGCGCTCGCCCGGCGGGACGCGCCGGTCAGCCGGGTCTCGGAGGCAGGCGCCGTCTCGGTAGCCGAGGAGGTCGCCCGGGGAGGATCGGTGATCTGTGTCGGTCCGGCCGCCCTGTTTGCGGGCTTTGGGCCTGCAGAGGTGCTGCCAGTAGCGGCTGGCCCGTCCGCCTGACCGCGCTTCGCCGCATCCTGGCGGACGCCGCCTGGCCGAGCTTGGCCGGAACGCGCCCTCGTGCGCCACGTTGTTCCCACAGCACGCCGGCTTTCGCCCGCGTCGCCTGGAGACCGGTCATGCTGGGTTGGGCGCTTCTATTCGCGATCGTGGCCATTGCGGCCTTCTACTTCGGCTTCTTCGCCCTGGCGGGCCTGGCCGCCGTTATCGCCAAAGTGCTGTTCCTGATCTTCCTGGTGCTGCTCGTCGTCAGCTTCGTCGTCCGGGCGCTACGCGGCGGCTCAGTGGTCTGAGATCGGCGAGGAGGTCGCGCCGACCCCTGGTCTGGCGCCGCTCCAGCCCGGTCGCCTAGCTCCCGGCCATGACCATGCAGGCCTGCCCCTTGGCCGAGAGAGTGTGGCAGGCGGCTTTAGCCTGCTTCTGGCTGAGGCCACGGAAGCGGGCGCGGTAATTGCCGCCAGCCTCTTCCACCTTGCCCGCGCCGGAGACAAGCGGCGACACTTTCTCGATCTGACCGGCGGCCAGGGCGTGATTCTTGTAAGCGCCGACCTGGATCATATAGCCGCCGCCCTCGTCTTTGGCGGCGACCGCCTTGTCCGATTTGGCGATAGCATCAGGCTTGGCTTCGGCCGCCTGGATATCGGCGTCGCAGGCCGCCGCGTGACGATGACGGCGGCGCGAAGTGCAGGGCTTGGCGAGCGCCTCCGCGGCCTTGACCTTGGCGACGCGGGGTTCGGCGGGGCGCAGCTCAGGGGCCTCGGCCTTGGACGACTCGGCCTTGGCGACGGCTGGGGCGGCGCATGCCCCCGCACCCCGATGGTGGCGATGGCGTCCGTGTCTGGCGGGCGCGCAATCGACGGCGGCAGGCTGCGCCTCCGCGACCTCGGCGGGCGGCTCGGCCAAAGTGCGGGCGGCTTCCATGGTTGGCAGGGTCCGCATCGTCGGCTGGACCTCGACCTGCAGGTTGGGCTGGTCGGCGGAGCCCATCTCTACAGGCGCGCGGGTGACCGGCCCGCTCATGTCGTCGGGCGAGGCGATCAGAGAGGCCAGGCGCATCCGCTGGCCAAAGGCGCGGCTCCGCAGCACGGTGAAGCCTGCGTCCAACAACTCCTCGACGTTCTCGTCGCGGGCGGCGACCGAAGGACCGCCCAGCACCACGGTGATCAGTCGATGGCCGTCGCGCACGCCCGACGCCACCAGGTTGAAGCCCGCCAGGCTGGTGTAGCCGGTCTTCATGCCGTCCACGCCCGGCATCTTGGCCACCAGGTGGTTGTGGTTCAGCAGCAGCTTGCCGCGGTAGGTGAAGCTCTTCAGCCCGAAGAACTGGTAGTATTGCGGGTAGTCGCGCATCACAGCGCGCGACAGGATCGCCATGTCCCGCGCCGTGGTGATCTGCTCGCCGTCCGGGGGGAGGCCGGAGGCGTTCACAAAGGTCGTCGAGGTCATGCCGAGCTCGCGGGCGCGGGCGGTCATAAGCGCCGCGAACTGGCCCTCACTGCCGCTCAGCCGCTCGGCCATCGCGACCGCCACGTCGTTGGCGGAGTGGACGGTCATGGCCGGGATCGCCTCGCTCACCGTCAGCTGCTCGCCGGCATGGGTGGAGACCTTGGACGGCATCATGGAGAAGGCGTGGGGCGAGATGGTGATCACGTCGCTCATGCGCAGCCGCCCCGTCGAGAGCGCCTCGAAGGTCAGATACAGCGTCATGATCTTGGTGATGGAGGCGGGGTGGCGCAGGGCGTCGGCGCGCATGGTGTAGAGCACCTCGCCGGTGTTGGCGTCCTCGACGATCGCGGCGTATTTCGGCTGGGTGAACAGGCCCTGCGCCTGGGCGATCGCGGGGGCGCAGACGCCCATCAGAGCGGCGAAGGCGCAGGCGATGCCGGCGGGTCGCCGGCGGGCGGGTTGCGGCATCGGGGTGCGTCCGTCTCTGTTGAACCGGCGGCCCCCCGGACCGCCCACGACTATGGTTTATGGTGAGTGATCAACCTTTCTCCAAGGTAAACAGTGTGTGAGGACACCCGTGTCGCATCCGCCGCGACGATTGCGCCGCAGCATGGGTCCTTGTGCACTGCACAATTTCCTTGACGCGAATGTCAGATCGGTCTTAATGAGTGGGTTAGCGGCGCCCTCTGACCTATGTCAGATCCTGTCATTCGCGTCGCTCGAACATCCGAGGAGACGTGAGGTGGACATGAACGCCGAGACCATCGCCGGTCAGACCGAGCAGACCGCCAAGGAAGGCGCGACCGCCGCCGCCGACACCCTGAACCAGGCCGCCTTCGCCGGCGACAAAGTCATGCGCGACACCATGAGCCGCGCCAGCGCCATGACCGACCACGCCTTCAAGGACGGCGTGGAGAAGTCCATGACCGCGCTGAACGAGCTGGGCGCTCAGAACAAGCGTAACCTGGAGGCCGTGGTGGAAAGCGTCACCGCCGCCACTAAGGGCGTCGAGACCCTGGGAAGCCACGCCATGGCCTACACAAAGAAGGCCATGGAGAGCCAGGTCGAGCAGGCCAAGGCCCTGTCCGGCGCCCGCAGCATGCAGGAAGTGGTCGAGCTCCAGACCACCTACGCCAAGACCGCCATGGAGGCCTACATCTCCGAGATGAACAAGGCCGCCGAGGTCCTGTCCTCGGTCGTCAAGGAAAGCTTTCGCCCCTTGAACGAGCGCGCCACCGCGCTCGCCGAGACGATGCAGTCCGCCCGCTGAGATCGGCAAGTCTCGCTAAGCGTCGAGGGCCCGGGACGGCGACATCTCGGGCCTAGGTCGTCTAGGATCGTCCTATGATGACGGCCGTTCTCAAGGCGATGCAGTGGCAGGCGGAGTTCTGCCGGTCGACCCAGGCCCCCTTTTCGGCCGCCGTGATCGAGGCCGTGCTGACCGACATTAGCGCAGGCGGTGCGTCTGCCTTGCTGTTTCAGGCCTGGGCCGACGCCTCGGCCGAAACCCTGGTGCGAGAAGCCGTCCCTCTTCGCTTGCTTGACGCACTGCACCTGCTGGTGCTCAAGGGCGAAGAACCCGCGCTTGCGGCCGTCTATCCGCAGGATGCGAGCGCGGGCGATGCAGAGGCTGCGGCCCGGCTGATCCCGGAAGTCGTGCGCCGGCGGTTCGGCGAGATCACCGGGGCGCTGCTTTCCCCGCCGCAAACCAACGAGGTGCTGCGGTCGGCGGCCCTGCTTGGCGGTTTTCTGACTATCGCCGAGGAGACGGGCCTGCCGCTCAGATGCCTGGAGTTGGGCTCGAGCGCAGGGCTGAACCAATCCTGGGACGCCTACGGCTACCGGCTGGGCGACGGCGTCCAGCGCGGCGACCTCAGCTCCCCGCTCACGCTGCAGACCGACTGGCGTGGTGCGCCACCGCCCGATCCGTCCTGGCCCGTGGTGGTGGAGCGGCGAGGATGCGATCAGGCGCCCATCGACATCGCCGATGCGGTCCAGGCGCTCCGGCTGCAATCCTTCGTCTGGGCGGACCAGAGATCGCGGTTGCCGCGCCTGAAAGCCGCCATAGCCCTCGCCGTGGCGCGCGGCGTCAGGGTCGAGCGCGCCGACGCTGCAGCTTGGGCGGAGGAGAACGTGCACCCCGCGCCAGGTACGGCCACCGTCCTGTTCCACTCGATCGTCCGCCAGTACCTGTCCGAACAGGCGCGCCAACGGCTGGATCGCGCGATCGCAAAGGCCGCTGCTGCGGCCACGCCCGACCAGCCTTTCGCTTGGCTGCGCATGGAGGGCCTGCCGGACGCCGGCTACGAGGTCCGCCTGACCCTCTGGCCGGAGGGGCGGGAGCGGCGGCTCGCCATAGCCCATCCCCATGGTGAATGGGTGGCGTGGGAAGGCGGCGCCGTAAGCGTGGGCGCTGCGTCGGCTTAATTCCAAGCCAGTTCTGTCAAGGGCTTCCAACCCGGCGGAATTTCCATATCTAATCTGCGGGCGGTAGAGTTCGTGGGCGCCGTGGAGACGGGTGTGAATGGCCGAGCGTAAGCCAGGGGATCGGGGAGGCGGCGCGGGATCAGCGGTCGTCACCCAGGTCAAGCCGAAGACGCAGAAGCCGTCCCTGTACCGTGTCCTGATCCTGAATGACGACTACACCCCGATGGAATTCGTGGTCTACGTGCTGGAGCGCTTCTTCAACAAGACGCGCGAGGAAGCCACGCGGATCATGCTCCACGTTCACCAGCATGGGGTGGGGGTCTGCGGCGTCTTCACCTACGAGGTAGCCGAGACCAAGGTGGCGCAAGTGGTCGACACAGCGCGCCGTCATCAGCACCCGCTCCAATGCACCATGGAAAAGGATTGAGAGGTCGCCCATGCCGTCCTTCTCTCGCAACCTCGAAGAGACCCTCCACCGCGCCGTGGCCTACGCCAACCAGCGCAAGCACGAATACGCGACGCTGGAGCACCTGCTGCTCAGTCTTGCCGACGACCAGGAGGCGACCGCGGTCATGCGCGCCTGCAACGTCGACCTGCCGGTCATCAAGAAGAACCTGATCAACTATCTCGATACCGAGCTGCGAAGCTTGATCGTCGACGACGGCGAGGACGCCAAGCCCACCGCCGGTTTCCAGCGGGTGATCCAGCGTGCTGTGATCCACGTCCAGTCTTCGGGCCGTGACGAGGTGACCGGCGCCAACGTGCTGGTGGCGGTCTTCTCTGAGCGGGAAAGCCATGCGGCCTTCTTCCTGCAGGAGCAGGACATGACCCGCTACGACGCGGTCAACTTCATCGCCCACGGCATCGCCAAGAAGGCGGGCGCTTCGGAGCCCCGCAACGTGAAGGGTTCGTCTTCCTCCGAGGAGGGCGCGGAGGAGAAGAACACCAAGACCGGCGGCGAGGCGCTGGAGGCCTATTGCGTCAACCTCAACGAAAAGGCGCGCGCCGGCAAGGTCGACCCTCTGATCGGCCGGATGCAGGAGGTGGAGCGGGCCATCCAGGTGCTCTGCCGCCGTTCCAAGAACAACCCGCTGCTGGTGGGCGACCCTGGCGTCGGCAAGACCGCCATCGCCGAAGGCCTCGCCCGCAAGATCGTCACCGGCGACGTGCCGGAGGTGCTGTCCGGCGCCACCATCTTCAGCCTCGATATGGGCACCCTGCTGGCCGGCACCCGCTACCGCGGCGACTTCGAGGAGCGGGTCAAGCAAGTGGTGAAGGAGCTGGAAAGCCACCCCAACGCCATCCTGTTCATCGACGAGATCCACACCGTCATCGGCGCGGGCGCGACCTCGGGCGGGGCGATGGACGCCTCCAACCTTTTGAAGCCGGCGCTGGCGTCCGGCACGCTCAAATGCATGGGCTCCACCACCTACAAGGAGTTCCGGCAGCACTTCGAGAAGGACCGCGCCCTGGTCCGCCGGTTCCAGAAGATCGACGTGGTGGAGCCGACGCTCGACGACACCATCAAGATCCTGAAGGGCCTGAAGACCTACTACGAGGACTTCCACAAGCTGAAGTACACCGACGACGCCATCAAGGCGGCGGTGGAGCTGTCGGCCAAGTACATCACCGACCGCAAGCTGCCGGACAAGGCCATCGACGTCATCGACGAGGCGGGCGCCTCGCAGATGCTGCTGCCCGAGGCCAAGCGGCGGAAGAAGCTCGGCGTCAAGGACATCGAGAACGTCATCGCCAAGATGGCGCGAATCCCCACCAAGTCGGTTTCCAAGTCCGACACGGAGGGCCTGCGCAGCCTGGAGGAAGACCTGAAGCGGGCGGTCTATGGCCAGGACGACGCCATCCACCAGCTCGCCGCCGCCATGAAGATGTCGCGGGCGGGGCTGCGCGACGGGCAGAAGCCGATCGGCTCCTACCTGTTCTCCGGCCCCACCGGCGTCGGCAAGACCGAGGTGACTCGCCAACTCGCCCATACCCTCGGCATCGAGCTGCTGCGCTTTGATATGAGCGAGTACATGGAGCGCCACACGGTCTCCAGGCTCATCGGCGCGCCTCCGGGCTATGTCGGTCACGACCAGGGCGGCCAGCTCACCGATGCTGTGGATCAGCACAAGCACGCCGTGGTCCTGCTCGACGAGATCGAGAAGGCCCACCAGGACGTGTTCAACATCCTACTGCAGGTGATGGACCATGGCACCCTGACCGACTCCAACGGCAAGAAGGTGGATTTCAGGAACGTCGTCCTGATCATGACCACCAACGCCGGCGCGTCCGACAACAACAAGAACGGCATCGGCTTCGGCCGCGGCCGGGTCACCGGCGAGGATGAGGCGGCCATCACCCGCCTGTTCACGCCGGAGTTCAGGAACCGCCTGGACGCCATCGTCACCTTCAAGCCGCTGGCCCAGGAGACCATCCGCCACGTGGTGCAGAAGTTCATCCTGCAGCTCGAGGCCATGCTCGCCGACCGCAATGTCACCGTCGAGCTCAGCGACGACGCGGCCGATTGGCTGGCCAAGAACGGCTATGACGAGCTGTACGGCGCCCGGCCACTGGCTCGGGTGATCCAGGAGCACATCAAGAAGCCGCTGGCCGACGAGATCCTGTTCGGCCGGCTGGTGCGCGGCGGCCACGTCAAGGTCGACCTCAAGGACGCCAAGATCATCTTCGAGATCGAGAGCCTCTCCGGCGAGACCCGCCCGGGCGAGATCGACGTGACTGCGGGCGACCTGCTCGAAGAGTCCCTGGACGACGACGAGGCGGGCGACGAGCCCGCCATGGCGGACTGAGGCCCGCGGCGGTCGGCTTGCGCCGGCCGCGCGTCCGCCTGGAACGCTTGGTGGCCGTAGGCGGTTGTCCTGCTGTCCAGCTTTGCAGGTTTCATGACCCTCTTCCGTACCCTCCTGGCTTCTGCCGCTGCGTTGGCGCTCGGGGCATGTTCTCAGTCTCAAACGGCGGTTGGGGGAGGCGCAAAAGCTGTCCCATCGAACACCACGGGCGACGCTTCGGCCAAGACGGCGGGCGCCAGTTCGAGCCTCAGGCTTGCCACGGTGAACGGCGCGCAGTTCGCGGTGCCTGCGGGCGGCGCTGACCCCTCCGGCAACGAGACCGGCGGCGACAACGAGATCAACGGCTACGACAATGTCGGCGGCAACGCGACGGGGCCGGCCGAAGCCGACGCGAAAACAGCCAGCCCCGCCCTGGTGCGCGCCGAGGTTCTGCTCGATCGCGCCGCCTTCAGCCCTGGCGTGATCGACGGGCGCATGGGCGAGAACGTCAAGCACTCCATCATGGCCTACGATCAGGCCCATGGCCTGCAGCCGTCCGGCGATCTGGACGAGGCCACCTGGAAGTCGCTGACCTCAGCGGATAACGCGCCGGTCCTGAAGACCTACACCATCACGCAAGCGGACGCCGCGGGTCCCTTCTCGCCGGCGGTGGGCGAGGACTTCATCAAGATGTCCAAGGTCCAGTCCCTGGGCTATACGTCTCCCCTTCAGATGCTGTCCCAACGCTTCCACATGGACGAGCAGTTCCTGCAGGCCCTGAACCCTGGCGCCGACCTCTCCAAGGCCGGGACCCAGATCGTCGTGGTCGATCCCGGCCCGGGTGCGCTGCCTGCGGTGAAGACCCTCGACGTGAACAAGAAGATGGCCCAGGTCATCGCCTACGACGACAGCCACAAGGTGGTCGCCGTCTTTCCCGCCACCGTGGGCTCCACCACCCGGCCTTCGCCCAAGGGCACCTGGAAGGTGACCGGCGTGTCGCAGAACCCGGACTACATGTACGACCCCAGCAAGCTCACCTGGGGCCCCAAGCATGCCGGCAAGCTGCACATCCCGCCTGGCCCGAACAATCCCGTCGGCGTTGTCTGGATTGCGCTCAGCGCACCGGATTACGGCATCCACGGCTCCCCAGACCCGCACGTGATCGGCAAGACCGCCAGCCATGGCTGCGTGCGCCTGACCAACTGGGACGCCGAGGAGCTGTCCAAGGCGGTGAAGCCCGGCGTGAAGGTCACCTTCGTCAGCGAGCGGGGCTGATCAACTCGCGCTGACGGCGGCCTTCGCAGCGCCGCCGGGAGGTTCTATCCAGGGGCGATGTTGCGGACCCTGCAGGACCTGAGCGGCGGCCTTGGCGACTTCCATCAGGTCATAGACGTCCGCTCACCCGGGGAGTTCGCCGAGGATCATCTGCCCGGTGCAGTGAACCTGCCGGTGCTCGACGACACCGAGCGGGCCGAGGTCGGCACGATCTACGTCCAGTCGTCCAAGTTCGACGCCCGCAGGATCGGCGCCGCCTACATCGCCCGCAACGTCGCCAGCCATCTCGAAGGCCCGTTGAGGGACAAGCCAGGGGGGTGGTCGCCTCTGCTCTACTGCTGGCGGGGCGGCCAGCGATCCCAGGCCATGGCGTTGATCCTGTCCCAGGTAGGCTGGCGCACGACGGTGCTACTGGGCGGCTATCGTACCTACCGCAGAGGGGTGGTCGCCCGCCTCTATGACCAGGCGCCGAGCTTGGACGTGGTGCTGCTGGGCGGCCCCACAGGGGTCGGCAAGACCGACCTGCTGGCGCGGCTGGCGATCCGCGGCCTCCAGACCCTAGACCTGGAGGCGCTCGCCGCCCATCGCGGCTCGGTGTTTGGTGAGATGGGCGGCCAGCCCAGCCAGAAGCTGTTCGAAAGCCGCCTGGCCGCCGCGCTGGACGCCCTCGACCCCCTGCGGCCCGTCGTGGTGGAGGCCGAGTCCAGCCGCATCGGCGAGCGCTTCCTGCCACCGGCGCTGTGGGGCGCCATGCAGGCGGGCCGGCGCATCGAACTCTCTGCGCCCCTGGAAGCGCGAGTCGCAGCGCTCGCTGACGCCTATGCTCCCTTGGCGCGTGATCCCGACCGGCTGGCCGAGCTGCTGGCGCGCCTTCCGGGTCGGCATGGGCGCAAGCGCCTGGACAGCTGGCGGGCGATGGCGTTTGCTGGGGAGGTGGAGCCGCTCGTCGCCGAGCTGCTCGCTGAACACTACGATCCCGCCTATGGGCGCTCCGGCGCGGACGGCGCCGAGCCGCATCTGCGCCTGCGGCTGAAGGACCTCAGCCCGGCAGAGCAGGACACCGCCGCCGACACCATAGCCGACTTCATCGCCGTTGGTGCGCGACCGGGCCGGTGACCCAGACGAGACCGGCGACTGCGGCGAGGTAGCCGCCGACGGCCAGTGCGACGAAGGTGATCATGACGCCTCCCAGGCGGCCTCTGCGACCGCTCCCTCCAAGCGGCGACAGGCCTAAAGCCAAGCTATTACCATCTGCTTCCAGGCGAGCCGGCCTTTCCCTGCAGGTGTGCGACCGCTATATGCCGCCTGCAAAATGGAGGCTCCGGATGGAGATTCGCGAAGGGCTCACCTTCGACGACGTTTTGCTGGAACCCGGCGCGTCGGACTACATGCCGACCCAGGTGGACACGTCCACCCGGCTGACCCGTGAGATTGCGCTCAACATTCCCCTGATGTCCTCCGCCATGGACACGGTCACCGAGAGCCGGCTGGCCATCGCCATGGCCCAGGCTGGCGGCATGGGGGTGATCCACCGCAACCTGTCGGTGATGGAGCAGGCCGATCAGGTGCGCGAGGTGAAGCGCTACGAGAGCGGCATGGTGATCAACCCCATCACCATCCACCCCGACACCCCGCTCGGTGAGATCCGCGCGATCAAGGCCCAGCGCCGCGTCTCCGGCTTCCCCGTTGTGGAGCGCGAGACAGGCCGGCTGGTGGGCATCCTCACCAACCGCGACGTGCGCTTCGAAAGCGACGCCGCGCGCACCGCCGGCGATCTGATGACGGCCGAGGGCCTGATCACCGTGCGCGAGGGCGCCACCCAGGCCGAGGCCCGCGCCATCCTGCAGCGCCGCAAGATCGAGCGGCTGATCGTGGTGGACGACGACTTCCGCGCCGTTGGCCTGATCACCGTCAAGGACATGGAGAAGTCCGAGGCCTATCCCGCCGCCGCCAAGGACGACAAGGGCCGGCTCCGGGTCGGCGCGGCCTCCACCGTGGGCGACAGCGGCTATGAGCGCTCCATGGCGCTGGTGGACGCGGGCGTGGACGCGGTGGTGATCGACACCGCCCACGGCCATTCCATCCACGTGGCCAACGCCGTCAAGCGCATCAAGCGCGAGAGCAACCGGGTCCAGGTCGTCGCCGGCAACGTGGCGACCTACGAGGGCGCCCGCGCCTTGATCGACGCCGGCGCGGACGCCATCAAGGTCGGCATCGGCCCGGGCTCCATCTGCACCACCCGCATCGTGGCGGGCGTCGGCGTGCCCCAGTTGTCGGCGGTGGCCGACTGCGTGCGGGCGGCGGCCGACAGCGGCGCGCCCGTGATCTCGGACGGCGGCATCAAGTTCTCGGGCGACCTCGCCAAGGCGATCGCGGCGGGCGCGTCCGTCGCCATGCTGGGCTCCATGTTCGCAGGGACCGAGGAGGCGCCAGGCGAGGTGTTCCTGTACCAGGGCCGCTCCTACAAGGCCTACCGCGGCATGGGGTCGGTCGGCGCGATGGCCCAAGGCTCCGCGGACCGCTACTTCCAGAAGGAGGTGGCCGACACCTTCAAGCTGGTGCCGGAGGGGATCGAGGGACAGGTGCCGTTCAAGGGGCCGATCGGCGCCATCCTGCACCAGCTCGTGGGCGGCCTCCGCGCCGCCATGGGCTACACCGGCGCATCCACGATTCCCGAGCTTCAGACGCGGGCGCGGTTCATTCGCATCTCGGCGGCCGGCCTTCGCGAAAGCCACGTCCACGATGTTCAGATCACCCGGGAGGCGCCGAACTACCATCCGTCGGGGGGCTGACGTGGACACACGGGGTCACTCGATTTGACAAGGCTCGAAGCGCGAGAGCAGATCACCAACATGACGCTAATCGTGGTGAAGGTGGCCTACGATGCCGAGGCTGGCGTCTGGTACGTGGAGTCCAGTGATCTCCCGGGGCTGAACGTTGAGGCCGCCACGGTGGAGCAGCTGCGCGAGCAGCTCCCGCTCGCGGTCGCCGACTTGGTGGAAGCCTCCGGCGAGCAGGGCGACTTCGACATTTCCATCGAGATCATCGCGCACTCCAGCGCGCGAGCCCGTCGCCGCGCGGCGTGAGGGCTATGGGTGTCTGGTACGCGAGGCGCTGCTGGAGCGCGGATGCTGGTTCGTGCGGCACGGCGAGGGCACGATGTCTGGCGGAGTTCGCGGAGCGAGGCGCCATTTACGGTCCCAGTGAACATCGACTCCCGGCACACTGCGAATAAGGTGCTCGAGGACGCCGGGCTGCCCAAGGCGTTCTGAGTCGATGGGGCCGATCCATGACCACTGAACTTGCCATCCTCGGCTGGACGCTGGTGCTCGCCATCGTGCAGGTCTTCCTGCCGGCCGGGTTCCGCAGTCGCGAGACGGGGATCGGCTTCAACGCCGGGCCGCGGGACGCGCCTGGGCCGCCCGTCGGCAAGATCACCGGCCGGCTGCAGCGGGCGGAGAAGAACCTCTTCGAGACCCTGCCCCTGTTCGCCGCGGCCGTGCTGATCGCCCATGTCGCCCATCGCGACGGCGCGCTGACGCTCTGGGGAGCGTGGACCTATCTGGTCATGCGGATCATCTACGTGCCGCTCTACGCCTTCGGCGTGCCGATGGTGCGCTCGGTGGCGTGGATGCTGTCCTTGCTGGGGCTGGCGCTCATCATCTTCGCGATCCTTCGGCCCGCTTGACGCCGCCCGCCCGCCTCGCCGCCGCCATCGAGGTGCTGGACGCCGTCGCGTCCGGCTCGACGCCGGCCGACGAGGTGCTGCGGGGCTGGGGTCGGGCGCATCGCTTCGCCGGGGCCAAGGACAGGCGGGCCATCGCCGAGCGGGTCTACGCCGTGCTGCGCGCCCGCACCCGGCTGGCCTGGGCCATGGGCGAGGAGAGCGGCCGGGCGCTGGTGCTCGGCGCGCTGCGTCTGGAAGACCAGCTCGATCTGGACAGCATCGAGTCGCTCTTCAACGCAGAGGGGTACGCGCCGGCGGTCTTGACCGACGATGAACGCCGCCGCCTG
>CALMGB010000356.1 GCA_937863535.1 uncultured Caulobacteraceae bacterium
GGCTTCGTCGGTCTGGAGCCACCCCCGCGTGGGGCGAACGCATGTCAAAGACCGTTTACGCCTACACGCCCCCGCCGGGGCGGGTCCTGCGCGGGGGTTTTCCTCCGCCGCTGCAAGGACCTGGACGGGTCTGGGCCACTACGATGCCCATTGACGACCTACTGGGGGATCGGGCTCTCATGCTGCGCCGTTTGACCGGGGAAATCGCTGGGGCATGCCTCGAACCCCGGGGTTGCGCAGTCCGTGTCGTCCCGCTTGCTGTTCGTGTCGGAGCCGCCTTGCGAGGAGAGGTAGCCGAAGGCGGGGCGGCGCGGGAGATGACGAGGCGCCGCTTTTTCGGCGGGTGCGTTTTTCCAGCGAGAAGATCAACCCTGAGCGGCTGCAGACCATCCGCCTGAAATACTATCGCCCTCAGGCATCTGAGTTCACCTCGTCGTCGCGCCTGGACCCAACAGGCATCATGATCTTCTCCACCTGGGCCCGGCTCCGTTCCCCAGGTGCATAAGGCATGAGCGCCTGAACAGGCGTCATTCCGAACGGCGTCATCGTGTAGTCCACCACGGGCGCCAGCCGCTGATGGTCATGGCGTTTGATCACGCCGGCCGCCACCAGCTCCCAGAAGCGCTGCGCGACGGGCTTGACCCCGTCGCCGCTGGCGCCGACTGTACCAGAAGGTCCAGAGGCCGAGCGCACCCATGCTGGCGTTGCCGAGGATGGGCCCGACAATCAGGTATTCGCGAACGCTGATCGTATAGACCAGGACGCAGGAGAGCACCGCCTCGCCCACCAGGCCGATGCCCCACACCAGGGTCATCAGCGTCATGGAGCGGCGGAAGAACGTGTTGTCGCGCAGGGCCTCGAAGGCGGCCAGTTCCGAAGATTTGCTTCGCATCATGCCGGCGCGGGCGAGCTGATAGACCAGCGGTCTTCCGATGGCCGCCGAGCCCAGGAAGACCATGCCGATGAGCGCGGTCACGAGCTTCTCGCGCAGCTGCAGGAGATGAACCGAACCGCCGCCGAAGACCGCCAGCACCGAGAGCACGATGCCGGCGAGCACCAGCATCGATAGGGCGTCGATCCTGCGGCGGCGGGCGAATTCCACCAGGCTCCAGACGACCGGCGGACCAGAGGAGGCGATCAGTGCATTGACGTCGCCCAGCGCGGGCTTGGCCTGATCGTAGATCACGTAGGGCAGGACGAAGTTGACCACGAGCTCAGTGGCGAGGTTGATCCCGTTCTTGCGCATATAGTCCAACACGCGATCGACGGGCCTGCCGAGAGCGGCGGCCTCGCTGGTTTCGTTCAGGGGCGCGCCCCGCGCCGATGTCAGCTCCACCACGACCGTCTCCTTCTCTCGATGACAGGAGTTTGGAGGCGATCAGAGCTGGCCGCCAGTGTGCGCCGTCATCTTGAAAAGATGACGAAAGTCACCCGTGTCGCCGGACCGTGCGGAAGGATCAGAGCCAGCCGTTGGAGCGGGCGATGCGGCCGGCCTCGGTCCGGTTGGACGCTCCCAGCTTCTGGGCGGCTTCGGAGAGGTAGTTGCGCACCGTGCCGACCGACAGGCTCAGTGCTGAGGCGATGGCGCGGTTGGAGCGGCCCTCCTCCGCCAGGCGCAGGATCGCCCGCTCGCGTTCGGTCAGCGGGTCGGCCGGCGTGTCCCAGACGGCTTCCGCAAGATGGGGCGAGATGGCCTTCCCCCCGGCGGCGACCGTACGCACGGCGGCGGCCAGCTCGGCGCTGGGCGTATCCTTCAGCAGGTAGCCGCGCACCCCTGCGTCCAGCGCGCGGCGCAGATACCCCGCTCGCCCGAAGGTGGTGACGATCAGCACCCGCACAGGCGAACGCTGCGCCTGCAGCCGCGCCGCGACCTCGATGCCGCTCAGCTCCGGCATCTCGACGTCCGAGACCAGCACGTGGGGCTGCAGCGCGACGACGAGATCCAGCGCCTCCTGACCGCTAGATGCACGCCCGATGACCTGCAGATCGTCCTCCAGGTCCAGCAGGGCCGCGAGCGCGCCGAGCACCAGGGCCTGGTCTTCGGCGATGACGATGCGGATCATGCCCGCTGTCCCGGGCTTGGCGGCAGGCTCGCCGTCAGCTGCAGACCTTCGCGGCCGCCCTCCACCAGGAGACTGCCGCCCGCAGCCTCCAGGCGCGTCCTCATGCCCGAGAGCCCGGACCCTTCCGACACGGAGCCGCCGCGTCCGTCATCGGCGACGCTGAGCCTCATCCCGCCGTCCGGCGTGGACTCTACGCCGATGGTGCACACCTTGGCGTGGGCGTGGCGGATTACATTGGTCACCGCTTCCCGGAGCGCCATGGTGATCACCGCCTCCCGTTGCGGGTCGCCGGCTGCGAGCCGGTTGCGCACCCGTGCCTGAACGCCGGCGGCCGATAGCGCCCTTTCGGCCCGCTCGACTTCGGAAGCGAGGCTCGCGCCCTTCATGCCGACCACGGCGGTGCGCACCTCGGTCAGTGCGTCACGGGCGATGGCGGCGAGCTCCTGCATCTCGCGCCGCGCCGCGTCCAGGTCGCGGTCACAGAGCCGCTGGGCCAGCTCGGCCTTGACGGCGACCACGGTCAGGGTGTGGCCGAGAAGGTCGTGCAGGTCGCGGGCGATCCGCTCCCGCTCGGCCGTGGTGGCCAGGACGCGCACCTCTCCCTGGGCCTGCTCGAGCTGGCGGTTCTTCTCCTCCAGCTCGCTCTGCCAGAGCACGCCGAAGCCGATCAAGGCGCCGAAGAAGATGCCCGACACCCAGGCCGGCCAGGGCTGATGGGTCGCCAGCCCGAACACCGCCAGCGCCAGCTGCAGGCAGACCAGCATGACCGTCGCGCTGCGCCTGGGCCTGACCCTCGCCGCGAAGCTGGAGCCATAGACGTTGAACACGCTCCAAGCGCCGCCGAAGGGGCTGAGCGCGAAGCCGATCACGGCGGACGCCACAGCATGGAGCATCGGCGAGCGGCGCGTCCGCAGCCCATCAACGTAGATGGCCAGGAACACAGCCGTTCCCGCTAGTCCGGCGATCCGCTCTCGCAGGCTCGGCGGCTGGAACAGCCAAGGCGTGAAGTAGAGGGCGAGGTAGGCCAGCCAGACGAGCCGGCCGCTCAGCTTGAGCGGCGACGTACGCCACTCGATAGGAACGTCCTTCCTCGAACGTGCGGGCGCCCTCGCCACCAGCCTCAATACGCGCGCCGCACGCCGGCCTCCTCCGCTGTTGCGCCAGGATGGCTGTTCCAGTCGAACCGGCAAGTGACAGACGTCACCTGACGGCGCTCAACCGGCGCGACCTACCTCGTTGGAACGCCACAGGGGAACCGGCCGTCCGCGACAGCTTACGAACGCGCCGAACTCATTCCCACTCGATGGTGCCGGGCGGCTTGGAGGTGATGTCGTAGGTGATGCGGTTGACGCCCGCCACCTCGTTGACGATCCGTGTCGCCGTGCGCTCCAGCACCTCCCAGGGGATACGCGACATGTCTGCGGTCATACCGTCCACGGAGGTCACGGCGCGAAGCGCGCAAACGTCCTCATAGGTGCGAGCATCGCCCATCACCCCCACCGTCTTGACCGGCAGCAACACCGCAAAGGCCTGCCAGATGGAGTCGTACAGCCCCGCCTTGTGGATCTCCTCCAGCCAGATGGCGTCGGCCTTTTGCAGCACCCGCACCCGCTCGGGCGTGACCTCGCCAGGGATGCGGATGGCCAGGCCCGGGCCGGGGAAGGGGTGGCGGCCGACGAAGGCGGGCGGCAGGCCGAGCTCGCGGCCCAGCGCGCGCACCTCGTCCTTGAACAGCTCGCGCAGGGGCTCGACCAGCTTCAGCCGCATCCGCTCGGGCAGGCCGCCGACATTGTGGTGGCTCTTGATTACGGCCGATGGGCCGCCGTGCACCGAGACGCTCTCGATCACGTCGGGGTAGAGCGTGCCCTGGGCCAGGAAGTCGGCGCCGTCGATCTTGGCGGCCTCGGCGTCGAACACCTCGATGAACAGCCGGCCGATGGTCTTGCGCTTGGTTTCCGGGTCGCTGACGCCCTTCAGCGCGCCCAGGAACCGGTCCGAAGCGTCCACGTGGATCAGCGGAACGTTGTACTGGCCGCGGAACAGCGAGACGACCTGGTCACCCTCACCGGCGCGCAGCAGCCCGGTGTCCACGAACACGCAGGTGAGCTGCGGGCCTATGGCCTCGTGGATCAGCACCGCCGCCACCGAGCTGTCCACGCCACCGGACAGGCCGCAGATCACCTTGCCCCGGCCCACCTGGGCGCGGATGCGGGCGACGGCCTCCTCGCGGAACTTGGCCATGGTCCAGTCGCCCGTCAGGTTGGCGATCTTGCGGGTGAAGTTGCGCAGCAGCAGCGAGCCGCGCGGGGTGTGCGCCACCTCGGGATGGAACTGCACGCCGTAGAGCCGCCGCCCCTCGTCGGCGATGGCGGCGTAAGGCGCGCCTTCTGAAACTGCGATGGGTTCGAAGCCCTGCGGGATGGCGCTGACGCAGTCGCCATGGCTCATCCAGACCGGCTCGCTGTGGCCCACGCCGCCGAAGCCATCGAACAGAGGGCTTTCGCGCACGATCTGGATTTCGGCCCGGCCGTACTCGGGGGAGCCGGCCTTCACCGAGCCGCCGAGCTGAGCGGCCATGGTCTGCTCGCCATAGCAGATGCCCAGCACCGGGACGCCCCGGGTGAAGGCGCTGTCGGGCGCACGCGCGCTGCCATCGTGCGTGACGCTCTCCGGGCCGCCGGAGAGGATGATGGCGGAGGGGTCGAAGGTCTCCAGGAACAGGCCGTCCACCTTCTGGCAGGGGTGGACCTCGCAATAGACGCCGTCCTCGCGCACCCGCCGGGCGATCAGCTGGGTGACCTGGCTGCCGTAGTCGACGATCAGGACGCGCTGGTGGCCGGGCTCGGGAGTGTCGTTCATGCCATCCTTTCGAACAGGGCCAGGAAGAAGCCGTCGGTCCCGCTCTGGTGCGGCGTCAGTTGGAGCCTGGAACCGCCGGCCGCAAGCTCGGCCAGCCGGACGCGGGCCGCGTCGGTGAGATCGGCGGTGTCCAGCACCGGCGCGATGGCCAAGGCGCGGAACTGCGGATGGTCCAGCTCGAAGGCGGTGACCACCTCCTCGTTCTCCGCCGCCAGCACCGAGCAGGTGGCGTAGACCAGCCGGCCGCCCGGCTTCACCAGCGCGCTGGCGCGGTCCAGGATGACGCGCTGCTGGAGGGCGAGACGCTGCACCATCTCCGAGGTTACTCGCCACGTGCCCTCGGGATGCCGACGCCAGGTACCCGAACCCGAGCACGGCGCATCCACGAACAGTAGGTCGGCCGAGTTGGGCAGGTCCTCGCTCCCCTGCCCTTCCGCCCCGATCCGCCGCACCTCGGCGCGCACGTCCGCCCGCGCCAGGCGCGGCGCCATGGCGGCGAGCCGCTTGGCGTTCACGTCCAGGGCGATCAGGCGGGTTCCAGGCGATGCGTCGGCGCGTGCGCGCATCGCGGCGCCGAGCGCCAGGGTCTTGCCCCCGCCGCCCGCGCCATAGTCCACCACGG
>CALMGB010000357.1 GCA_937863535.1 uncultured Caulobacteraceae bacterium
GGCGTAGGCGGCCCGCGCCTCGGCGAGGGCGGCTTCGAGCTGGGCCAGGCCGCCAGGGGTGACGAGGTTGGGATGGGGGGAGATGGGGCGGTCGGGCAGGTCGGCGGCAGCCGACTCGCTGTCCTGCTCCTTGGTGAAGGCGACGCTCATGGAAGGTCCTGCGGATGGGGGCTCGGGCTGTGCCGCCGCCAGTGATGCGCCGACGGCGGGTCCGCGCGACTCAGCCGAGCATCTCGGCGACGAGTTCCCGCAGCTCCCGCCGGCTAAGGCCCTGTCGATCCAGCCCGGGCAGGCGGATGGGTCGGACCGGCAGGCGGATGGGCGCGAACGGGGTGGAAAGTGCAATCTGATGTGAACGGGTGGTCATGGGTATCCTAGAGGCCAGCCGCTTTCGAGGCTGGGCGGGTCGCGACCCGGAAGACCGGGACGCGAGGGTGGCGTCACCGCAAAGGGTGCGGGACGATCAGCCGTTATGAAGATCAGAAATTCGCCCATGCCCTTGCAGAGCTTTATGGGCGGACCGAACTTGGCCGGTTTGATATCGCTCATATGCGGCCTTCGACCGTCTTTGGCAAGACTTGTGGAAGTGCGCTGGACCATGTCCCGCCGGGCGACGGGGTCAGGTCCAAGCGCCCCGGCTGTGATCCCCTGCCTTGCGGGCCAGGACGACGACCCTCCACGTTCGGCTTGTGGCCCAGCCGAAGCTATGGCCTAGGATCAGGTGTCGCGCATACGCGCGGTGTGACGGAGCTCCGCGATGGGCCTTTTCGATAATCTCACCGGCATGCTGGGCGGCGGTCCCAGCGAGGGTCAGCAGGGTGAAGGTGGCATGGGCGGCATCGTCGGCCAGCTCCTGGGCCAGGGTGGCGGTGGTCCCAGCAGCAACATCCTGGGCTCGCTCCTCGGCGGCGGCCAGCAGGCGCAGGGCGACGCCTCGCAGGGCGGCCAGGCGCCGGCGGCGGGCGGCATGGCGGGCATGCTGGAGACCCTGGCGGCCAATGGGTTGGGCGAGCACGTCTCGTCCTGGCTCAGCAACACTCCCAACCTGCCGATCAATCCCCAGCAGATTCACGATGCGCTGGGCAGCGAACAGGTGCAGCAGATGGCGGCCTCGAGCGGGCTGCCCGTGGGCGCCTTCCTGCAGCAGCTGGCCCAGCACCTGCCCCAGGCGGCGTCGGAGCAGGCCGGTGTCGCTCCGGGCTGAGACGCCTCAGCCCTGGTTCATCGGCTCCGCACTACTGATATGTCACCCATCGACACCGACCCCACCACAAGGAACCACGACATGATGAAGCGCACGATCTTGGGCATGACGGCTGCAGCCATGCTCGCCTCCACCGCAGGCGCGGCGAGCGCCGGATGCCTCGGCGGCGCCGTCGTCGGCGGCGTCGGCGGCCACTTCGTCCACCACCCCGTGCTGGGTGCGGTGGGTGGCTGCGTCGTCGGCCACCACATGGCCGTCATGCACAAGCGCCAGATGCGCGCCCAGCGCACGGCGATGTACAGCCACTGACACCCGTCTGAACGCCTCTCCCGGATCGGGAGGGACTTGGGCCCACGCCGTTCCCCGGCGTGGGCCTTGTTCGTCTTGCGCCCGGCCGTGGTGGTCAGAAGGGCGAGTACTGCGCCGCCAGCGCCTGGATGGTGGGCGTGCGTTGCATCTGGGTGACCTGGCCCTTGCCGCCGTAGGAGACCCGTGCCTCGGCGATCTGGGTGTGGTTGATGGTGTTGGCCGAGGTGATGTCCTCCGGCCGCACGATGCCGGCCACGTTCAGCTGGCGGATCTCGTTGTTCACCCGCACCTCCTGGCTGCCCTGAATGGTCAGGTTGCCGTTGGGCAGGACGCCTGTGACCACCGCGGCGATGGTCATGGCCACCGCCTCGGAGCGGTTCACCGAGCCCTTGCCGTCCTGGGCCAGGGTGGAATTGGTGTTCACTAGGTTCGCCGCGTTCAGGCCGGGGATGGCGTGCTTCACCAGCGTCTCCAGCCCGAACAGGTTGTTGAAGCCGCCGTTCACGCTGGAGGTGCGGTTGGCTGTCGTCTCGTTGCTGAGCTGGGCGCTGTCGGAGATGGTGACGTTCACCGTCAGGATGTCGCCGACCTTGGACGCCCGCTGGTCGTGGAAGAAGGTGCGAGCGCCGTTCCGCCACAGCGAGTTGGCTGAGGCCGGGCGGGGCGCGGCGTCCGGGTGGTCGCCGATGTCGCCCTGCTCCCTGGGCACCAGGGCTGCGGGGTACTTGATCGGGCTCATGCTCGGCGTGCCGGTCGCCGTCTTCAGCGTTTCGCAGGCTTGCAGCGGCAGCAGGACGATGAGGGCGAGGAAGGCGGCTTTGCGCGGCATCGGGTCGGCGTCCTAGCGGATCAGGATTGGCGGATCAGGGATTGGCGGCGGTGCGGAAGGTGGCGCCCGGGAAGCGAGCGGCGTCGGCGCCGGGCCCCACGGCGGCGTGGCCCGGGGCTGTGGCGACGGCCTCGATGACCTTCTTGGAGGAGAGGTTCATGGCCTGGACCGTGTCGCCCACCGCCGCGTCGCCCATGGCCTTGGCGGCGAGGCTGAGGCTGACGCCTTCGGCCTCGTAGTCCACGGAGATCATCTGGTCGCGCCGGATCACCTTGGCGGCGATCAGCTCGTGGCTGGCCACGGCGGCCCCGGCGCGGAGCGGCAGGCGCGCGGCCTTGCCGATCGCCTTTTCCGGTTGGTTTGGCGCGTCCGGGCCGGCGACGGCCTCGTCGCTCCACTCCAGGTCGGAGGCCTCGATCATCTCGCCTGTGGAGATGTTGCGGGCGTAGACCAGCGTTTGGGCGGCATGGCTGCGGTGCGAGCGACGGGCGGCATGGGACGGACGAGCCATTTCCGTCGGCGCGTCCATGACCGCGACGATGATCCGCCGCTGGCCCGAGCTGTTGGCCCAGTCCAGGCCGGCCGCGCGGGCTGCGAGCTGCACGTCGCCGGCGTCGAGCACGGCCTCGCCACCCATGGGGGCGCGGCCCAGGACCTTGGCGGCGGCGGCGCCTTGGATGCCGTCGAAGAGATCGCCGAGGGTCACCACGCCAGCGTGGCCGGCGAGATCGGAGCGCAGGTCGACAGGCTGCGCCGCCAGGGCAGGCGCGGCGACAGCGGCAAGCGCCGCGACCGCGCAGAGGAGGCTGAGCCGCATCATCCGTCTCACGACTTCATCTGGCTGGTGGTCTGCAGCATCTGGTCAGCCGAGGTGACCACCTTGGAGTTCATCTCGTAGGCGCGCTGGGCCACGATCAGGGCGCTGATCTCGGTGACCGGATCGACGTTCGACGCCTCGGTGTAGCCCTGCTGCAAGGCGCCAAAGCCGGTGGAGTTGGGCGTACCGGTGACCGGCGCGCCGGACGAGCCGCTCTGCAGGAACAGGTTGTCGCCGATCGCCTCCAGCCCCGCCTCGTTGTAGAAGCTGACCAGCTGCATCTGGCCGACCTGCTGGGGGTTGACCTGGCCCGGCAGCGTGGCCTGGACCTGGCCGGAGGAGGAGATGCTGACGTCGGCGGCGGTCTGCGGGATCGTCATCTGGGGGATGACCTGGTAGCCCTCGGACGTCACCACCTGGCCCTGGTCGTTCACCGACAGGTTTCCCGCGCGGGTATAGGCGGTCTCGCCGGACGGCATCAGCACCTGGAGATAGCCGCGCCCGTTGATGGCCACGTCCAGCTTGTTGCCAGTCTGGGTCATCGCCCCTTGCGTCATGATGCGGTAGACGCTGCCGGTCTTCACGCCGGAGCCGAGCTGGACACCAGTCGGAACTACAGTGCCAGTGTCCGAAGACTGGGCGCCCGGGCGCTGCACGTTGTCGTAGAGCAGGTCCTCGAACTCGGCGCGCTGGGCCTTGTAGCCGACGGTGTTCATGTTGGCGATGTTGTTCGAGATCACCTCCACGTTCAACTGCTGGGCGGCCATGCCGGTGGCGGCGATGCGCAGGGCTCTCATGGGTGCTTACGCCTTTACGAATTGAGCTTGCCGAGACCGTCCACCGCCTTGGCGGAGAGGTCCTGGGTCGCCAGGATGATGTTCTGCACGCGCTCGTAGGCGCGGGTGATGTCGATCAGGGAGGTGACCTCGGCCACCGGGTTGACGTTGGACTTCTCCACGAAGCCCTGGCGCACCACCGCGTCCGGCGCCGCTGTCGCCCCCGCCACGCCGGTGGGATCGGCGAATAGGTTGGAGCCTTCCTTGGACAGGGCGCCCTTGTTGGCGAAGCGGGTGACGCCGATGCGGCCGACCTTGCTGATCGCCCCGTTGCGGGCGCTCTGGCTGATCGAGCCGTCCTTGCCGATCACCGGCGTGGTCAGGGTAGGGTCGATGGTCAGGGGCGAACCGCCGGTGTCGAGCACCGGGTCGCCGGCCTGGTCGACCAGCTGGTTCTGGGCGTCCGTGCCGAAGCGGCCGTCGCGGGTGTAGCGGACGCCGTTGGCGGTCTGGACGCTGAAGAAGCCGTTCCCTTCGATGGCGGTGTCGAAGGTGGCGCCGGTCTGCTCGATGGAGCCCTGGCTGAAGTCTCGCGTGGAGCCGTTGTCGAGCACGTACTTGATGGGCTCACGGCCCAGGCCGAAGGAGGCGCCAGGAGCCGCGATCGCATCGGTCGTCACCGACAGGTGCTCCACCTTGAAGCCGGCGGTGTCCACGTTGGCCAGGTTGTTGGCGGCGACGTCGAGCGCGCGCTGCAGGGTCATCTGCCGCGACAGTCCGACGTAGATGGCGTTGTCCATGCGGCCTCCGTTCGGCAGGGGCCTTGCAAGCCGCGGGCCAGGACTTTCCCAAGCTGAATCGTCACTTAGCTGGTTAACACCCACGCCCAGGGCGCCCTTTCAGCCGGGCAGATGCTGCCGGGCGGCGGAGCGGCCGCCGCCAGGTTCAAACGGAACGTTAACCATGCGGGCCTCAGGTGGAGGGGACGGCGCGGCGGGGCGACTCAGTCCGCGCGACAGGTGTTTAGGGTCCCCATGTCCAAGCCCAAGAAGGACAAGACGCCGGCTCCCAAGGCCGACCCCGAGGTCGAGGGCGAGGCCGTCGAGGGTGCGCCTGAGGAGGGGGCCAAGAAGAAGCTGCCGCTCAAGATGCTGATCGCCGCCGGCGCCGGAGCGCTGGTGATCCTGGGCGGCGGCGGCGTGGCGGCCCTGCTGTTGATGGGGGGCGGCAAGGCCGAGGCGCACCACGCCCACAAGAAGCCGCCCGCCAAGAAGGACGGCGACAAGAAGGACGGCGCCGCCAACCCGATCAGCCAGGGACCGGACGGGGTGGTCTACTACACCATGCCGGACATGGTGGTGAACATACAGTCGACCGACGGACGGCCCACCTACCTGAAGCTGAAGCTCGCCTTCGAGATGGCCGACGAGGATTCGGCCGAAGCGATCACGCCCAACCAGCTGCGCCTGAACGACGTGTTCCAGAGCTTCCTGCGCGAGCTGCGCCCGGACGACCTGGCCGGCAGCGAAGGCAGCTATCAGCTCCGCCAGGAGATCCAGCGGCGAGTGAACCTGGTGATCGCGCCATCGAAGGTGAACGCGGTGCTGGTCCAGGAAATGCTGGTCCAGTAGCCGATGTCCGACACCTTCACAGAGCCGGACGCCAGCGCCTGGGACGAGACCGGCGGCGCGGGCTCGGGCCCGCCCGAGCGGGTGCTGAACCAGGAGGAGATCGATAGCCTGCTCGGCTTCGAGCTCAATGACGAGGAGGGCGCGGACCGCACCGGGGTGCGCGCCATCATCAACTCCGCGCTGGTCTCCTACGAACGCCTGCCCATGTTGGAGATCGTCTTTGACCGCCTGGTGCGGTTGCTGACGACCAGCCTTCGCAACTTCACCTCCGACAACGTGGAGGTGAGCCTGGACAACATTTCCTCGATCCGCTTCGGCGACTACCTGAACTCCATTCCGATGCCCGCGATCCTGGCGGTGTTCCGCTGCGAGGAACTGGACAATTACGGCCTGCTCACCGTCGATTCCAACCTGATCTACTCGGTGGTGGACGTGTTGCTGGGCGGCAGGCGGGGCGCCGCGGCCATGCGGATCGAGGGCCGCCCCTACACCACCATCGAGCGGATGCTGGTCCAGCGCATGGTCGAGGTGGTGCTGAACGACTGCAGAGCCGCCTTCGAGCCCCTGACCAAGGTCAGCTTCAACCTGGAGCGGCTGGAGACCAACCCCCGCTTCGCCGCCATCGGCCGCCCCGCCAACGCCGCCATCCTGGTCAAGCTGCGCATCGACATGGAGGACCGCGGCGGCCGGGTGGAGCTGCTGCTGCCCTACGCCACGCTCGAACCCATCCGCAAGATGCTGCTGCAGCAGTTCATGGGCGAGAAGTTCGGCCGCGACCACATCTGGGAGAGCCACCTCGCCACCGAACTCTGGACCACCCAGGTGGAGGTGCGCGCCGTCCTCGATGAGATGCAGATGGACCTGCGCCGGGTGCTGGACCTGAAGGTCGGCGACACGGTGATGCTGAACGCCACCACCGACAGCCCCGTGCAGCTGCGCGCCGGCGCGGTGCCCCTGACCGAGGGCCGCATGGGGCGTCGCAACCAGAACATCGCGGTCCGGGTCGAGGCGCCGCTCAACGTGGCCGCCCGCAAGGCCGTCGGCGCGGCTCAGGCAGGCGGCCGGTGAGCCCGGTGGCGGCCGGGCTGGACGGGCTGCTGACCCTGCTGCTGCTGCTGGCGCTGGGCCTGGGGCTGAAGCTGAACACGCGCCTCAAGGCGCTGCGTGACGGCCAGGCGGGATTCGCCGCGGCGGTGATCGAGCTGAACCAGGCCGCCGCGCGCGCCGAGGCGGGCCTGCAGTCGCTGAAGCTCGCCTCCGAGAGCGCCCACGACGACCTGCTGGCCCGGATCGAGACCGCCCGTGGGCTGGTCGGCCGGCTCGAGCGGGCGGGGGCGGACGCTAACCGGATGCTCGACAGCCTTCCTGAAGGTCCCGCCGCGCCTGCAAGGCCGGCGAGCGCGATTGCGTCGGGCGGCGGGTCGCTGGCGGCGATCGCCGCTCTGGCGGACGGGCGATCGATCGAGCGCGGTGCCACGGCGGCGGAGCCTCGTCCCGCGGCGCCGCCGGCGCCGCGGCGTCCCGCGCGCGCCGCGATCGCCGAGGACCTGTTCGCGCCCAAGGCGCGCGCGCCTGGTCCCCGCGCCCCCGCCCGCGGTGCCCGGCTGGCGCGCGGCCCGCGGCGCCCGCCGTCTCGCGGCCCTGCGCGATGTAGCGCTGCACCTTGTCGAACTGCTCGTGGCTGATGATGGTGCCGATGTCGGTCTTCTCGTCCAGCGGGTCGCCCATCACCATGGCGTCCACCTTTTGGGC
>CALMGB010000358.1 GCA_937863535.1 uncultured Caulobacteraceae bacterium
GTGCACCGCCTGGGACTCTCCGGCCGCGCCGCGCCGTCGCAGCCCCAGCGCCCGGTGTTCAAGGCCACGCGACCCGTGCGGCCCACGCCGCCACCCGCCCCCGTGGTCCGCCGAGCCGAGCCCGTTGAGGCCCCGACGGCGATTGCACCCGCCTTCACTTGCGAGGAGGCAGGCTCCGCCACCGTGCTGACGTTGGTCTCGCACATGTGCAAGTGGCCGATCGGGGACCCGTCCAGCGACAGCTTCAGCTTCTGCGGCCGCGCCTCGAGTGAGGGGCCCTACTGCGTCCAGCATGCCCGGATCGCCTACCAGGCCACTCCCCGCAAAGTCTCGGGCAAGCGCAGCGAATCATCAGAGCTGGTGCGCTCGCTGCGACGCTACGTATAGTCGACCCCTCCTCCACCAGGGGGAGGGGTGCTCCCGTGTCAGCCGACGATCTCGGCGTCGGGGAAGAACTGGGCGATCTCGACCTTGGCGGTTTCGGGCGCGTCGGAGCCGTGGACGGAGTTCTCGCCGATGGACTTGGCGTAGAGCTTCCTGATGGTGCCATCGGCCGCCTGGGCGGGGTTTGTGGCGCCCATGATCTCGCGATACTTGGCGATGGCGCCTTCTCCTTCCAGCACCTGCACCACCACCGGTGCGGAGGTCATGGTCTCGACCAGCTCGCCAAAGAAGGGGCGTTCCTTGTGCACGCCATAGAACTGCTCGGCGTCGGTGCGGGACATCTTGATGCGTTTCTGCGCGACGATGCGCAGGCCGGCCTTCTCGATCACCGCATTGATGGCGCCGGTCAGGTTGCGCTCGGTGGCGTCGGGCTTGAGGATCGAGAAGGTGCGTTCGGTCATGGCTCTGTTTTCTTGTCGGAAGGTCGCGGGCTTATAGCGATGTGATTCCCGAAGGCCAACCGCACTGGGCGGTGATCCTTCGACAAGCTCAGGATGAGGGGTTAGGAGGCGTGGCGCGGACGACCTTCGCGGCCGCCAACCCCAAACCCACCGTCGCCTTATCCTAAGCTTGTCGAAGGACGAGGCGCACCCCGGCCCCATGCTGCAGATCACCGACCTCTCCTTCAACGCCTGGGGCCGCCGCTTCTTCACCGACGCCAGCGCGCGGGTGCCGGACGGCGCCAAGGTGGGCCTGGTCGGCCGCAACGGCATGGGCAAGTCGACCCTGTTCAAGCTGATCCTGGGCGAGCTGTCGCCGCTGACCGGCGAGATCACCGGCCCGCGATCGGGCCGCATCGCCACCGTCGCCCAGGAGCACGCGGCGACGCCCGTCCCGCTGCTCGACACCGTGCTCGCCGCCGACGTAGAGCGCGCCGCCCTGCTGGCTGAACTGGACACTGCGGAGCCGGAGCGGCTAGGCGAGATCCACGGCCGATTGATCGACATCGGCGCCGAGGCCGCGCCCTCCCGCGCCGCGGAGATCCTGAGCGGGCTGGGCTTCTCCCACGCCGACCTCGCCCGCCCGATGGCGGAGTTCTCCGGCGGCTGGCGCATGCGGGTGGCGCTGGCCAGCGCGCTGTTCGCCGAACCCGACCTGCTGCTGCTCGACGAGCCCACCAACTATCTCGACCTGGAGGGCGCGCTCTGGCTGGAACAGCGGCTGAAGCGCTATCCGCGCACAGCCGTGGTGATCAGCCACGACCGCGAGCTGCTGAACAATTCCGTCGACCACATCCTGCACATCCGCGACGGCAAGCTCGACCTCTACGCCGGCGGCTACGACGACTTCGAGCGCATGCGGGCGGAGAAGCAGCGCCTCGCCGGCGCCCAGGCCGCCAAGCAGGACGCCGAGCGCGCCAAGCTCCAGGCCTTCGTCGACCGCTTCCGCGCCAAGGCCACCAAGGCGGCGCAGGCCCAGTCGCGCATGAAGCGGCTGGCCAAGATGCAGGCGATCACCGTCTCGGTGGAGAGCGAGGCCGCACCCTTCACCCTGCCCTCCCCCGAACGCCCGCTGAACCCGCCGCTGGTGCGGCTGGAGAAGGCCGCCGTCGGCTATGACGGCCGCGCGATCCTGCGCAATCTCACGCTGCGCCTCGACGTGGACGACCGGATCGGCCTGCTGGGCGTCAACGGCGCGGGCAAGTCCACCTTCGCCAAGCTGCTGGCGGAAGCGCTGACGCCCATGGCCGGCGAGCTGGCGCGCCAGCCGCGAATGCGCGTCGGCTGGTTCAACCAACACCAGATCGAGGCCATGGATCCCGCCGATACGCCGCTGGACATGATCCGCCGCGCCCTGCCGGAGGAGACCGAACCCCGCCGCCGCTCCAAGCTGGCGCAGTTCGGCATCACCTCGGAGAAGATGGAGACCACCGCCGAGAACCTGTCCGGCGGCGAGCGGGCGCGGCTGCTGCTGCACCTGGTGGCCATGCAGGCGCCGCACCTGCTGATCCTGGA
>CALMGB010000359.1 GCA_937863535.1 uncultured Caulobacteraceae bacterium
CCGATTGCATCAGAGACTACCACAACAACCGCGTTTTTACACAGCCTGGACCCTAAGCGGTCCCTCGCGATGCCACTAGACCGCCCACCGCTCCAGCCCTCGAAGCGCCTCAAGGGCCGGGAAGTCCCGCCTTTCCGGATAGTCCGCTCTATAGAAGCAGTCCCAGTAGCTCGTAGCGCGAGCGCGTAGCTGTCGCATCACGGAGCGGTTTTCTACAATAAATTGGACGTATTCCGCCCGCCCTAATTTAGGAAGAGCGGCAAGGATGTCGTTGCTGATCTCAACGACATACTCACCGAGCAGCAGCACAACATAAGGAACGACCCACAGTTTTTGCGCATCGAGTATCCGGCGCAGAGCCCGTTGACGGAGATAACCGTTTGTGCTGCGGGTTAGCAAACAAGCCGCCGCAAGCGATAGTCCATCAAGAGACATATCATTCGGCGGACATACGAAGTGGATGCGGTAAGGAATGAAGACCAGGGTGCCCTGAAGCTCAACGCGTCTGAACGATACGCGATAAGACTGATCTACCCAGTGGCTTAACTCCCCCTCAGCAATCCGAGCCACCCCATCCGACGCGCGCGGGAAAGCTGAAACAGCGACGTCTATGAACGACCTTGGTTGATGAAAATGCATCGCGCAGCAAGCATCTCGCGAAGGTAGTGAGTCCGCAACCCACCCTCTTGAGACTCCAACCACGTCCGCTTGTCGGCGGAGCGCCGGCCCAACACCCTCCTTGCGCCTCGGGTCGGAACGTCCTGGCGCCTTTCGGGTTTGCCGGGCCTGAGGATCGCGTGAGGACGCCCGCCATGGATTACGTCAACCTCGGCCGCACTGGCCTTCGGGTTTCCCGCCTGTGCCTGGGATGCATGACCTATGGCGACAAGAGCTGGCGCGACTGGATCCTGACCGAGGAGGAGAGCAGGCCGTTCTTCAGGCAGGAGAAGGCGCTCGGTCTGTCGCTCGATCACCGCGCCGACATCTACTCCTTCGGCGCCAGCGAGGAGGTCACCGGGCGGGCGCTGAAGGACCTCGCGCCGCGGGACGAGCTGGTGATCGCCACCAAGGTGTTCAACCCGATGAGCAAGGCGCCCAACGACCGGGGGCTGTCGCGCAAGCACATCTTGTCGGCCATCGACGCCAGCCTGAAGCGGCTCGGGACCGACTACGTTGACCTCTACCAGATCCACCGCTTCGATCCTCGCACGCCGATCGAGGAGACCATGGAGGCGCTGCACGACGTGGTAAGGGCCGGCAAGGCCCGCTACATCGGCGCCTCCTCCATGTACGCTTGGCAGTTCCTGAAGATGAACACGGTGGCCGAGCGGCGGGGCTGGACGCCCTTCGTCTCCATGCAGCCGCAGTACAACCTCGTCTATCGCGAGGAGGAGCGCGAGATGCTGCCGCTCTGCGAGGCGGACGGGGTCGGGGTGATCCCCTGGTCGCCGCTGGCGCGGGGTTTCCTGGCCGGCAACCGCAAGCGCGGCGGAGGCGGGGAGACCAGCCGGTCCAACACCGATCCGTTCGCCGACAAGCTCTACGGCATGGAGGGCGACTTCGAGATCGTGGACGCGGTGGCGGCGGTGGCGGAGCGCAAGGGCGTCAAGCCGATGCAGGTGGCGCTGGCCTGGGTGTTGTCCAACCCGGCGATCACCGCACCGATCATCGGCGCCAGCAAGCCCAACCACATCGACGACGCCATCGGCGCGCTGGAGGTGAAGCTGGACGAGCAGGACATCAAGGACCTGACGTCGCCGTATCGCGCCAAGGCGGTGCTGGACCACAACGTGTAGCCTGGCGGGGTGCGGGCTTCGAGACAGGCTGCTGCGCAGCCTGTCTCAGCGTGACGAGGGTTTTCGAGACTACGTCCTGTTCGTCATCCTGAGGGGCCTGCATAGCGTCTCGACACACGCAGCAGGTCAGCGGGTTCAACCCTCATCCGGCACGTTCGCCTCCAGCTCCGCCAGCCAGGCGGCGGCGGAGGCGTCCGAAGGCATGCGCCAGTCGCCGCGCGGCGACAGCGAGCCGCCGGATGAGAGCTTCGGCCCATTGGGCATGGCCGAGCGCTTGAACTGGTTGGCGAAGAACCGCTTCAGGAACAGGGCGAGCCAGCGCTTGATCTCGGGCAGGTCGTAGGCGCGGCGGTCGGCGGCTTCGATGTCCTGGGGCCATGCCCCCGCCTCCATGCTGCGCCACGCCTGCCAGGCCAGGTAGGCGATCTTGGAGGGCGTGAACCCGAAGCGGGTCAGGTAGAACAGGTTGAAGTCCTGCAGCGCATAGGGGCCGACGAAGGCTTCCGTCGACTGCCCGCGCCCAAGTTCGTCCGCCGGCACGAGTTCTGGTGAAATTTCCGTGGCCAGGATCGCGCGCAGCACCTCAGCCGTCGCCTCGCTGAACTCGCCGGAGCGGGCGGCGAAGCGGATCAGGTGCTGGATCAGCGTCTTGGAGACCGAGCCGTTGGGATTGTAGTGGCTCATCTGGTCGCCGACGCCGTAGGTGCACCAGCCGAGCCCCAGCTCCGACAGGTCGCCCGTGCCGACCACCAGGGCGGCTTGCTGGTTGGCGAGCCGGAACAGGTAATCGGTGCGAAGGCCCGCCTGGACGTTCTCGAAGGTCACGTCATAGACGGGCCGCCCTTCGGCGAACGGGTGGCCGAGGTCGGAGAGCATCTGTCGGGCGGAGGGGCGGATGTCGATCTCGCCCGCGCTGACGCCCAGGGTGCGCATCAGCGTCCAGGCGTTGGCCTTGGTGGCGTCGGAGGTGGCGAAGCCCGGCAGGGTGTAGGCGAAGATGTTCGAGCGGGGATGGCCGAGCAGGTCTATGGTCTTGGCGGCCACCACCAGCGCCTCTGTGGAGTCCAGACCGCCCGACACGCCGATCACCAGCCGCTGCAGGCCGGTCGAGCGCAGCCGCTCGGTGAGGCCCTGCACCTGGATGTTCCAGGCCTCGTAACAGTCCTCCGCCAGCCGGGCCGGGTCGCTGGGGACGTAGGGATAGCGCTCGACCGCCCGTCTCAGCGGCAGCGATCCAGCCGGCGGCTTGAAGGCGAAGGTGATCCGGCGGTAGGCCGGACGGCCCGGCGCGGTCTGGGTGAGAGCGTCGCCGAAGCTGCCGGTGCGCAGCCGCTCCTGGCGAATGCGGCCGATGTCCACGTCGGCCACGCAGAGGCTGTTCCCCTTGGGAAAGCGGTGCGTCTCGGCGAGCGTGGCGCCCAGCTCGAAGATCGCGCCATGCCCGTCCCAGGCGAGATCGGTGGTCGACTCGCCCGGACCGGCGGCGGAGTAGGCGTAGGCGGCGCTGCAGCGGGCGGATTGGGAGGCGCAGAGCAGCCGCCGGGTCTCCGCCTTGCCGATGACGATGTTGCTGGCGGAAAGGTTCAGCAGCAGTTCGGCGCCGGCGGCGGCGGCGGGACCGCTGGGCGGCGCGGGCGTCCAGAGGTCCTCGCATATCTCCACGGGGAAGGTGACGGGGCAGGGGCCCTGCGCCTGGAACAGCAGGTCGAGCCCGAAGGGCGCCAGGCGGCCCCCGACCTCGATCTCCTCGCCGGCCACGCCTGCGCCCGAGGCGAACCAGCGCCGCTCGTAGAACTCGCGGTAGTTGGGCAGGTAGAGCTTCGGCACGACGCCCAGCACCTCTCCCCGGTGGATCACCACCGCGGTGTTGAACAGCCGCCCGGCGTGCGCCAGGGGCGCGCCGACGACGAGGATCGGGTTCAGCGCGCGGCTGGCCTCCACGAGGCGGCCGAGCTGCAGGTGGACGGCGTCGAGCAGGGTTTCCTGCAGCAGCAGGTCGTCTATGGCGTAGGCGCTGACGCCGAGCTCCGGGAACAGCAGGATCGCCGCATGCTCCTGGGCGCCCTGCGTCGCCAGATCGAGCATGTGGCCGACGTTGTACGCCGGATCAGCCGGCTTCAGCCGCGGCACGCATGCGCCCAGCCGTACGAAGCCGTGGGCGTAAGGGCTGTCGAAGGCGATATGCGGTGGCATGAGCCTTGTTCTGGGTGAGCGCAGTGGCTTCCACAAGCGCTCACGCGTACTGCGCGCGACGCGTCGCAGGCCGACTCGCCGCTTTTGTGGCATGAGCCCATTATGCTGTTTCGCCGGTCAGCACCCCGGGCCCAAGCGCCTCGCCTAAGCGCGGGCGACCTCGTGCAGATCGATGGCTGTCCCGTGCGTCTGGCGGTGAACCGGCGGGCGCGGCGCATCAGCCTGCGGCTGGACGTCGCCCGCCGCGAGGCTGTGGCGACTGCGCCGAGCCTTCAAGCCCTGCCGCAGGCCTTGGCCTTCGCCCATGTGCGTGCGGAGTGGATATCCGCCAGGCTGACCGCGCTGCCTCAGCCCGTGAACCTGGCGCCTGGAATGATGATCCACGTGGCGGGGCGGCCTTGCCGGCTGGAGCGCGCGGCCATGCGAGTGCGACCCACGCTGAAGCCGCCCACGATGGACGAACCTGCGCGCCTCCTCGCCTCGGGCGAGGGCGCCGCCTTCTCTCGCGCAGTCGTTCGAGGATTGCGCGCCGAGGCCCTGGCGCGCCTCACCGCCCGCACGCAGGTCCATTGTTCGTCGATCGGGCGGCCGACGCCGACGATCGCCTTGCAGGACGCCCGGTCCCGCTGGGGCTCCTGCCAGGCCGCCGGCGACGCCCGTCCTGCCGTCATCCGTTACAACTGGCGGCTGATCCTGGCCCCTGCCAACGTGCTCGACTACGTGGTCGCTCACGAGTGCGCGCATTTGGTCGAGGGCAATCACGGGCCGCGGTTCTGGGCGTTGGTGCGCCGGCTCTACGGTGATCCAGCGGCGGCCCGAGCGTGGCTGAAGCAGCATGGCGCGAGCCTCCATGCGGTGGAGGCCCGGGCCTGAGGAGGTCAGGCGGACATGGCAAACCCTGCTATTCGGAGACGCGCCGTCCGGGAGATTCACAGCGCAAAGTGGTCGTTTCGCCCCGGGCCTTCAGCCGCCGGCGCACTTCGTGAGCCCGTTGAAGGGCCGCCGAGCGGCTGTCGAAACGCTCGAAGAGGATGCGGTCGTGGCGAACGGTCCAGCCGGATCGGCATGGGGTCACGAGGATGTCGGACATGGATCAGGCGCACGCCCGCGAGTCGTCGCTCCACAGCGCCTTGCGATAGGCCGCAAAGCAACGTTCGCCACAGAGCAGGCGCATGAGCGCGCCTTCCGCCAGGTACCGGGCGCAGCCTGGATCGGCGGCGACCAGTGGACGGAGCGCGTCCCGGTTCCAGTCCTCGGAATGCTTGATGTCCAGCACGGCGTGAAGGTCGAAGTATTTCCGCAGCCGCGGCTCGACGCCGAGCCTCTTCAAGCCCTGCGCCACCTTGGCCACCCGGCTCGGGGCGGTCAGTTCCACCACTCCGAGCGCCCCCACCGAGTGGTAGGTGTAGCGACGCGTGGTGGCGAACGCGGTCATGGTGTTGGCCAGCGCGAGGGATTGCCAGAGCGTCGCCTCGATGGATGGCCTTAGGTCGAGGCCTTCGGTGGTGCGTTCAAGCATCGGACCATGCATGCCGCCTTCCGCACCACGGCCCATCTCGTCCCAGTAGTTCCGCGCGAGCTCCAGCTTGGGGGCGGCGGGAAGCTTGACCTGGGTCAGGGCGACGAGATCGTCAAAGCCCGCCTCGCCGGCGGCTTCCTGGCGAAGGAACCAACGAAGGTCCTGTAGGGTGGCCTCTTCGGCCAACCAGTCGAACAAGGGATCGAACTGGCCCGGCCCGTGGGGTTTCAGCGCCTCGAACCAAGAGATGAACCCGTCGGCGTCGTGGGGGACGCCAGCGGCTTGGTCCGCCACCTCTTCCCGGAAGGCTTCGACGTAGGCCCCCTCCAGGAGGCGCATCTCATACTCTTCACCTAGCTCGTCGCGCCACGCTGCGCTCGGCTGTGCGGGGGAGAGCCGAAGATGGTTCCAGCAGGCAAGTTTGCGATGCAGGGTCAAGTCATCTGGACAAGGCAGGGACAGATTCGCCACGCCGACGCTGTGTGGCAGCAGAACAATACTCATGGTGCACTCGTTCGATGGGGGCCACATGCGCGTTAACCTATGTGTTTCGCGCGTGTCGGTTTTGCTTTCAGAGCGTGAGTCGGCTACCTTTGGTTCCTCACCGACTTGAAGCTGTGGTTTCTTAACTCGCAGACGTGCAGCGGTATCGTATCTTTTGCTTGTGGCGGCGCTCTAACCTCGACTCGACTATGTTTCAGGACTGGTGCTGTCAGATGGTGGCTTCGAACGCCTGTGACCGCTTGGGAGCCGTCGACGTACGCCCATGCTGAAGAGCCGGACCGCGTTCTGGCGGCGGCGCGCGCCATCGACAACCTGACCCAAGCCACACTATCCCACGGTCATGAGCCTCCATGAGGGACGACTTCGCGCGCTCGCGGCTGCGCGGGAACGGCTGGGGGCCACCGCGCCCAATCCAGCGGTTGGGGCGGCCGTATTTTCGGTGGAGGGCGAGGTGCTCGGGATCGGCGCGCATCTCGGCGCCGGTCGGCCCCATGCCGAGGTGGAGGCGCTGCGCACCTGCGGCGAAGCGCTGGGCCGCGCACACGCGGTATTCGTGACGCTGGAACCCTGCAACCACCAAGGCCGCACGCCGCCGTGCACCGCCGCCCTGCTGCAGGCGGGGGTGCGGGCGGTCTGGATCGGGGCGCTCGACCCCAATCCGCACGTGCGCGGCGGGGGCGCCGATGCGCTGCGTCAAGCGGGGGTGCAGGTGCGCCTGATGGCCGAGAGCGCCTCGCCCGACGAGCGGCGCCTCGGCCATCACTGCGAGGACCTGATCGCGCCCTACACCCACTGGCTGCGCACGGGACGCCCCTACGTCACGATCAAGCGCGTCTTCGACGCCGCCGGTCGTATGGAGCCACCGCCGGGGCGGAAGACCTTTTCCTCCCATCGGCTGCTGGAATACGCCCACAGGCTCAGGCGCGAGAGCGACGTCTTGCTCACCGGGTCCGGCACGGTGCTGGCCGATAGGCCCGAGTTCACGGTGCGCTACGACCTAGACACCAGAACCTCGCCCCGGCGGCTGTCGATCTGCGATCGGCGGGGCCGGGTGGACGACGCCTATCTGGCAGGGGCCATGGGCAGAGGATTGCTGCCGCGGATCGTTGCTGACATTGAGGCTGAGCTCGATCTCCTGGGCGCCGAAGGGGCGCACCAAGTCCTGGTCGAGGCCGGCCCTACCCTGACCGGCCGAATGCTTGACCGGGGCCTCTGGAACAGGCTCGTGACCATCCGCCAGATTTCCCCGGAGGAGGAGCAGGTCACCGTGGAGCGTAGGCCTTGACCGCCCGCAAAATCAGCCGCTCCGCAGCAGGTCCAGCACTGTCCGGGCGTCCCCAGGTCGCGCGATGAGCAGGTCGGGCAGGTAGACGTCCTGGTTGTTGTAGACCAGCGGGCTGCCGTCGATGCGGGTGCAGGACAGGCCATAGGCGCGCGCCACCGCCACGGGCGCGCAGCTGTCCCATTCGTATTGGCCGCCGGAGTGGAGGTAGATGTCCGCCTCGCCCCGCACCACCGCCATCGCCTTGGCGCCGGAGGAGCCCATGGGGACGAGTTCGGCGCCCAGAAGCTCGGCGACCCTTACCGCCTCCCTGGCTGGGCGAGTGCGGCTTACCAGCATCCGCAGCGGCTGTCCGGACGGGGGCAGGGGCCCAGGCCGGTCGGAGCGGAGCACTAGGCCAAGCCCAGGCAGCGCCACCGCCCCAACCGCCGCCACGCCGTCGATCGAAAGGCCCACATGGACGGCCCAATCGGTCCGCCCTTCGCCGTATTCGCGGGTGCCGTCCACCGGATCGACGATCCAGACACGCCCCTTTTCGAGGCGGGCGCCGTCGCACTTCATCTCTTCTGACAGCAGACCGTCCCAGGGCCGCGCCTCGCGCAGGGCATGGACCAGGAACTGGTTGGCCGTCTGGTCGCCCGCGTCGCCCAGCGCCTTGGCGGTGAACACGCCGCTTCCCCCCACCTCCAGCAGGATGCGCCCCGTGACTTCGGCCAGATGGGCGGCGAGCCCGGCGTCGTCCGAAATCTGGGAGGAGATGGGTGTCAAGGGATCAGCTTCGCGATGATGAGGTCGGCTGCCTCCTCGGGCGTCAGGCCGGTGGTGTCGATGCGTAGCTCAGGCATCTCGGGCGCCTCGTAGGGGCTGTCTATGCCGGTGAAGTTCTTCAGCTGCCCGCTTCGCGCCTTGGCGTAGAGGCCCTTCACGTCGCGCCGCTCCGCCTCGGCCAGGGTCGTATCGATGTGCACCTCGATGAACTCGCCGGGCGACATCATCTGGCGCACCATCTCGCGTTCGGCGCGGAAGGGCGAGATGAAGGCGGTGATGACGATCAGGCCCGCATCGGTCATCAGCCTGGCCACCTCGCCCACTCGTCGGATGTTCTCCACCCGGTCGGCGTCGGTGAAGCCTAGGTCCTTGTTCAGCCCGTGGCGCACGTTGTCGCCGTCAAGCAGGAAGGTGTGGCGGTTCATCCGCACCAGCTTGCGCTCCACGATGTTGGCGATGGTGGACTTGCCGGCGCCCGAGAGGCCCGTGAACCACAACACCGCCGCCTTCTGGTTCTTGAGGCTCGCATGGGTCTCGCGGCCGATGTCGGTGGCCTGCCAGTGAACGTTCTGGCTCCGCCTCAGCGCGAAATGGATCATCCCGGCCGCCACCGTGGCGTTGGTGATCTTGTCGATCAGGATAAAGCCGCCGAGCGTGCGGTTGTCGGCATAGGGCTCGAATACGATGGGCCGGTCGGTGGTGAGGTTGGCGACGCCGATGGCGTTCAGCTCCAGCGTCTTGGCCGCCAAGTGCTCCAGGGTGTTGACGTTGACCTGGTACTTGGGCGCCTGAATGGTGGCGCTGGCGGTCTGGGTCCCAAGTTTCAGCCGGTAGGGCCGTCCCGCCAGCATCTCCTCGTCGGCCATCCACACGAGGGTGGCCTCGAACTGGTCGGCGGCCTGGGTAGTTTTTTATTAGGTTGGGACAACTTCGAGTGGTTATCATTCGTTTTCGTCGGCGAGCGTCAGGG
>CALMGB010000360.1 GCA_937863535.1 uncultured Caulobacteraceae bacterium
GCCGGAGATCACGGTGGCGGCTCGCTCAAGCTACACCACGCGTTGGGACACGACCCAGGGCGCCGTCGGAACGTGGATCATGTGACTAGGCGAACACGAGTGAGCGCGCTCGGCAACTACAGCTCGGCGCCCGTTGCAGGCATTGGGAACGCGCCCGAAAACTGACGTTCGCTGGCGCACCGGAGGTGATTGGCCCGGGACGGCTCGCGTCCCAGCGCTGTTAGCCTTCGTCGACAAGGGCCCTTGCCAGAGCTTGAAACTCGGACAAAAACGTCCGATATCTTCCGCAGAATTGCCCGAGGCACCCCATGTCCGATATTCCGACATTGTCGACTGCCGGCCGCCCGGTGGCCTACGTAGCGACCTATCGCACCGTGCAAGATCAAGTAGATATCAGCTTCGAAGACCTGTCGCAGGCGCATATCCAGGTTCCTGGCAGCAATAACTTGTCTGCAGTCGCGCGCACTTTGCTCAACACCGAGCTTGGCCGACTGATCGTCGAACGTCGGCCGATCCCGGCACCTAGACATTCGGCGCGCCGCTTCGCGAATCAGACCCACACCGAGCAGAAGATCGTCCCAGACCAAACTTTGGCGTTGAAGGCGTTGCTCTGGGATGGGATGCGAGTTGGCGCGATCAGCAACAGCGCTCTCGCCCGTCACCTGCAGATCGACGAAAAGGAAGTTCGGCGCCTCCTAGATCCCGATGCTAACCAGCGCCGGCTCCCTGACGCGGTAGAAGCCGTGCTGGGCGTCCAACCAGCCATAACGGTGATCAACGCTTCGCCCCCCACCCGCATTACGGGCGTCGCCGGCCATGTGTCCCGCAACCCGCCGCAGGATCTCCAAGCGGCGTTCCAGGTTCCGGCGGCCACTATGGATACGGACAAGGCCTGAGCGTGGATCGGCCTCACCGGTGAAGCCGCACCCAATGATCGTTCACGCCTTTCTTCGCCGGCATGATCGGGCACGGCTTGCCGCTGCCCGACGTCGCCCGCATGACCTGACGAATCATCTCCCCGGCGCTAGCCTGTAGGGCATGGCAAAGTACACCAAAACGGAAAGCGAGCAGATCGTCCGCCGGCTGTGTCACGACTGGCTGAGAGCGCAACCGGAAGCGAAGCGGGAACACCCCAGCTTCACCGATTTCCGAAGTTGGCTGGAGGCTCGTTATCCCGACTTTTTTCTTTCCGGTCACGCGCTGGCCCGCTCTACGACGCCGAGATGTGGTTCGACCGCGAGCTCGGCCAAAGCTGGCGCGACTGATATCGCCCCGGCAAAAAAAGGGGAATGGGCCGCTTGAGCGCGCGCCCATGGTTGTCGCAAGACCTACTCTCTATTCAACGCTAAGATAGTGGCAAGGACGGCGGGAGGTTGATTGCAGACGCAGACGACAAAGCACTGCCATTGGGTACCTCAATCCTATTTGAAAGCGTTCGCGGCGCAGGGCGGCAAGCGGCCGAAGATCTGGCGATTTGGCAAGACGCGGGGAAATGGCGCTGAGCTGAAGAGGATTGAGAAGGTAGCGGTGGAATTCCACCTCTATGCGCCAATAGGACCGGACGGGTTCCGCGACGACGCCGTCGAGAGGAAGCTGGCCGAGCTGGAGAAATGGTTCGGTCACGCCGTCTGGCATAGGCTCTGTCACGGCGTGGTCGACCTGACCTGGGAGCCGCTACGCAAGATGCTGGCCCTGGTCGTGGCCACCACCTGGGTGCGCAACCCGATCCAGTTTGAGACTTGGAAGCAGACGCACCGTCTGTTTGTGGACCAGCTGTCGGCCTATGATAGCCTGCCCACGCATTTAACAATTGGCGGGGTTCGGCGCGCGCTCGATCCAAGCGATTGGCCCACCTTCAGCGCCGACGGTGAGGAGGAGATGAAGGCAGCCTGGAACGACTATGTCGCGGCAGCTGGCGATATCGCGCCACGCCTGCTGAAAATGTGCTTTTCGATGCTGACCCTAGACCGGCCGGGATTCATCACCTCGGACAATCCGGTGACCATCACCCACCCATCGGGCACATTTCGCGGCATCGGCGACCCTGACACCATCATCAGCTTTCCAATCAGCCCAACTCGCACGCTGATGCTGGACAATCGGGTTGGGGAGGTGGACGGCGGCTACTACGTCAGCGAGAACGGCATTCCGGCGGTGGAGAACATGGCCGTCTGGCGCAACGCCATCGAGCACATGTTCTGCTCGCGTCATCCGGACGCCGTCCTGGCCGAGTTCCTCGTGGCGGACGGCGAGATTCGGAGCAGGTGCTCCGCGCGTTGCGGGAAGAGGCGTGAGCCAGAGGCCCGAAGAACGACAACGGTTCGATCAGGACCGGCGGCTAAGTTCGCGCGCGCACGCGCAAATGGCGTACCCACTTTGACCTCAGCGCCGGGCGCGCAGAGAGGATCGGGCAAGGGTCGGCTCAGGTTGTTCGATGGCCTAACGAGCTGCTCACAGCTGAAAGGCTATTCATGGTTGAAGCCGAGTTTCGCCCCTCTACTTAGACCTTGATGGCCAAGGTATCGGAACAATCGCCTGCCGCGGCGCCGGCAGAAAAATCACGAGCCCGCTCCCCCGAACTGACAGGTGGCGAGGGCTTCACGTACGAAGACTCGGTCGTGGCGCTTTTCCTCGCCGCACTTGCGCGTGAAGAAGCCGCGATAGGCTCAGCTGGCCCGGTGGTCCGTGTCGCTGTGCAACAAGCCAGCCAGGGCGAGCCGATGGACGACCTTGTCGTCGACAGCGCTCTGAACGGAGAGCGCTACCGCCAAAGCTTCCAAGTAAAGCGCAGCCTGCCGGTCAGTAAGAACGATCCCGACTTTCAGGAAATAGTCCGTCAATCGTGGGCGACGCGGGCTCAAGGACACTTCGTTCAGGGCCGGCACCGCTACGGCTTTATCACCCGCAAGGTCGGAAACGATCGCTTCGAATCGCTGAAACGCAATATCGCGAAGGCCGAGAGCAGCACAGGCGGCGCAGAATTTGACCTTCGCTTCAAGACTGGTGGAGAGGCCAGTGCGGCGGACATCGCCTTACGTGGCGAACTTCTGGAAATGCTCGTGAACCCATCGCCCGATGACGAGCTGGCGTTCTACCAGGGCCTCGTCGCGCACCGGATCGACGGCCTCGAACCGGGCGGCGACCGCTATACCGACCTGAGCAATCGGCTAGGAGAAATAGCTGCTGACGGGCCGTCGATCGGTCCGGTCCTCGCAAGAGCCTTGTGCCGCCATGTCCGCGAGGGCGAGGGAACGGCAAGAGTCTGGACGCGCGGCTCGCTGCTCAACGTCCTCAGGGCCCTGGCCCGCCTCAAAGCCGTGCCAGCTTACGCCGCTGATGTGGCTGTTCTGGAAGATGTGGCGAGGGCCGCCGTTGCGGAGATCCGCACAGACATCGGGGGAGTTGAGATCGCCCGGACCGACCTTCTCGCCAAGGCCGAAGTGGTTGCCCGCGACCACCGCTTTTCCGACATCCGGGGCCTGCCCGGCACGGGCAAGTCGGTCCTGCTACGCCGTGTCGTGGAGGCAGCGATTGCGCGAGGGCCCGTGCTGTTCCTCAAGTCAGACAAGCTGGACGGCAATTCATGGCGCGCCTTCGCGAACTCCCTGCGTCTTGAACATCTTGAGCCTACGCCGCTGCTCGTCGAGATTGGGGCGACGGGCACCCCAACGCTATTCATTGACGGCATCGACCGTATCCGGCCGGATCAGCGTGGGATCGTCACTGACCTAGTCAGGGTCCTGGAGACCGATCCGGCTCTGAAGCACTGGACGATCTTAGCCACGTCGCGGGACCAAGGTCTTGAAGTGCTCCGCTCGTGGATACCGCTAAGCCTGCATGGTGAGATGGGGGCGGGAAATGTCTGTGTCGAGGAGCTGAGCGATGACGAAGCGGGCGCGCTGGCGGACGCCATTCCTGCCTTGCGCCCGCTGCTGTTCGGCGATCCGGCGGTCCAGAAGATCGCCCGGCGCCCGTTCTTTGCGGCTGTGTTGGCCAAACGCGCGGCCTCTGGCGCACCGCCCGGCAGCCCGCAAAGCGAAACGGAGCTGATTAAGGGCTGGTGGGAAGCGGGTGGCTACGACGTGCCCGCTGCCGACGCTGATAATAGACAGCGACACATTCTTACCCTGGAGGAATCTGGCGAGTAGACACTCGGCAAGTCCATTCCCCTACGAAGAGCCAAGCACGCCGTCGAGGAAATCCCGGGCCTCATCAGGGACCGTATTCTGGAGGTTAAGGAGGCCGGGAGCTTCTGCAAATTCACCCACGATGTCTATTTGAGTGGGCGTTTTTCCGGCTCCTCATCGACCAGGGCGACCAATGGCCTGATGCCATCGTTCAGGCCGGCGAAGCTCCCTTACTCGCGCGCGTCGTCGGACTGCTTTCACAGTATGTCTTCGATAGTGATGGAGAGTGGGCCGAAGCCCTCTCGCTGCTTGACCCAGCCAAGATGCGCCCGCAGTGGCGACGGGCATGGCTGTTAGGCCCCCCCGCGAGCCCTCACTTTAGGGCAAAGCAAGCGGTCTTCGATACGACGCTCAATGCGGACGACCACGCTTTCCTCTACAAATTCCTGACCTGGTTCCAGGCCGAACGTACGATCCCGAATCCCACCATCCTCCAATCGAACGCCGTCACCGTCTCGGCAAGCGTCCGGATGCTGGCGGCCGACCAGATGAGCTGGCCCTCCGACATGGAGTTATGGAAGCGCGTACTGTCGTGGATCTTTCGGGTCCATCCCAAGCTGCCGATCGACGCCTTCCCCACCGTGATCGCTATATTTGCAGTGTGGCAGAACATGCTGGCCGGCCTTCCAAACGGCTACTCCGAGCATCTGCTTTCGCTCGCGGATAAGTGGCTCGCCGAGCATGAGCACCCGGGACCATCGCGATGGACACAGCTTAAGTCTAGCGAAGGCGAGCTGGCGAGGTCGTTACGAGAGCTGATCCTGAAATCAGCTGACAGTTATCCCGGCGTGGCTGAGCGCGTCATCGACCGGGTGATGGCTTCGGAGCGCAGCCGCAAGGAGTTCAGCCAGGTCCTCTCTTACTCACCGATCCTTGCGAGGGCCTGCCCTGAGAAGCTGGTGACGTTGGTCACTCACGAGCTCTACAAAGAACTGCCCGCGGCGAAGCGGGAACGAAAGCGTCGCGAGCAGGAAGAGCGAATAGCGGCACTTCAAGCGATTCGCGCCAAGCCGGAGGGCGAGCGCACGGAGAGCGAGCAGCGCATGCTGCAGTTCTCCCGTTCATCGTTCTCGGTAGATGACGACTATTCGAACCGTCTTCGTGACGACTACAGCCTCGAAGAGCATCATGGCTCATTTTATCCGGCGGCCAGTCCGGCGGGTCAGGTTCGTCGCGCGTCCCCGGTAAGCCGGGCAGAAAACGGCATTCGGTGGTGTCTGGGTGGTGTCCAGCGCTCCAGCTAAGTAGTTGCCCTAAAGGGGCCGCCTAGCTAATCAGCTGATTATACTGGGAAATTGGAGCGGGCGAAGAGATTCGAACTCTCGACCCCAACCTTGGCAAGGTTGTGCTCTACCACTGAGCTACGCCCGCTCATCGGCGTGTCCGCAAGGCCTGAGGCCCTTCCGGGAGGCGGTGTTAGAGCAGAAGCGCTGCGGCTTGGCAAGCGGCGGGCTGGGCTTGCGACCGGGCTAACGGCCGATCCGCGGCGTGCGCAGGCGGCGCTTGTTGATGTGGTCCGAGGCCGCGGGCTCCTGGGCCGGCGTCTCGCCGCGGAAGTAGAAGCGCTGCCACGCCTCGCGCACCGCGTCGGGGTCGCGGCGGCCGAGCTTGGCGTTAAAGTTGGCGCGCTCCTTCAGCCATGTTTCGTACTGGCCGCGCAGCTCCGGCTCCGAGGCCAGGGACCGGCGCACCGGCTGCACCTGCTCCAGCGCCCGATGGGGCGTGAGGCTGATGAAGCAGAACGGCTCGCCTTTGTCGAAGCGGATGCGCCCCGGCCGGGTGAACAGCCAGTTCATGGTGAAGGGGAAGGGCAGCCAGTCGGTCTCGACGATCCCGGCCAACGGCTGGACGCCGTCCTTGATGTGGTTCGGCGGGCCGCCGGTCCACAGGTCCCAGCCCGGACGGGTGCGGAACAGATAGCCCGTGTGCATGGTCAGCACGCCGCCACTGAAGTGGGTCTTGGCGAAGTCGTGGAAGTCCGGGTGGGGGCGGTCGGGCGTGAGGCGGATGTCCTCGATGGCGGGGCCGCCGTTCCACTCGGCGGTGAAGGCGATGGGGCAGAGGATCTCCCATCCGGTGGTGTTGGCCATGGTCATGGGCAGGCAGCGATAGGGATGGCGCTCGGAGAAGCGGTCCATCCAGACCCGGTTCGGGCGGCCCGGGACGATCTCCGGCGGCCGGTTGGTGAGAACGAAGCAGTCCAGCTCCATGGGCGGCGAGTCGCCGGTGAGGTCGATCCGCAAGGTTGTCGGCGCGCCCACGATCTCAGGCGTCATGTCGGGCGTGATCTGGAGCAAGGGGTCGATGTCGGCCATGCCTCCAGCTAAACGCCAGGGGAATGCGGGCGTCAAATCCCGCCGGAGGCCGTGCATGGACCAGCCCCTCTTCAGCCGCACCGGGCTGTTCGCCTTCCTGGACGCCCACGAGGTCGACCACGCCACCACCGTGCACGCGCCGGTGTTCAAGGTGGAGGACGGGGCGGCGGTCAAGGCGGCCCTGCCCGGCGGCCACACCAAGAACCTGTTCCTGAAGGACGCCAGGGGCCAGCTCTGGCTGATCAGCGCGAAGGCCGAGACGGTGATCGACCTGAAACGGACGGCGGGCGTGATCGGCGCGGCCAAGCTGTCCTTCGGCTCAGCCGATCGGCTGTGGGAGGCGCTGGGCGTGCGGCCGGGCGCGGTGACGGCGCTGGCCCTGGTCAACGACCCGCAGCATCGGGTGCGCTTCGTGCTGGATGCGGCGCTGTTGGCCTGCGACCCGCTCAACTTCCACCCGTTGTCCAACGACGCCACCACCGCCATCCCGAGCGACGGGTTCGCCCGCTTCCTGACGGCGCTCGGGCGCAGGCCGCAGGTCGTGGACTTCGCGGGCATGACATTGGATCACGCCTGAGCGTCGCTTCGCTCGCGCTCGCGCTCGCCGACCGGAGGGGGCATAATCATTGGCCTCCCGCCGAGTCGCCCACCCATGCCCATCCACCGCCTGCCGTTGGAGACCGTCAACCGCATCGCCGCCGGCGAGGTGGTGGAGCGGCCCGCCTCGGCGGTGAAGGAGCTGGTGGAGAACGCGGTGGACGCCGGCGCCCGCCGGATCGAGGTGCAGGCGGGCGGGGGCGGGCTGTCGCGGCTCCTGGTCTGCGACGACGGCG
>CALMGB010000361.1 GCA_937863535.1 uncultured Caulobacteraceae bacterium
GATGCGGGTCAGGCCTTGAACCATGCCGCGGACGCCACTGGCCATGCCGCAACCGACGCCGCGGCCCACACCGGTCAGGCGCTCGATAAAGCCGCCGCCGCAACCCAGAACGCGGTCGCCGACACCGTTCAAGACGCCACGCCCGCCCTCGATCACGCCGCGCGCGACACGGCACGCGCCCTGGACAAAGCGGGCGCCGCCACCGGGCGCGCGGCTGAGCGAGCGGGCGCCGACCTCGATCGCGCCGGGCGCCACGCCGACCAGGCCTTGCAGTCGGGCGCCGACAGGCTCACCAACGGCGGCGACCACTGAGTCCGGGCGGCCACGCCGTCGGACCGCCTCCCGCTCTCTCGCGGCCATCAGTTTCCGGGATATCCGCGCATGTTCAGCTTCATGTTCGCCACTGGCATCGAGAACAGCGTGCCGACCATCAAGGGCGGGCGCGAGCGCGTCGACGAGATGGAGAAGTGTGGCTTCTACAAACACTGGAAGACTGATTTTCAGCTTGTCGAAGACCTCGGCGTCCGCTTCCTGCGCTACGGACCGCCCATCCACACCGTCTGGCAAGGTCCAGGCAAGTACGACTGGAGCTTTACCGACGAGACATTCAACGACCTGAAGAGGCGTGACATCGTACCGATAGTGGACCTATGCCACTTCGGCGTGCCAGACTGGATCGGCAACTTCCAGAACCCGGATTTTCCCGAGCTGTTCAAGGCCTACGCGAACGATTTCGCCAAGCGGTTCCCGTGGGTGCAGCTCTATACGCCGGTCAATGAGATGTACATTTGCGCCACCTTCTCCGCCCGCTACGGTTGGTGGAACGAGCAGATGACGAGTGACCAAGCCTTCGTCACGGCCCTCAAGCACATCGTCAAGGCTAACGTCCTGGCCATGCAGACCATCCTGGAGGTGCGCCCCGACGCCATCTTCGTGCAGAGCGAATCTTCCGAATACTTCCACGCTGAAAATCCCGCCGCCATCGGCCCGGCCGAGGTCATGAACTCCGAGCGCTTCCTGTCGCTCGATCTGAACTACGGCCGCCGGGTCGATTCCGAGATGTACGAGTTCCTGATGGACAACGGGATGACCCGGGAGGAGTACCACTTCTTCCTCGACAACCGGCTGAAGCAGCACTGCATCCTCGGCAACGACTACTACATGACCAACGAACACCGGGTCACCGCCGACGGCATGACCAGCGCCTCGGGCGAGATCTTCGGATACAACGAGATCACCCGCCACTACTACCAGCGCTACCGTCTGCCGGTGATGCACACCGAGACCAACCTCGCCCAGGGGCCGAACGGCGACGAGGCGGTGAACTGGCTCTGGAAGGAATGGGCCAACGTGCTGCGGGTGCGCAACGACGGCATCCCGATCCTGGGCTTCACCTGGTACTCGTTGACCGACCAGGTGGACTGGGACGTGGCGCTGCGGGAGAACAACGGCAAGGTCAATCCGCTGGGCCTGTACGACCTGGACCGCAACATCCGTCCGGTGGGCGCCGCCTATAAGCAGCTGATCGCCGATTGGGCCGACGTGCTGCCGATGCAGAGCGTGTGCATGGTGGCCCCGATCGCCACCCCCAGCGAGCACGGCGACAGCTGGCTGGAGGACATCCAGGAAGATGCCCGCAAGCTGAACGCCGACGCCGGTTCCAAGACCACGGACATCAACGCGGTCCGGAGCTGATCCATGCGCACGTTCGGCGTCACCGCGGACGGCCGCACGATCCATGCCGCCACCCTCTCCTGGCCCGGTGGGCTCGACGTGCAGTTGATCGAGTACGGGGCCGTCGTGCACCGGCTGGGCTTCCCCACGCCGGCCGGCCAACGTCAGGCCATCCTGGGCCTCGATGCCCTCGCCGACTACGAGCGCGACACCAAGAACGTGGGCGCCTGTGTCGGCCGCTTTGCCAACCGCATAGCCGGCGGCCGCTTCGAGCTGGACGGGCGGGAGGTCCAGGTCAGCGTCAACGAGCCGCCCAATATGCTGCACGGCGGCAAGGTCGGCTTCAACAAGCGCATCTGGCAAATCGTGGACGAGGCGCCGGACGGCCGCGCCGCCACCCTCGCCTACCGCTCGCCCGAGGGCGAGGAGGGCTTCCCGGGTACGGTGGAGGTGCGGGCAAGCTTCGCCCTGACGGCTGCCGACACGCTGCAGATCGCCTATGAGGCGACCGCCGATGCGCCCACGCCCGTCAACCTGTCCCACCACATCTACTTCAACCTGCTGGGCGAGCGAGACGCCACCATCTTGGACCACCGCCTGACCATCGCGGCCGACGGCTTCACCCCGGTCGGCGCCGGGCTCATCCCCACCGGCGCCATAGCGCCTGTGGCCGGGACGCCGTTCGACCTCCGCAAGGGCGAGCGCCTGGCCGACGTGCTGGCCCAGCACGACCCCCAGCTCACCCTTGGCGAGGGCGTCGACCTGAACTGGGCGCTGACCTCGGGCGCGGAGCCCGCCCTGACGCTGCAGGCTCCCAACGGCGCGACCCTGAGGATGAGCACGGATCAACCGGGAATGCAGGTCTATACGGGCCAGGCCCTGCAGGCGCCCTTCGTTGCGCACGGCGGCTTGGCGCTTGAGCCGCAAGGCTTTCCGGACGCGGTGAACCACCCGGGCTTCCCGACCGCCATCCTGCGTCCCGGCCAGACCTACCGCCGCCGCAGCCTCTACCGCTTCGAGGCCTGAGGCCCCGCCTCGCCGCCATGCCGCGCCTGATGACTTACAACGTGCACGGCTGCGTGGGCGTGGACGGCAAGCTGGACGTGGGCCGGATCGCCGCGGTGATCGCCCAGAGCCGACCGGACGTCGTCGCCCTGCAGGAGCTGGACGTAGGTCGCGCGCGGAGCGGCCGGGTGGACCAGGCGCACGAGATCGCCAGCCGGCTCGGCATGCGCTTCCACTTCAACGCCGCCTTCGGCG
>CALMGB010000362.1 GCA_937863535.1 uncultured Caulobacteraceae bacterium
GCGCCTCGTCGACGACGATCAGCACGATCCCCACCAGCACGCCGATCCCAATCAGGGTCCAGTCGAGCTGGCCGGTGATGACGCCCTTGGCCAGGGCCGAGATCAGGGTGGCTTGGGGCGCCGGCAGGGCGTTGGCCAGGGTCGCACGGCCGAAGTGGCTGGCGCCGGCGAAGCCGTAGGCGCGGTTCAGCAGGTCGATCACCGGCGGGATCACCAGGGAGCCCATGAACACCCCCACGATCAGCGCCACCTGCTGGCGCCAGGGGGTGGCGTCCACCAGCTGGCCGGTCTTCAGGTCCTGCAGGTTGTCGTTGGCGATGGTCGCCACGCTCAGCAGGATGGCGGTGACGAACAGGGCGAAGGCGACCAGCGCCGCCTGGCCTCTCGGCCCCGCCGCGTGGCCGGCCAGCAGCAGGAGCAGCACCCCCGCCCCCAACACCGCCAGGATGGCGAGCCCCGAAACAGGGCTGTTGGACGAGCCGATCAGCCCCGCCATGAAGCCGCACACCGCCGCGACCAGGAAGCCGGCCACCACGATGTAGAGCACCGCCCCCGCTACGAGCGGCAGGGTCAGCGCCGCCAACGGGCCGCCGTGCAGGAAGACGGTAAGCAGCGCCGCCAGCGGGATCAGGGTCAGCAGGCAGATCAGGCCCACCAACGGCAGGGGGATGTCGCGCTCGGTGCGGGCCAGCTCGTCGCCCAGCCCCGAGAAGGTCTTGCGCGACGCCGCCAGCGAGGAGCGGATGCCCCCGATCACCGGCTTGCCGAGCTTGCCCAGCGTCCAGAGCGAGGACGCGCCGATGGCGCCCGCGCCGATGAAGCGGACCTGGTGCGACCAGGTGGAGGTGGCGAGGTCGGCGGCGGCGCCTGCGTGCGGGTGCAGGCTGGTGAGCAGCGGCACCGCTACGCCCCAGGAGAACACCAGCCCCACCAGCATGGCGATCCCGACCTGGAGCCCCACCAGGTGGCCGGCGCCCAAAAGGGCGAAGGAGAGCGACAGGTTCAGCCCCGTAGCGGCCGGCCCGATGCGGAAGTAGGCGCCGGCCTCGCTGGCGAACAGCTTCATGGCCGCGATCACCGCGAAGCCGCCCGAGGCTATGGCGCCCCAGAGCACCGCGAGCAGCCCCGCCCGCCCTTCGGCCGCCGCCTCGGCCTCGTGGGCGCGCGAACCGACGCCGACCTTCAGCACCTCGGCGGCGGCGACGCCTTCCGGGTAGGGGAGGTCGCTCTCGGTGACCAGCGCCCGGCGCAGAGGGATGGTGTACATGACCCCCAGCACCCCGCCGACCGCGCAGATGGCGAAGGTCTGCCAGAACGGGATGTGGCCGCTCCACCAGCCGACCATCACCAGGCCCGGCAGCACGAAGATGACCGAGGACAGGGTGCCCGCAGCCGAGGCCACGGTCTGGACGATGTTGTTCTCGAAGATGGAGGTGGAGCGGAACATCCGCAGCACCGCCATGGAGATCACCGCCGCCGGGATCGAAGAGGCGAAGGTCAGCCCGACCTTGAGGCCGAGGTAAACGTTGGCGGCCGTGAAGACGAGGGTGATCAGGCCGCCCAGGATCAGGCCCCGGATCGTCAGCTCCACCCGTGCTTCGAGGTCGGAGCTGGGAGCGGGGGCGCTGAGCGTCATGCGGGAAGCGGTCCGGAGGCTGAAAGGCCAAGCTTAGCGCGAGGGACCGGCGATGCGTAAGCCCTGCTCTCAGCTCTGCTTCTAACGGAGCCCTGAGAGCTCCACCCTCCCCCTCGAAAGCAGAAGGCAGGCATGCGGGTGAGTGCAGGACATTGAAGGAAGAGTGTGCCGCCTCTCGAGCCCTTCACGCATATCGCAACGCGCACCCCACCCCTGCCCACCTAGAAGGGGGAGGGTTGACCCCATGTCATGCGAAAAGCTTCAGTTACGTAGGCAAAATGCCTCACGCCGTGGCGATCACCGGGTCGATGGGGGTGCGGAAGACCCAGTAGCGGCAGACCATGAACACGCTCACCGTATAGCTGCCCATGGCGCAGAGCTGGGAGACCAGGTGCTCCAGCGTCCCCGCGCCCAGCACCCGCCGGGCTTCCGCAAGCACCAGCTGGTTCAGGCAGAACCCGGCCAGGACCGTGACCAGGTACTTGGGCGCGGTGGCGCGTGAGCCTGCGGTGCTCCGGAACACGAACCTGCGGCTGAGCAGGAAGCCCGAGGCGATGCCCACGGCGTAGCCGCCCGCGTTGGCGAGCTGCGGATTGACCCTCATCCCCCGGTCCAGGGCCATGATGATCGTCAGGCTGATCAGGGTGTTCCGCAGGCCCACCTCAGCGACGCGCGACAGCAGCATGGCCGCCGCACGCGGCTTCGACGGTACGCCGAAGCGTGCCGAACGGCGGACGGCCCGAAGCTCGGCCTCGAATGGCGACTCCACCCCTGCACCCCGCCTAGCCATGGGCCACCGTGTAGTATTGGGCCCCGAGCGGCAGGGTGGTCATCAGACGTTCCAGCGGGCGGAGCGCCCGCAGCGCTCCGGGAAAGAAGCCGGTGTAGGCCACCTCGACCTTCCTGAATCCGGCCTTCGCCTGGCTTTGCCGCAGGCTCGCCGCAGGCAGAAGCACCGCGTTCTCGTCAAATGGGCAGGTGGCCACGATGTAGCGGGTGGCCGGGTTTATCGGGTTGTGCTCGAACACCACCATCATGCCTCCTGGCTTCAATAGCCGGTGCAGGTCGGCGAAGATGGCCGCGTGCTCGGTCTGGTCGATGTGGTGGAAGACGCAGGCGGAGAAGATCAGGTCGAAACTGCCCGCCTCCAGCGGGATCGCCGAACCATCGTAGGCCACCAGCTGCGCGACGCCGGGAAAGCGGTGCGCCGCCACCTGCAGGCTGCGCTGGGAGACGTCGACGCCGGTGATCTCGGCCCTGGGAAAAAGCTGCGCCAGGTGCGGCAGCGAGTTGCCGATACCCACGCCGAAATCGAGCACGGCTTCAGGCTCAACCCGTCCCTCCGCGTCCCAGCGCCGGCGCGTCTCCTGGATCTTGTAGCGGGCGAAGTAGTCCGGATCCTCTCCGCTCAGGCGGATGTTTTCGGCATGGGTGGCCGTGTACTCGTCGGCGAAGCGGTCGAATTCGGCGACGTCCAAGACCGCAGGCCTCACAAGTCTGACGACGGGGCGGCGGCCCCGCGGATGACGTCGTCCACCATGAACAGCGGCCGACCTTTTACCTGCGTGTAGATGCGGCCGAGATAGGCCCCGATGATGGCCAGGCAACCCAGCTGCCCCACCCCGAAGAAGACCTGGATCAAGGCCAGGCTAGCCCAGCCCTTCTCGGAGTGACCCATGAGCGCCCCGTACAGCGCGTAGGCGATGATCGGGATCGCCATGGCGATCCCTGTGAAGGCCAGCACCACGGCGATCTTCAGCGGCGCGGTGGAGAAGCCCGTCAGCCCGTTCACCGCCAGCCGAACCATCTTGGACAGGGTGTAGGCGGTCTCCCCCGCATGGCGTGCGTCGCGGTCGTAGAGCACCTCGGTCTGGCGGCCGCCGAGCCAGGCCACCATGCCACGGAGGAACCGATCCTGTTCGGGCATTGCGTTCAGCCGGTCCACCATGCGCCGGCTCATCAGGCGGAAGTCGCCCACATCCTGCGGAATCTCCACCTCGGACACCGAATGCAGCAGGCGGTAGAAGCCCTTGGCCGTGGCCAGCTTGAAGGCGCTCTCGCCGCCGCGCGACTGGCGCTTGCCGTAGACGACGTCGTAGCCCTCGTCCATGCGCGCCATCATGGCGGTCAGCAGCTCGGGCGGGTCCTGCAGGTCGGCGTCGATGATCAGCACCCGGGCGCCGCGGGTCAGGTCGAGCCCGGCGGTGACGGCCAGCTGATGGCCGTGGTTTCGCGACAGGTTCACGCCCACGAGCTCGGGCCGGGTGAGGCTGAGCGCCTGGATGCAGGGCCAAGTCTTGTCCCTGGAACCGTCGTTGACCAGCACGAGCTCGAAGGCGTCGCCGACGGCGGCGCGGGCGGCGGCGCACATGCGCTCCACGAAGGCGGGCAGCGAGCCCTCCTCGTTGTAGCAGGGCGCCACCACCGATAGGCTCAGCGTTTCAGGCGGCGGGACCGAGCGCGAGGAGAGCGGGTGAAGCGGGAGCGCGACGGAGCGGTCTTGCACGGTCATGTCCATGGCGTGGATCGGTCCGTCGCCTTCCGCCTCGCCGCGGGCGTCCGGCTGCTGTAGAAGACCAGACATTCTTGACCCCTGGATGAACGGCCGGCCGGCGCTGCAATCTCCGGGATTATAGCCGGCCTGCAGGTTGCGTACCCTGCCCTTTGCACATGGGGCGTTTACGTGACGTTGGCGAGCCTGGTGCTAGCTCCCGGGCAGCATTCTCCGGGACTGTTGATGACGCTGGCCCTCGACACCGCGCCGCCCGAAACCGCCCCGCCGCGCCGCTTCGGCGCGCGCGCACCCTTACGCTCCAGCGCTTCCGCCCTGGCCTTCTCGGGTTGGGACGTGATGGCGCTGGTCTTGCTGGCGGCGCTATGGGCCGCGCTGTTCCTGGTGCGCTACGACGCCTTGCCCATGCAGCTCTGGGACGAGAGCCGCAACGCCAACAATGCGTTGGAGATGGCGCTGCACGGGCGCTGGCTGGTCCCGACCTATCTGGGCGCCCCCGATCACTGGAACACCAAGCCACCCCTGCTGATCTGGGCCATGGCCGGGGGCCTGCGGCTGGGCCTGGCGCCCCTGATCGCGCTGCGCCTACCCTCCTGGTTGGCCGCGGCCGCCTCGGTCGGCGCGGTCTGGGGCTTGCTGCGCTTTGAAATGAAGGATCGTCTGGCGGCGTTCGCCGCAGGCGTGCTGCTGCTGAGCGCTGTGATCTACATCGGACCGCACGCCGCGCGCACGGGTGACTACGATGCTCTCGAGAGCGCCTTCCTGCTCGGCTATGTGCTGTGCTTCTGGAAGGCGTTCGAAGACGGCCGCACCCGCTGGCTGTTCGCCGCCGCCGTTCTCATGGTGTTGGGCGTCCTGACCAAAGGGGTCGCGGCGCTGCTGCCCCTGCCGGGGCTGGGCCTCTACGCCCTCACCCGGCCCGTGGCGCTCGGCGGCTTCCTCAAGGACGGGCGCACCTGGGCGGCGGCCGCGCTGTTCCTGTTCGTGGCCGGCGGCTATTATCTAATCCGGGAAGCCTATGATCCCGGCTATCTCTCCGCCACCGCCCACAATGAGCTCGGCGGCCGTTTCCTGGAGATCACGGAACATCATCGCGGCAGCTGGCACTTCTACCTGCGCACCCTGCTGCAGGCGGCGGAGCCCTGTGCGGTCCTGGCGGCGCTGGGCTTGTTCCCGCTCTTCGGCCGGGACGCGCGACGTCGCAACCTCATCCTCGCCTGCGGCCTGGCGGCCGGCGCCCTGCTGGTGGTGCTGTCGGCCTCACGGAGCAAGATGGAGTGGTACGCCACCCCGCTGGTTCCGCTGCTCAGCCTCGTCACGGGCCTGGGCCTGTCCGACGCCCTCAGGTGGCTACAGTTTGAGCGGCCACGATGGGCCGGGACCGGGCGCGCCGCTGCAGCCGTGCTGCTGGCGGCCGGCGCGCTCTACGGCGTCTGGTACAACCAGACCTCCCCGAGCTGGGACGCCGGCGAATTCGGCGGCCCGCACTTGCGCTATGGCGAGTTCCTGGGCCGCCTCCGCGCCCAGCGGTTCGTTTTGGGAATCGGACCCAGGCTCACCGTGCTGGACGGCGGCTTCTACAACGACGCGGGCTTCGCCGCCTACAATCCCATGCTGAAGTTCTACGCCGAGCTGTCGGCGACGCGCGGCCTGCCGGTCACCGTCGTGCATGACGCCGACGACTTGGCCCCGGGCGCCGCCTTCGCCAGTTGCGACCCGCCGGCCATGGCTGGCCTCGGCAAGAGCCACCGCCTGCAGACGTTGCTGAGCGACCAGGGCTGTGCGCTGGCCAGGATGGGAGCGGAGAAGCCCAGCCAGCCGATTGGCACGCCAAGCGACCGTCAGGCGGCGGAAGCGCACCGGGCTGTGAGGCCGGCGGAAGTCCTGGCGCAGTCCAGATAGAATTGGGTTGGCCGGGTTAGAATCGACCCTGCGCGATCAACCGCTTTTTTGAAGGATTACAGCCTGATAGTCAAAGCCTAGTGCTGGACTTCTGGGGTGGTGTAGGGGTGGAAAGATGGCTGCGGATCGTCCCCCAGACACGTTGCTATCCGGGCCGTTCGGCAGCGGGCTGCTTGCGGTGGGATCGCCATAACCCGGCGGAAACCAGGGTTCGATTGGGCGGTTGTCCATCGGGTTGTAATTGCGTTTGCGCAGGCCAAGACGACCATAACCGTAGCCATGAGCACTGCGCAGAGCGCCAAAGACGCAAGCGTCGGCGAGTTCATGGCCTGCTTGGTGGCTGGAACATGGACGCGGCGATGGGCTCCAAGGTCACGGAAGCGACCTTTCCCATTTGGGTTTGCCGGGGATCACCATCGGTCACTTTAGCTGGAATGGAATGATCATCTCGTCCACACGGTGGAAGTCGGACAGGTCGGCCTCGACTGGGCTGAGGCCTGTGGGATCGACGAACCGCATGACGAGATGCGATAATTGATCACCTAAAGCTCCACACCATCACGTGGCGTAGCGCGGATCACATCGAAGCGCTTTCGGCCTTCGCTTCGCTCACCGAGATCGTCCAACCTGGCTGGAAAGCGTCGCGGGAGGAAGAAGCCGAAGATGCCGACACAAGCGCTCTGACGCGCCTGCCCGAGTTGGATCGGATCACGGCTGACGATCACATGACCATCCGCTCCAGCGTGCCAGACGACCGTCCATTGTAACCGGCGGTCGAGGTCGCCATCCTTTTTCGAGATGAACAAAGAGCTGTATTGACGAAAGTTGAGGAGGGTCTGGTAGCTGGTGGTTCCGTGCAACCCGCTCCCGCCATCCCAGAAGACGATCCCACGCCTCGCACCCGCCGGGCCAGCTGGATACGGCGGTGAGAAAGTAGGCGGCTGAAGCGGCGCATGAGGCGGCTGCGGCGGCGTAAAAGTCGGCCAGTAGTAGGCGGCGTTCCTGAGCGACCGGGGGCACGCCGAGGATGTTTGTCGTGGGGACGTACGCGGCGGTCCGGCAGTTTGTTTTTCTGAAGGGGCACAGCCGCTGGGAGGCGGCGCGGGTGTTTGGGCTGAGCCGGGACACGGTGGCCAAGATGTGCCGCTACTTTGCACCGCCGGCTATGTACGTAGCCGGCCGCCGGAGAAGCCGAAGTTCGGCGCGCTGATCTCGGTGATCGACGCGATCTTGGAGACGGACAAGGACGGTCCGGCCAAGCAGCAGCACAGCGCCAAGCGCATCTTCGAGCGGCTGCGCGACGAGCATGGCTACGCTGGCGGCTACACGGTGGTGAAGGACCATGTGCGCCGCCAGAAGGCCAGAAGGTGCGCTCACGCGAGACTTTCGTGCCGCTGTCCCACCCGCCAGGTCATGCCCAGGTGGACTTTGGCGAAGCGCTGGGTGTGATCGGGGTGCGCCAGAAGATCCATTTCCTGTGCATGGACCTGCCGCAGTCCGACGCCTGCTTTGTGAAGGCCTACCCGCGCGAGACCACCGCAACCTTCCTGGACGGCCACGCGTGTCGTCCACCGCCCGGTTCGCTACCGCTGCAACAACTACTCGGTCCCGACCGCCTATGGCTTCCAGGCCGTCCTTGTGACGGGCTTCGTCGAGGAGGTGGTGATCCTGTGCGAAGGCGCGTAGTCGCCCGCCATCCTCGCGCCTACGGCCAGGGCGTGTTCGTCTACACCCCGCTGCACTATCTGATCGAGACCAAGCCGGCCGCCCTGGATCAGCCGGCGGCGCTACAGGACTGGGACCTCCCGGCCGACTTCCAGCACCTGCGCCATCTCCTGGAGGCGCGCATGGCTCGCGCGGCAAGCGCGAGTTCATCCAGGTCCTGCGGCGGCTGGAGATCGCGACCAAAGACACGGTGGCGGCCGCCGTCACCCAGGCGATCCAGCTCGGCGCCATCGGCTTGGACGCCGTCAAGCAGATCCTCCTGGCCAAGATCGAGAGGCGACCGCCAGGTTCAATTTGGAGGCCTACCCCTTTCTACCCATCACTGACGTGCGCACCACCCGGGTCGCCGACTACGCCGCCCTGACGCAGGTGCAGGCGGCATGAGGCGCTCCTGCCGCCGTGCCGGCCGCCGACATTATGCCGGTGGGAACCACCCAGGCGGGAACCACCCAGGGCGCGCCCCATGTCCTGCTGGCCCACCACCTGAAGCAGCTGAAGCTGCCCACCGTTCTACGCGAGTACGACAAGGTGGCGCGAGAGGCTGCCCGCGATGGCGTCGACCATCCGCGCAACCTGGTGAGGCTGGTCGAACTGGCGCTGATCGACCGCGAGCGTCGCCTGGTGGAGCGCCGCATCCGCCAAGCCCGTTCCCCATCACCAAGAGCCTGGACAACTTCGTCTTCACTGCCATCCCCAGCCTCAACAAGATGCTGGTCCTGGAGCTGGCGCGTTGCGAGTACATCCTGCGCCGCGAGAACATCATCGCACTCGGCAACAGCGGCACGGGCAAGACCCACATCGCCCTCAGCCTGGGGCTCGCCGCCTGCCAGAAGAGGATGGGCGGACGGGCGAGGGCGTCCTAGACCAGGAGCTGCATGTAGGCGTTCGCGTCTTCAACCGTCGCCAAGATCATTGCCGCCGAGACGATCGAGCGGCGCGTGCTGGAGGACGTGCGCCAGCACCTCCTGTCGCGGCAGGCGATCCAGCAGGCGGTACGGGCGATCTATGAGGAGGTGACGGCGGGCGCTCGTGCAGCGCTGGAAGACGCGCGCCCATCGCACGCGATCTCGCGAGGTCGAGCGCCAGCTCGCCCGGGCCCAGGACATGTATGTTACGGGTTTGGCCGATCTTGCGGAATTGAGAAGGTTTAGCGAGCCGTTGAAGGCCAAGCACACAGACTTGCAGAATCGGCTCGCGCAAGCCTCAGGTCCTCCGCCGCAGATCATGCCGGTCGCCAGCATTGTGACTGCCTACGCTGCAACGGAGAACACCTGCATCTGGCGCTCGACGGTGAAGACACCAAGAACCTCAACCGAACTTCGCAGGCTGATCAAGGGAGGTGACGTTCATTCCCCTGGAGGGCCTTGGTCGTTTTGACCTGAAGGTCCACGGCCAGTTAGCAGACCTGCTCGCAGTCGGCGACCTACGCCGAGTGTGGGGTGGTAGTGGGTGCGGGGACGCGCAACCAACGATTTTTGCGATTAGCCGAACAGCGCATCTCGCGGCATGCCGTCTAGTCGCCCGTGGGTTTGGCGCTGGTCGAATGACGCAGGTTGGCTCATGTACTAACCCGCTCGCGCGGGAGGAGTATTGGTTGGGCGCTGTTGGGTAATGGGATTCTTCTGTCCTGAGGAGGTGCGTGAGTGGGTCACGTCCTCAGGCAGGAGACAGGTCATGGCGGAAGAGGCCATCAACCCGTTACGCCGCAGAATGATCGAAGACATGACCATCCGCAACTTCGAGCAGCGGACTCAACAGTCTTACCTTCGAGCGGTGCGGTCGTGCTGTCGCTACTGTGAGCGGCGTCCCGATCAGCTCGCCTTCGAGGATGTGCGCCGCTACCAGCTGCAGCTCGGTCAGTCCGGCCTAGCGCCCAGCAGCATCAACGTCGCGATGACGGCGCAACGGTTCTTCTTCCGGGTGACCCTCAGGCGGCCTGAGGCGGTGGATTACATCCCGATCGCGCGCCAGCCTCGACGGCTACCCGTGTTGCTGACCCGTAGCGAGATCTGGCGGCTGTTGGCGGCGACCCCGAGCTTGAAGTGGCGCACCGAGCTCAGCGTAGCCTATGGCGCAGGGTTGCGGGCGTCGGAGGTGGTCAGCCTCAAGGTCGGTGACATCGACAGCGAGCGAATGCGTATCCGGGTGCAGGAGGGCAAAGGCCGGCGCGATCGCGACGCGCTGCTCTCGCCTCAGCTCCTGACCACCCTGCGTGACTGGTGGAAAATGGCGCGGCCGCCGGCGCGGCTATTCCCGAGCCAATTGAACGCCCTTGAACCCGTGACGCCGCGATCTCTAAATCGTGTTTTCCACGAGGCCCAGGCGCGCGCCGGGATCAGGAAGCCGGTCACCCTGCACACGCTGCGCCGTTGCTTCGCCACCCACCTCCTGGAGCAGAACGCGACGTCCGCACCATCCAGGTCCTTTCGGGGCACAGCAAGCTCGAGACGACCGCGGTCTACACCCATGTGGCGGGCAAGACCTTGAGCGGGATCGTCAGCCCTCTGGATCGGCTGGAGCTGCATCCGGCGCCGGCCTGACGCCGAGGCCGGGCCATGCGCCCGGTGCTGGAGGCTATGGCTGCGAAAGAAAATAGCGATATTGATTGAGGTATATTTTCAGCCGGCTCAAGAGGAAGCCGGGAAGAGCTTCAGGCGCGTTCATCAGCTTTTCGTTGCTGTAGTCTCGGATCGAGATGACCAGGATTTTCAGGGCGGCGACGGCCATGTAGTAATCGAAGTAAGGCATGGGCCAGCCGTAGATGCGCTCGAAGCCGCGCACGGCCGCTTCGCCTTCCGGGATACCCGGAAGGCGCTCGACGCCGAACTGTATGCTGAAGATGTCGTCCAGATACAGCCAGTGGGCCAGATCGACCTCGGGCGGACCCAGGGAGGCGACCTCGAAATCGAACAGCGAGGCGACGCTGAGATCACGCCTGAACGTGGTGTTTCCCATGCGCGCATCGTTCCATACAAGGCCCGACCGCCGCGGCGCCGGCGCATTGGCGAGCAGGAAACGCATGGCGTCTTCGATCACGGGATAGGCGCGCCCCTGGGACGCCCACCCAAACCAGCGGCCGACGAAGTCCTTGAGGTAGAAGGCGGCGTCAGGCGGCTCTTCGACCCCGCGGCTCAGGAAGGGAAATTGGCGCCAGCTGATGCGGTGCAGGCGTTGCATCTCCCGGACGCCATTCCACCAGGCCTGCTCGCGCTCGCCCGGCGCCAGGTCGGCGACCCAGCCTTCGGCGTGGTAGCTCGGGAAGTCGGACGGCACCCGCCCCTCGACCTGATTCATCAGGAAGAACGGGGCGCCGAGGACGCCCGGGTCCTCCTCGGCGAAGGCGATGTGGGGAACCGCGACCTCGGAGGCCGCCGCCACCGCGCGCATGACCCGGCATTGATGGAAGACGTCGCCGAGCATGGGCGTGGTCGTCTCGCGCTGGATGCGCGCCACCAGGGCGCGCTCCCGCGGGACGCCCTGCTCACGCCAGGCCGCCTTGAACAGGATGGTGCGGCTGGAGAAACCCTGGCTGGGCTCGACCGCCTCGTGGATCGTCAGCGCGTCTGCGCCCGGGGTATGCGCCGCAAGCCAGGGCCGCAGCCGCTCCATGGTCTCCGCGACACTGTCCCGGCCGGGATCGTTCGGCTGCCCGTCCCTCATGAGAAGCGCACCCGGCCATCCTCGTCCAGCTGTCCGTTCAGCCCGGCGGCGCGGGTGCGCGCCGTCACGTCCGCAAGCGTGGACGCGAACTGCCCATGGTCGCGGGTCAGGAATAGCGGCCGCCGCCGCTCGTCGGTGGAGACCGGCACGAGGGTCACGTCGGTGATTTCGCCGTCCTGGATCTTCACCGAAGCGGCGAGCCCGCGGCGCGCCTCGTCTAGGATCGGCGCGGAGATGCCGCTGGGCGGCTCCGAAGCCATCCAGGGCGAGACCATGATGAACTTGCCGAGCGAGTAGAGCACCGCCTTGCCGTGGTAGACCTCGAAGCCCTTTATCGCCAAGGGGCCCTGGCTGACGATCAGGTCGGCGCCGGCGTCGATCATCGCGCGCGCCGCCTCGCGCTGGTACTCCCCGATCTTCACCACGTCCTCCAGTATCCCCCAGTGGCAACTGACCACCACGACGTCGGCGGTGGCCCTAGCCTCGGCGATACTTGCGCAGAGGGCGGCCAGGTCCTCGCGGTTGGCCAGCGTGCGGATGTCGGGCTCGATCCCCCACTGCTCCCAGGCCGGGTTTTCGAAGTAGCTGTGGCGGCGGAGCGGCACGATCCCCGGCGTCCGCCTGCCGGCATGGGCGCCGGGCAGGAAGCCGGAGGTGCAGGCGAGGAAGGCCACCCTGCACCCCTTGCGCTCGATGACCGCGGGCCGGCGCGCCGCCTCGATGTCCGCGCCGCCGCCGACCGGGGCGACGCCGGACTCCTGGAGAAGGCTGATGGTGCGAAGGAACGCGCGGTAGCCGCCGTGCATGGTGTGGTTGTTCGCCACCGACATGACGTCGAAGCCGCTCTCGCCCATCAGGCGGATAGCGTCGGGGTGGCCGGGAGCGAAGAGGTCGCCCGCCTCGAAGTCGTCGTTGATGTGGGCCTCCACCGGATGGGTGTCCCCCGCCTCCTCGGCATAGGGCCACTCGCAGTTGCCGAAGCTGATGTCGGCGCGCTTGAGGTCGGCTGCGACGTGCTCGAACAGGTCCGGCGCGATCTCACGCGCCATGATCTGCAGGTCGCCGACGGCCAGAAGGCGAAACGACGATTGCGGCTCGGCCATTGCGATCCTCCCCCAGAGCCGCGCGGGCGATCTCGCCGGACGCAGCAGGATGGCGGGCGTTTTCACGCGTGGGCCGCCCGTCGCGCGCCTGCCGCATGGAAGGGGCGGCTGCACGGGTGTTCGGAGCACGGAGTTGGCGGCGGGCCAAGCGGCGTCGTTCGAGCCCGGCACGTGAGGCGGACCAAGGACCGACAGAGCACCATGCACGAGCCGAGGGCCGACCTGGACACCCACGACGCCGACGTCGCCGCCCTGACCGCATGGCTGGAGCGGATCCTGGGCTGCACGGACGTGATGCTGCACCGGCAGCGCCGCTGGCGCCCGGTCTGGCGGGCCGAGGTCACCCAGAACGGGGTGCGTCGCGAACTGCTGCTGAAGGGCGACCGCACTTGGCCGACTCATCCGCACCCGCTCGACTACGAGATGCGGATGCAGCGGACCTTGCATGAGAACGGCATGCCGATCCCGGCGATCCTGGGCATGTGCCCGGAGCCGAACACCATCGTCATGGAGTGGGTGCGGGGCGGCCGCGATCCGGGCCTGATCCAGGAGGCGATCGCCAACCGGTCCTCCATGAGCGCGGACCGGTGGGAGGCCTCGCTGCGCTACATGGACATCTTGGCGGACATGCACCGCATCCCGCCGGACAAGTTCGTGGCCGAGGGCGCGGTGATGCCGGACGGCGCGCGCGAGATCGCCCTGAACAGCTTCGAGCGCTTCCACGAGATGACGCGCACCACCGGGATCACCGACCCGCTGATCGAGTTCTGCTCACGCTGGCTGCGCCGCAACGTGCCGGCCGGCAGGACCGCAGCTTCCTTCCTGACCGGCGACTGCGGCCAGTTCCTGTCCGAAGGGTCGGAGGTCACCTGCATCCTCGACGTGGAGATCGGCCATCTGGGCGACCCCATGCGCGATCTCGCCTGCTATCGCGGCCGACACCCGATCGAGAACATGGGCGACATCCCCGCCCTGTTCCGGCGCTACGAAGCCGCCTCCGGACAACCGCTCGACTACGACGCCCTCGCCTTCCAAACGGTGACCTTCATGCTGGAGGCCTATTACGGCCCGCTGATCGGCCTGCACGAGACCGGACGCGGCGGCGATTGGGTTGAGAGCGCTGTCCAGGTGGCCATCATCGGCAGGCGGTGCATGGAGGCCCTGGCGGAGATCATTGGGCTGGGGCTTGAGGCGTTCGAGCTGCCGGAGCCGGAGGCCACGCCCATGGAGGACATGGCCTTCGACAAGCTGATCGCCGACATCGATCGCCTGCCGCTCTCGCCGGAACTGCAGGACTGGCAGCGCGGCGTCATGGCGTCGGTCCCGCGCTACCTGCGCACGCGGCTGCACTACAGGAACTGGGCCGCGCGCGAAGACCTCGGCGAGATCGCCCGCCTCACCAGGGTCGAGGGCGTCACCGTAGCCGACGCAGACGCGGCGCTGACGCGCTTCATCGAACAGGCGGGGGCCGAACACGACGCCGCCCTGACCCGCCTGTTCTATCGCCAGACCCTGCGGCAATGCCTGATCATCGCCGGACCGGGCGCCCCGCCGGATCACATCGCCTTCGCCAAGATGGAGCCGATCCTTCATCTCAAGGCAGGGGACGCTTAAAATCTAGCAGGCTCCGGCCTGACCAGAAGGGATGCTTCCTACGACGCCAGCAGGCCGGGAGGCACGTTGTAGCGGTAGCACTTCTCCTCATAGAGAGAGGAGATGCGCCAGCCGGCCGGTGTCCGCACGAAGGTGTTGCGGTACCAGAGGCCGAGGAACATGACGTGGCCCTCGCCCTCACCACTCAGCACCATGGGGTTGTTGCAGACCGTGCGGCCGTGGGCGCGGTCATCCTCCAGGGTCAGTTGGGTGGTGGAGATGGCGTGCTGGGACGCCAGCACCGGCTTCATGCCCTCCTCCAAGAAGGCCTTGATCTCGGCCAGCGTGCCCTTCACGCCGACCATTTCGGAGTAGTCGATCACCGCGTCCGGGGTGAAGACCTCGTCCAGCGCGTTCCAGTTGCGCGTGTCCACCGCATAGCAGTAGGCCACCATCACGTCCTGGATCTCCAGGCGGTCGGAAATCTCCTGCAGGCTGAGCATCGGGGTCCTCCGCAGTCCGCTCCGCCTCGGATGGGAGCGTCTAGGCTCCGAAACGATAGGCGGCCGCTGCTCCGGGGCCGGCCTTCCGAAGGGTAGGTGGCGCCCTCTCGCCGCAGGGGCGACAACCCTCGCGCTGCAGGTCGAGCCCCCCATCGCCGGCGCTCTGACCTCTTGGTCGCCAAGGAGACGATATGGCCGAAAAGTACAGCTACAATCCCGACGACTTCCACCTATCGGCCGACAAGCGCGCCGAGATCACCAAGGGGTTGACCGAGCGCCAAGCCTTCATGGTCACCCAGTGGATGGACCTGCACGAGGTGATCAACCGCGGCGACTGGGACGGCATGGACGCCTTCTTCGACACCGAGAAGATGACCTACGACAATCCCAACCGGCCCGACCTCGGCGTCTACAAGGTGTGGAAGACCTCGCCTCAGGGCCTCTACAAGACCTTCCCGCCGTCGGTGTACCGGACGCTGAAGGCCTGGGGCCGTGGCGACGACGAGATCTGCGTCCTCTGCCACCACCACGGCAAGCAGACCGGCGGCCCCTACATGGGCGTGCAGCCCAAGGGTCAGGAACTGAACGTGTACTGGTTCTCCTGGCTGCGCTTCGAGGGCGACAAGATCGTCCACATTTATTCGATCTCCGACGTGCTCACCATGCTGATCGACATCGGCGTTATTGAGCACAAGCAGCCGGTCGACCCCTACAAGTAGACGGTATAGCGCGGCGGCCCGATCGCCGCTCCGCACGCCACGTTCAGGACACGTTCGAGAAAAGATCGCGGGCGCGGCTCGCCGGTTGGAGGTCAGCTATGCGCAAGGCGGGTGTGGTGGGGCTCGGGGCGATC
>CALMGB010000363.1 GCA_937863535.1 uncultured Caulobacteraceae bacterium
AGATAGACCTGAATCCACCTTAGCCAGGCCGCCAAACTGTCCGAACAAAGGGGTCCACCTCACCCGGTTCCTCCAGTCCCACCTTTGACGGCTCCAGGCCTACGCGCAGCCCATGTGACCAAGCCTTAGAGGCGGGAACGTTGAGGGGTGCTGACTCTTGGTGGACATGCCAGGGTTCTTGGGCGACCTTGCAAAGAATGCGGGTGATTTCCGCCATGGCAATCCTGCTTTGAACGGGACCAGCACGAGACCGTGGCGTTGTGGAGCGGAGAGACGATCGGCGACGATATATTCGAGCGAGGGGTGACGATGCGCCCTTCGCGACCGTTCTTCCACTACTCGTTGCAAGTGCAAGACGACGAGCGGCGGAACGACCTGATCGCGAGAATGCGGAAACGTCTCGCCGACGGATACCGGAAACCCGAGATCAGAGCTGCTGACTTCTACGTTTCCGATCTGTAGGTGAAGCGGAAACTTCCTCAATATCAAAAAGCGCTTGCATCAGCCTCCTTCGAGGACGCGCTTCAGCGTAAGCGCTGTTCTCAGGCCACGTAGTTGTTTGGTCCCGGAGTTTGGTGGGTCGGGTCTGAGGTGAATCGTTCCGGCTCTTTGACCCAGGCTCGGCAGATCGCCTCGTAGGGCGTCAGCCCTTTGAGCGCCTTGAGCCTGCGAGCGAAGTTGTAGGCGGCGACGAAGTCGCAGAGGTGTCGTCTTAGCTGATCGTGGTTGTCGTAGTGGTAGCGTTTGACCGTCGCCTCCTTGAGCGTGCGGTTCATGCGTTCCACCTGCCCATTGATCCACGGATGCTTGGGCTTGGTGAGGCGATGCTCGATGTCGAGTCGTGCGCAGGCCAGCTCGAATGAGTGGGCGCGGAACCGCTCACCTGCCGCTATAGCCGCCTTGATGTCAGAGACGGCGGAGCCGCCAGCCCCTGGCGTGGTGAAGTGGATGCCGTTGTCGGTAAGCACTGTGTGCACCTTGTAGGGGACAACCGCGATGAGGTGGCGAAGGAAGTCGCCTGAGACCTGGGTGGTGGCCTTCTCATGCAACTCGACAAAGGCGAACTTGTTCGTCCGGTCGATCGCCACGAAGAGATAGAGCCTGCCCTCTTCGGTACGAACCTCGGCGATGTCGATGTGGAAGAAGCCAAGCGGGGTCTTGAACTTCTTCTTGGCGGTGTTCTCACCCTCGACGCTGGGCAACCGGGATATGCCATGCCGCTGTAGACACCGGTGCAGCGACGACCGCGTAAGACCTGGGATCGTCGGCTGCAAGGCGTAGAGGCAATCGTCCAGCGGGAGCAGAGTGTGGCGGCGGAACGCGACGATGATCGCTTCCTGATCCACCGTGAACACCGTCGACTTGGCCTCCTTGGGACCGGTCGGCAGGTCCGCCGTCGACGTCCGCTTCTTCCACTTGGCTACGGTCTTCTGGTTGATCCCATGCCGTCGCGCCAGGACCCTCAGGCTCGCTTGACTATGTTGTATCGCTCGACGGACCGCCTCTGTCGTCGTGGCGCTCCCGTGGAGTACCTGGCCCATAGCTCATCCCTCCGCTCCGGCGTGAAGAATGCACCATCAAAGCCCGGGATCAAACACGTAGGACCAGGGCAGCAGCCCATTGATGCGGCTGTTGGGATGGTGGTTCACCAGCCGGGTGAGCACATCGGCGAGGTAGGCCTGGGGCTCGACGGCGTTGAGCTTGCAGGTCTCCACGAGCG
>CALMGB010000364.1 GCA_937863535.1 uncultured Caulobacteraceae bacterium
GGGTCTGGAGCGCCACCATGGCGCCCATGTTCGTGTTGATGCTGTTCAGCGACATCGGGATGGTCCTTGTTCGTCGGAACCGGCGCCGTTCGAGCGCCGTGAGCCTTTTGCTCGGCAGGTGCTGCAGCAAGCGGCGGGCCACGTCCCGGGGACCTTTCGTCCGGTTAAGTTACTGATCTTACGTGTTTACGATTTGGTAAGCGTAACGATCCTGCCGGGTAGGACCGCTCAGGTGGGCAAGTTTTGCCGAGATGATGGGCAGGTCTTGCCCCCTCTTCCACACGGGGTGGGGGAGCGTGCTCGCATGGAGCTGCACAAGCGCCTAAATGAGCCGGATGGCGTTCGACCTCGCCCCCTCCTCGCTTGACGCCGCCGACGCCGCGGTGCGGGCGGCCGTGCGCCTGCCGGCCGGCGCACGGGTGGTGGCGGCCATGTCGGGCGGGGTGGACTCCACAGTCACCGCCGCCCTGCTGAAGCGCGCCGGCTACGACGTGGTAGGCGTAACGCTGCAGCTCTACGACCATGGCCAGGCTGTAAAGAAGGCCGGCGCCTGCTGCGCGGGCCAGGATATTCGAGATGCGCGCCAGGCCGCAGAGCGCATGGGCGTCCCCCACTACGTGCTGGATTACGAAAGCCGCTTCCGCAGCGAAGTGATCGACGATTTCGCCGACGCCTACCTGCGCGGCGAGACGCCGATCCCCTGCGTGCGCTGCAACCAGACGGTCAAGTTCCGCGACCTGCTCGACGTGGCGCGCGACCTGGGCGCGCAGGCCATGGCCACCGGCCACTATGTCCGCCGCGAGGTGGGCGCGAGCGGGCCCGAGCTGCACCGCGGGGCCGATCCGGCGCGGGACCAGAGCTATTTCCTGTTCGCCACCACGCGCGACCAGCTCGACTACCTGCGCTTTCCGCTCGGCGCCCTGCCCAAGCCCGTCGTGCGAGAGGCGGCGACGGCTCTGGGTCTGTTGGTGGCCGACAAGCCCGACAGCCAGGACATCTGCTTCGTGCCGGAGGGGAAGTACTCCACCCTGATCGACAGGCTTCGCCCCGACGCCGCCGGCGAGGGCGAGATCGTGCACCTGGACGGCCGCACGCTCGGCCACCATCCGGGCGTCTCGCGCTTCACGGTGGGCCAGCGCCGGGGGCTGAACGCGGCCGTCGGCGAGCCGCTGTTCGTGGTGGCGCTGGACCCGGCGCGCAGGCGCGTGGTGGTCGGCCCGCGCGAGGCTCTGCTGACCCGCGCCTTGTCGATGAGGGAGACCAACTGGCTAGGCGATCAGCCGAGCCTGGAGCGTGCGGCGACGGAAGCCTTGGCGGTCAGCGTGCGGGTGCGCTCCACGCGCGATCCTACGCCCGGCCGCCTCTTCCTGTCCGAGGGTGCCCCGAGCCTGCGCTTCGACGATCCTGAGGAAGGCGTCTCGCCGGGCCAGGCCTGCGTGCTCTACTCCGCCGTGGAGCCCGCCCGGGTGCTGGGCGGCGGCTTCATCGCCGGCACGACGGCCGCCCATGCAGGGCTCGATGCGCTGGCGCCTGCGCTTTAGGCGGCTGCTTTCTCACAAGGCGCCCAGAAAAACTTCCTGCGATCTTCGAGCCGTCAGGATGGACCCCGGCGTGCGCAACTGACACCTTGGTGATGCGCCTTCGGGCGTTTCCTCCCTATGAACTTGGCCGCGGCGACCCCGCGGCCATTTTTTTCGCTACATCATATCCGCCGGCCTCAGGCCGGCTCGGGATAGGTGATGTGGGGCGAGATCAGGCCCAGCGGCACGGTGGTGGCGTTCTTCACGCTGCGCACCACGATGCGGCTCTCCACGTTGGAGACCAGGCCCAGCGACAGCAGCCGGTCGCGCAGGAAGTCGTCAAAGCCGTGGATATCGCGGGTCACCACCCGCAGCACGTAGTCCATGCCGCCGGTGACCGTGGCGCACTGGGTCACCTCCGGCCATTGCGCCACCGCCCGTTCGAAGGCCTCCAGGTTGTCCTTGTTGGGCAGGACCAGCTTGACCTCGGCATAGACCTCGAAGCCCAGGCCCAGCTGCTCGCGGTCTAGCAGGGTGACGCGGCCGCGGATCACGCCCACGTCCTCCAGCCGCTTGATCCGCCGCCAGCAGGGGGAAGACGAGAGACCCACCTTCTCGGCGATCTCGGCCACGGAGAGGGCGGCGTCGTGCTGGATCAGATCGAGGATCTTGGCGTCCACGGCGTCGAGGACTTCGGGCAAGCTTGTACTCCAGAACAGCCGCTCAAAGGTCGGACCTTGCGCGTAACCTGCGTTCGCACGCCACTGGAGGAGGATCAAGCCCTGGCGGGGGCATGTGGAGGTGTGACGCCCACGCGCGCCTGCTTGGCGGCCTGCACTGGATAGGCGTATCGGACCTGCATGAAAGGCGTGAGCGTGGAAGCCTCCGGGAGGTCGAGGCCGGCCGGGCTGCGGGAACGCTGGGCCATGGTCGCCGCAGCGCTGGCCGTCGCCGCCGTCGCCGCCGCCCTGGAGATCGGCCTGGAGGGGCGTGATCCGTTCTGGCTGGACGAAAGCTGGACCGGCGGAATCATCGCCCAGCCGAGATGGGGCGCCGCCTTCCACCAGATCTACTCGGACGTGAATGCGCCGCTCTATTACGTGCTGATCCGGCTGTGGAGCGGCGTGGCGGGC
>CALMGB010000365.1 GCA_937863535.1 uncultured Caulobacteraceae bacterium
GGCGCTGCACTACGCTCCGGACGCGCCCGTGCGGCTCGACGCGCCTGCCCCGCGGGACGGCGAAGCCTTCCTCACCTTCGGGGCCGCCGCGCCCCGCGGCGCCCGCATCTGGAACCTGAGCGCCACCGGCGACCTGCGCGAGGCCGCCGCCAACCTGTTCGCCTATCTGCGCCAGGCCGATCGCACGCACCCGCGCGCCATAGCCGTCTCGCCCATCCCGGAGCACGGGCTCGGCGAGGCGATCAACGACCGATTGAGGCGAGCGGCGGGCTATCTGGGCTGACGGCGTCCTCGCCGAACAGCCGCTCCCACAGGGCGCGCAGGATGCCTGCCGTCGCGCCCCAGATCAGCCGGTCCTGGTGCGGCATGGCGTAGTAGCGGCGCGCGCCCTCGGGCCCCTCCCACAGGCGCTCCTCATGGTTGGCGGGGTCCATGAGAAAGGCGAAAGGCGTCTCGAACACCTCCGCCACCTCGGCTTCGGCCGGCGTCAGGGTAAAGCCGGGCGCGACGAAGCCCACCACGGGGGTGATTTCGAAGCCTGAGCCGGTCCTGTAGACGTCGCAGAGGCCGGTGGGGCGCACGAAGCGCCGCTCAAGCCCGATCTCCTCCTCCGCCTCGCGCAGGGCGGTGGTCCAGGGCGCCTCGCCGGGGTCCGCGCGCCCGCCGGGCAGCGCCACCTGGCCGGAGTGGCGGGTCAGGGTGTCGGCGCGGCGCGTCAGGATCAGGCTCAGCCCGTCCTCACGTTCCACAAGGGCGATCAGCACCGCAGCCGGCGTCGAGGCGCCAAGGGCGCCGGCCAGCACCACGCCGTCGGCGTCGAGGTCGCCTCGCGCCCTCGGATCGGCGACGGGCGTGGTGGAGAGCGGATGCAGGCGCGCCGCGATCCAGGGTTCGAGCACCTGCGGCGGCGACCGGGCGGTCACCGCCGGCGGATCGTCCGCGGGCACGCTCAAACGGTCTCCAGCGGACCCAGGGGGAACCAGGCGCCATCGCTCCAGACGCCCAGCGCTTCGCCGGCCGGGGTCACGCGGGCTTCGGCCATGTCCACCAGCTCGTAGAACACCGGCCGGGTCAGGCGGGCCAAGAGGCCGCGCCGGACGTGGAGGTAGGGCGCAGGCTCGCCGGCGTCTCCTCCGACCGTGATCGGGTGGTCGGACCCGGCGTCCACTTCGTCGCCGACATTGGTGAGGAAGCGCAACGTCTCGCCGATCCGGTCCACCCGGGTGGCGATGAACGGCGCATCATCCACCTGGATGCGCAGCTTCTCCACCGGGGTGACCAAGTGGAAACCGTCCGGATCCTTGCGCAGAACGGTGGAGAACAGGCGTACCAGCGGGGCGCGTCCAATGGGCGAGCCGTCGTGGAACCAGGTCCCGTCCCGGGCGATGCGGATGTCGATGTCCCCACAGTGGTCCGGATGCCAGAGATGCACCGGTGGCAGGCCCCTCGCCACGCCTGGCGCGGCGCCGGCCGCGGCGAGCACGCCGGCCAGGCCGCCCGTTTCCAGTGGAGCAGGAGCGCCGGAGATCATCCGCCGGATATGCGACCTCGCCCGCCCGGTCTCAAGCAGTCTCCAGCTGGGCGGGCTGGACAGGCCGGCGGACGGCGCGGCGCGCATGGACCGGCTCGAAGGCCCGCTCCTGGCGACGAAGCTCCTGGGCCAACGGCTTGTAGAGGGTGCGATCGCCGCCCCCCTCCGGCGTGCCGAACAGGCCGACGTCGCAGTGCCGGCCGTTGTCCCAGCCTGGATAGGCCAGGACCGGATAGAGGCAGACGCCCTGGATTTCGGCGCCCGCCGCCATCGCCGCGCGCACCTCTTCGCAGACATAGTGGAGCCAGGGTGCGCGGGCGTTGCGCTCGGCGCCCGTCTCAGCGATCAGGATTGGCCGGTCATAGCGGCGCGCCGTCGCCGCCAGCAGCTCGCTCATGTCGGAATAGGCGTGGTGACCCATGGGGATGGTGGGTCCCTCCAGATACCACTGGTTGTGCGGGTAGTAGTTCAGCCCGACCACGTCGAGCAGCCCGGGCCGGCCGCCCAGGTCTTCGTCGCGCATGCCGGCGATCATGTCGAAGGCCTCGAACTGGCCGGCGTGCAGGCGTTCGGCGTCTTCGGTGGGCAGGTGCGCGACAGGCTCGATCTTGATCAGCGGCTCGCACCACACGAAACGGGCGCGCGGGTCGACCCGCAGGCAGGCCTCGGCCGCAGCGATCCCTGCGCGCACCAGTTGGCGCTTGAGCTCGGGTCCCCGGCCGGTCTCGGCCGGATAGAAGTAGCCGACATCGCCGGCCGACCAAGTGAAGAAGCTGATCTCGTTCACCGGGCACCAGAGCGGAACCTCGCCGGTCTCCTCCCGGAACACGCGGGCCGCCGCCTCTGCGAAGGCGGTGAAGCTCTCCACCCATCGCGGCGACCACAGGTCCAGGAACTCAGGCCAGCCATAGTGGCAGATGTCCCAGATCACCTGCACGCCGGCCGCCTTGGCCGCGCGCAGCATGGGCCGCCAGCTCGACCAGTCGTAGACGCCCGGCGCCCGCTCGATCAGGTGCCAGCGCAGCCCGTCGCGCACCGTCGCCATGCCCATCTGGGCGCAGGCGCCGTAGTCCGCCTCCACCCTCGCATCGTGGTGGGTGGCCGCGATCAGGTCCAGGCGGTCTCCGTCGCGGCGCCGCATGGTGGAGCATTCGAAGCCGGCCATGAAGAAGCTGGCGAAGGGTGAAGCGGACATGAGCCCACCGGGGACTCGAGGGCCGATGCGCCCCAAGTCCGACTCAATTCGAAACTCGCTTGTAAGTTTCAGCCTGCGTTCAGCGTGTGACGCGAGGCGAGGGCGTGCAGCTCAGCCGCCGGCCGTCCAGGCGGCAGTCCACCACCGGCCGGTCCTGGGCGTCGTAGAAGACGCCGCGCCAGTGGTCGGGGCCGGCGCCCACCCGATCCAGCACCATGTAGCCGAAGCGGTCGAACTCGGTGTGGTCGGCGGTCAGTCCGTCCAGCAGGACCTCGTTGCGGGTGATCCGGGGGGTGTCGGCGGGAAGCCCGATGTCGCCGCCGGTGCCCACCACCAGCTGGGCCGGGCGGGTCGGCCCGAAGTCGAAGCTGGAGAAGTGATGGATGTGGCCGGAGAGGACGAGGTCGACGGCGGTCAGGTCCCGCCCCTTCACCGCCTTCTGCTCGGTGGCGTTGAGGGGTGCGCTCACCGGCCCGAGCGGCCCGATCCGCACCACAGGCGCCAGGCCCCAGACCGGCCGGTGCACCACGATCCAGCCGGGCTGTCGCGCCAGGGCGGGCTGGAGCGCGGAGAGCTGGGCGGCGAAGTCGGCGACGCGTGACGGTGGCGCGCTCTCGTCCACCGTGTCGGCGCTGTCGACCACATAGAGGTTCAGTCCGCCGACGGGAACGGTCCAGGCGCTGGCCTCGGCCGGGCATGCCTTGGCCGTCGGAGCGGCGTCCAGCAGGCGGAACCAGCCCAGGCCGCCCCGGGCGCAGCTCTCATGGTTGCCCCGCACGAACACCCAGGGCGCGGCCTGCAGCAGCGGTGCGGCCGGGTCGAAGAGGTCGGCCGCCCAGGCGTCCCACCGGTCGCCGGACGGACTGCCCGCGCATCGCAGGTCACCCACCGGGCAGGCGGACTCGCGATAGTAGTAGTCGCCGATGTGGATGATCAGGTCGGGGTGGCGGGCGGCGGCCCGGCGCGCCACCTCGGCGAAGGGCCAAGCGGCCGGATCGTTGCAGGCCTGGACCAGAGGCCCCTTGATCCGGCACCCGCTGTCGGCGAACACCACCATGCGGCGGACCAGGGGCCTCGGCCCTGCGAGCCCGCGGCCCGCGACCTCGACCTTGCGGGCGCCCGGCGGCAAGGGCGCGCTGCAGATGGCGGGAAAGCGGTCGTCGGCTGCGGCGCGAACCACCAGCGGCAGGACGCGCCCGTCCACCTGGGCGACAGGGCAGGGGCCTGCGGGCCGCACGAGCCGCACCTCGGACCCCTGCGCGGTCATCTGAACCCAGGCGACCGGACCGCTGGACGGCGGGGGCGAGCGCCGGAGTCCATCGCGGCTGATCGCCGGATCGGCGGCGCACGCCGTTACGCCCAGGGCCGCCGCCAGCAATGTGAAGAGCGCGCCGCGAAGTCGCATCCCGACCGTCTCCAGACCCGCCGCCGCTTTAGGCGTTCGCAGTCGCCCTGAGCAAGCGCCGCCCGCGACAGCCCTTGAGTCCGGCGCGCCGCTGGGGCTCATCGGAGCTTTCCGCGGGCCGCCCATGCGCATCCTCAACGTCGGCGACTTCAACTGGATGACGGGGCGCGAGCGCGACACCGCCAATGTCGACCTGTTCGCCATCCGCCAGAAGCTCGGCCGCGCCGCGGTGCGGGCCGGCCACATGGTGGTGGAGTTCTCAGACCGGGCGGTGAGCCGCACCCATGCCCCGTTCCGCATCCACCGGCTGGGCGTGCGCGCCTGCAACGCGCTGTTCCTGCGCATGGTGGAGGAGGTGCGCCCCGAGCTGATCCTGCTCCACTTCGCCGACGACATCGCCAATGCGACGCTGGACCAGGCGCGCCAGCTGTCTCCTGGCGTTCGGATCGCCGACGTCAACATCGACCCGCTCCCCTCGCCCCGCACCCGCGCGAGGCTGCTGATGCGGCGCGACGCAGTGGACGCCACTTTCGTCACCACGGCCGGCGAGACCTTGCGCGAGTTCGCCGGCCGCCGTCACTTCGTCGCCTTCATGCCCAATCCTGTGGACGCGGCGGTGGAGACCGGCCGCGCCTTCGACAACCCCGCTCCGGCCGCCGACCTGGTGTTTCCGGCAGGAGACGACGCTCCGCGCCAGGTGGCGGGTCGGGCCGTCAAGCCGTCGAACCTTGTAGCGGACCTGCGCACGTCCTTGCCGGGGCTCCGGCTGGACAGCCCCGGCCTGGGACGGCCTCGCTTGCGGGGGCGCGCCTATTTCGAGGCGCTGGAGGGGGCGAGGATGGGTCTGGCCCTGTCGCGTCACAGCGATCAGCCGCTCTACGCCTCCGACCGCATGGCGCACATGCTGGGCAGCGGCCTGCTGACCCTGACCGATGCGCAGACGGGGTTTGCAGACCTGTACGCGCCGGATGAGCTGGCCATCTATACGGACCTAGACGACCTGAAGCGCCAGCTCCGCCGCTTCATCGCCGACGACGAAGTGCGTCGCGCCATGGCCGAGAGGAGCTGGCGGCGGACCTTCGCCCTGTTTGAGGCCGGGCGCGTCTTCGCCTACCTGCTCGGCCAGCTCGAGCTGGCGGCGTCGGCGGCGGTGGAGTGGCCATGCGAGCGGTGGCGCATTTGAGCCACAGGTTCGAAGACCAGGCCGCGGTCCGACGTCATGCCGGAACCGCACTCATCTTATGTTGTTTTCAGCACGACTTCGGAGACCTGCGATGCGCCGCCGCCCCCAGTTCTGCAATCGCCGCTTCTGCCTGCACTTGGCCAGCTGCGCGGGCATGCTCGCCTTCGGCCTGCGCGCGGGGCCGATGGCCTGAGCCGCGGGCCGTCACCCCCGCTCGACTTCACCTCAGGATGAGGTCGAGTAGGGATGAGCTAGCCTCACTCGTCTTTAGGGCCGACGATTTCACGTCCGAAATGCTTTGACAGTTGCGCGCCCTGAGGCGATGCGACCGGAGCGGTTTGGACCGCTGATCGCCTCCGTCCAGGGTTCGACATGCGGCTCACCACCCTGCTGTTCGCCAGCGTCCTCATCGCAGCCCCGTCCTTCCCGGCCTGGGCCCAGACCGCCCGGTCCTCGGCCAGCAGCAGCCACGCCGGCGACGAACCCGGCAAGGGCGACCGCACCGGCGTAGATCGTCCCGACCCTGGCGCCAAGCAGATGGGCGAGGACAAGATCATCCCGGCCGACATCGCGACCGCTCCCATCCACGAGCAGTCACAGAACACTCACCACGTCTGGACCGCCGGCGGTCATGCGATCCCCTACACGGCCACCGCCGGCACGCTCACGATCCGCGACGACGAGGGCAAGCCGATCGCGTCGATGTTTTACGTCGCCTACGTGGCCGACCACGGGAAGGGCGACACCCGCCGCCCCGTGACTTTCTTCTACAACGGCGGTCCGGGCTCCTCGACCCTCTGGCTCCACATGGGCTCGCTGGGTCCGGTGCGCATCCACACCGACTCGCCCCAGGCGACCCGGAGCGCTCCCTTCGACCTCGAACCCAACGAGTACTCGCTGATCGACAAGAGCGACCTAATCTTCCTCGACGCCATCGGCACCGGCTTCTCCCGCCCGCTCGGCGACACGAAGACGTCGGACTTCTGGGGCGTCGACCAGGACCTGGACGCCTTCACGCGCGGGATCGCCCGCTACGTCACCGCCAACGACCGCTGGAACTCGCCAAAGTTCCTGTTCGGCGAGAGCTACGGCACCACCCGCTCGGCAGGCCTCAGCTACATGCTGCAGGACCACGGCGTCCAGCTGAACGGCGTGACCCTGCTCTCCTCGATCCTGAACTACGGCATCCGCCAGCCTGGCTACGACCAGACCTACATCGCCTACCTGCCGAGCTTCGCGGCCACCGCCTGGTATCACAATCGCTTGCAGAACAGGCCCGCTGACCTGCCCGCCTTCCTGGCCGAGGTGCGCGCCTGGGCCCAGGGGCCGTATTCGGCGGCGCTGGCCAAGGGCCAGGACTTGTCCGTCGCCGAGCGGGACACCATCGCCCGCCAGCTGTCCACCTACACTGGGCTTTCGCCGCAGTTCCTCGTCAACGCCAACCTGCGGGTGGACCTGAACCGCTTCCGCGCCGAGCTGCTGCGCGATCAGGGCCAGATCCTCGGCCGCTACGACAGCCGCTTCACCGGCTACAATCCCGACGCGGGATCTGAGGCCGCCGAGTACGACCCGTCAGACACGGGCATCACCGGCACCTTCGTCGCCGCCTTCCAGAGCTACCTGTCCAGCGAACTCGACTACCACAGCGAGCTGACGTACCGTCCCACCAACTACAACCGCGCCCTGGTCTGGGATTGGAAGCACAAGGCGCCTGGCTCCAACTACCCCCAGAACAACCCCGACGTCGCGGTCGACCTTGGCGCGGCCATGCGGGAGAACCCGCACCTGAAGGTGGAGAGCCTGAACGGCTGGTATGACATGGCCACCCCCTTCTTCGGCACCGAATACGACCTGAAGCACATGGAGCTGCCGCCCTCGCTGCAGTCGAACCTGCGCTTCAGCTACTATCCATCCGGCCACATGGTCTATCTGAACCCTGAGGCGCTGCGCTCGCTGAAGACCGACGTGGCGCGCTTCTACGACGATGCGGCGGGGAGTTGAGGCAGGCCAGTCACGATCGTACTCGCTCGTCGTCATGCCGAGCTTCAGTCCGCTTTCGTCTCACCCCACGATCTGACCGCCGCTTGCCAGCCACCTCCGGCAGCGCCAAGCCGGCGGCCGCGACCTCGTCCCAGGTCATGAGCCGCCGGCCTCAACCGTAGGCGGCCGCGCGGCTGCGGAGCGGGGCGCGGTTGAACGCCTCCGGCGGCGCGGTCTCGGCCATCACCGCCTCGCGGATAGCCCTCGGCTCGCCGAACAGGTGGCCCTGGCCGAAGCCGACGTCGAGCTCCAGCACCTCCACCACCTGGCGTTCGGTCTCCACCTTCTCGGCGATGATCTCCACGCCGTAACGGCGCATCAAGGGCGCGTAGTCGGCCGCCAGGATGTCGTTCATGGAACGGAACACCATGCGCCCGTCCTCCTCCACCAGCTCGTCCAGCAGGACGGACGCGCCGATCTTGACGAACTTCACGTCGGCCCGGGCCAGGTCGGCGTAGTCCAGGTCCAAGTCGGCCACCTTGTCCATGGAGAAGCGAAAGCCGAGGTCGGCCAGCCGTCCCATGTTCCGGCTCTCCTTGGCGCCGCGGTCGCGGAAGGCCTTCTGGCCCAGCTCGAAGATCAGCGCCTGGGAAAGGTCCTTGTTCTGGCTCATGAACTCCAGGAAGCGCGGGAAGAAGCTGTCGTCCGACAGCGAGGCCGGGGAGATGTTGCAGAAGATGCCCACCTGCCGGTCGCTGGACGCCAGGCGGCGCACGATCTGCACGCAGCGGAACAGCAGCAGGTTGTCGATGGCCTGGACCAGCCCCTCGGGCTCGGCCACCGACAGGTATTCCGCCGGCATCATCACCCGCCCGGTGGCGTCGCGCAGGCGCGAGAAGCTCTCGTAGAACAGGGTCCGGCGCTGGGGCAGGTTGACCACCGGCTGCAGGTAGAGATCGACCCGGTTCTCCTGCAGCGCCTCGCGCACGGTCTCAAGCAGGGCGGCGCGCTGCGGGTCCGGCGGCGGGTGGGCGCCGCGCCGGTCGATCACGTGGGTGGCGCTGGCGAGGCGCGCGGACAGGCTCTCGCCCATGCGCGCCACCAGATCCTCCAGCATGCGCACCTCCGAGACGATGGCCTCGGTCCGCTCCACGCTCTCGCTGGCGATGGTCGAGCCCAGCCGCTCCAGGGCGTCCTGGGTGTGCTCGATGTGGTCGGCCAGGATGCGGTGGGCGTCGCGCAGGGTGGCGATCTCGCTCTTCAGCGAAGCGGTGTCGAAGATGCGCCCCACCAGGGTGTGCAGCGAGAAGGCGAGCGCCAGCGTGCCTACGAAGGCGCTGAGCCCCGCCGCCCAGCCGGCCCCGCCTCGCCACATCAGGGCGGCGACCGCCAGGGCGGCGAATATGTAGGCGCAGCTCAGAAGCGCCGCCGCCAGCTTGCGCATGGGTCCGCCCGACCTCGACCCGAAGCGGTCGATTCGAGCGACTATCGGGCGTTAAGGTTAAAAAGGCGATGCGGTTTTACGGGCCTTGAAAACGCGTCCCGCCGCGCTGTCCTCGAGCCGCGGCTTCGCACGGGTGGAGCCACCCCCGCGTGGGGTGAACGCATGTCAAAGACCGTGTACGCCTACGCGCCCCCGCCGGGGCGGGTCCTGCGCGGGGGTTGGGTCCGCCGCTGCCAAGGACCTGGACGGTCTGGGCCTCTCAGATGCCCACGTGACGACCTACTTGGGTATCGGGCTCTCATGCTGCGCCGTTTGACCGGGGAAATCACTAGGGCGCGCCTCGGGCCCCGGGGTTGCGCAGTCGTGTCGTCCCGCTTGCTGTTCGTGTCGGAGCCGCCTTGCGGGCAGGTAGCCGAACGCGGCGCGGTGCGGGAGATGACGAGGCGCCGCTCTGTTGGATGCGGTGTGCCGCCGTGCTCGGAGCGGTCAAGGCGACCTGCTCCGCAGGCGAGCGTTCCGCTCGACCTTGACCGCCCCTCCGCGCGACGGCTGACGCGCGAGCGTCGGGACGCAGGGCGTCCCGTGTAGAAAGTCAGATCGCCTCCGGCGGATCGAACCGGCATTGGGGAGCAGCCGCACCTGAGTGGAACGGCAGCCTTTTCCGGCATGTTAAGACGGTATGGAGGAAGCCGACGCCGGCCGTTCGCTCACCGCTACATCCTTGGAGCGTGTGTACGTTCGTCTGCGGGCGGAGCTAGTGGCGCTGACTGGGCCGGCGCCCAAGAAGCTCGTGACAAAGGTGAGCCAAGCACGGGCAGCGCTGTCTGCTGACGAGCTGGCTCATCGGGTCGAGACCTACGGAATGACATGGTCGCCTTCGAGAGGGTCATCCCCCATTTCGAGCCCGACTGGACGCCTGATAAGGCAAAGAAAGTCCTCCATCGCGAGCGGCGCCTCAACCTTCCGCATGGCGTCTGGACGAAGACAATGGCCGAAGTGGCTCAGGAGGCTGACCACTGGATGACCGTGAGCGAGCTGGCGCGAGCGGTGTGCAACCGTCTTGGTCTCGATACTAGCGATCAGCCAACGTGGCGCGACCACATTGTAAGAACCAGCACCCTTCTCGCAGACAACCCGTTTGGCCTCTACGAGCGTCATAAGGTGCCACGCAAGAGAGCACGTTACCGTTTCGTGGGATGAGGTAAGCCGCTCATACCACGAACAAGCGTGATCCTTCCCTTTCGCATGGGTGGTGAAGGTGCGGCGTCGCCGACCGATCGCTGCGCTAGAGGGTCCAGCACCAAAAAGCCGACTCCAAGGGCCGCGAACACCTGAAGAGCAAACGCGAAAGAAAATCCGCCCCGGCTAATCTTGTTTCTGAGGTTCGCCTCCGTCTCTTCGACGCCAAGTTTCTCCAAAGCCTGAACCAGGTTGCCGTAGGTGAACCCCGAGCGGGCCATCTCCGCCTTGAGCACCCGCTTGCCCTCCTCTGACCAATCCTTGGCGTCGGTCATGGCAGTCACCCCCACGCTCCAGCGACGACGTGCGCATCGAATCTGATGACACATTTCTTGACTATCGATGCGTTCGTGTCTATCCCCACATCCGATGCGTTCGCATCAGATGGGAACGACCGAAGCAGTCCGGCGCAGGGAGGGTCGCTGATCTGCTCGCGCTCGCGGCATGCAGAAGATCGTCCGCGATGCGGGCTACTACCAAGGCCGGCGGGTGGGTTAAAGTGCCTGCGACGGCCTCGGCGGCAGCCGCCCATTGGAGCGGCAGGCAAGCCTCGCAGTGCGCCAGCACCTCGTCGCTGAGGCCGGACCAAGCGGCTATGACAGCGTCGAAGTCAAGGTCCTGTACGCCACTCAGCAGCGGCGTGAAAACGTGTGCGTCCGGACTTGTCAGCCGGTTCAGTCCGCCCACCGCCCAGGGAGCGGGACGTGGCAGAAGCACGCGGATGCGGAACATCATCTCGTGATCGATGGCGCGGAGATCCGCGCCCTTCACCAGCAGATTAGAGTTTGACGGCCGCCTGTCGGGGTTCTCGCCGAAGGCGTCGAACGCCAGCACGGCGAGAGCGGCATCTCGCCGATCCTGCGTGACGACGTCGCCCTGAAGCCAGGGACGCCAACCTTCGCCGGCGGAGAGGGAGCCGAAGGCAAGCGGATTGCTTCTGCCCAGCACCGCTCGCGTCGGCGGATCGGTGATGGAGTCGGTCCACTCCGGCGTGATCTCGACCAGGAAGGGCTCGCAGCCGGGGACGCCGAGCTGGCCTCCGATGCAGGCCGCCAGTACCTCATTCGTCAATCCTTCCACGTCCAGGCCTGGTGCGGCCGACAACTTCAGAAAGACCTCGCACTCCCGGCCGTCCTCGACTTCGACAGCGACACGCAGCGGCTGGGTGCGCCCGCTCTCGGCTGCGCGGTCGTAACGGGTCGCGAGGGCGCGCTTGATCATCGGCAGATCAGCAGCGGAACGCTTCAGGCGGCACGTTGAGCCCCTCTCCGCGCGGCGGCGATCAGCTCCGCCTCGGGCGCGTCGCGGGTGCTGTCGCCGGCGAGGAGGGCGCGCAGGTGCCAGCGGACGAGTTCACGGGTGAGGTAGACGCCGTGGGCCTGCCGGTCGTGGCGCTCCACGATGGGAAAGGTGGAGAGGACGTGGTCAACGTCGGCCGGATCGGTGACACCGTAGAGAATGAAGTACAGCGCATCCAGGCGCGCGCGGAGCTGGCGGCGCTCCGCCTCGTTCCAGCGGAACGGCGGCTTGGCGTCGCCCACCGCGACGCTCTCGGAGCGCAGATCGCCCTCGGCATAGACGTGGCCCATGTCGCGGGCGAAGGCGGCGAGGTCCCAGGCGGTGTAGGACAGGCGCAGCACATGATCGCGCACAATCTCGCCGGCGGTGCGCGCGCCGAACATCCGGCGGTATGCGTCCGGTGCCAAGACCGGGAGTGCGCGTAAGATGGTCCAGGTCAGGTGGTTCGTCTGCACGCGAAATCTGCAAACGTAGTCAAACAGCATCGAGTTGATATTAGCACAAGCCCGCACTGGGGCCTGCTTGTCCCCACTCTGATTCTGGAAGACCGGCAGTGAATGACCTGCTCCTACTCTAGGTATGATGGCCGCGATGCAGGTCCTTGCGTTGGTCACTGACGTGATGTCCTTAATGCTGAGCACCCAGTCATCGGCGAACGTCCAGCGGTCATCAAGATTGTCGACCCAGAAGCGCGGAGTGGAGATAAAGCCAACATCAAGACGGTCAGCGTCGGATGTGTTTTCATTCTCCCCTGTTCGGAAGGTGTTGACTTTGGAGATTCTAACCGATGCGGCCCGATGATCGAAAGCCTGGACCATTTTTCCCTCGAACAGACGATTGTATACGTGTTCTGTGTTGCGCCACACTCCGCCTCCAAGCGGATATGCTGAAAGCTGAGCCAGTTCAGGCTCGGTGTGGAAATGGTCACTGCTGCCCGCCATGTGATACATGGTGCGGTAGTCGAGTAGAAGTTGTGAGAATCTGTAGGGAGCCTGAGTTAGAGAAATCGCCAGTCTTGCATCTATCTCCGAGCCGAACATGGGAAGAGCGAAGCTGTCAGGGCTGAGAGCCCGAATAGCTTCCTCAGTAAGCTCGACAAAATCCTCTTCCAAAGGAGCCTCTACTCCACGATAGAAGAAGGTGAAATCGGGCTTCTGCGTCTGACGTGATGGGCCCGACACGATGAAGGCGCAAAACCTGAATCGCCAGTATACGGAGCCGAACCAGAGACCTCCGTCAATTCTCCGATTAAAGAACTCAAGTCCTGCCAGCATGCGCTTTCCGACGAAGACCTGCTCTAGGAAGCCCGAGGATTCTTTGCCTGACATCACGGGTGAGGGCACGAGCAGGCCCGCGACACCCTCCGGCCGCAGCAGCGCCTGCGCGCGCTCCACGAAAAGCGAGTAGACGTTGATGTCGCCGCGCGACATTAATGGGTAGGCCCCGCTGTCGCGCGCCACGCGCATGCCCGTCTCCGCCCGCGCGGACGCCGCGTCGTAGTCGGCGGCCAGCGGGTCGGCGGCGCGGCGGAGGTCGGCGATGGCGCTCTTGCGGTCGGCGGCGCGCACCTGCCGGGCGATGGCGGGCGCGCGTTCGGCGAACCACTCCACCTCCTGCATCTTCATGCGGTCCCACGGCGGGTTGCCGATCACCGCGTCGAAGCCGCCGGTGCGAGCGTTGCGCCAGCCGCGCCAAACGCCGGGGAAGGCCGTCTGCCAGTGGAGGAAGCGCTCGCGCCCGGCAATCTCCCGCGCCGCGCGCACCAGCCGCACCACCGCACGCCAGTCGCGCACGCTGGCGGCGTTGGGCAGGAGGTCGAGCTGCTCGGGCTCGGGCAGGGGCAGGAGGTCGCCCTGCCCAGTCGGCTCCACGCCCGCGGGAGGCGTGGGCTCCGCATCGCCCGACAGGATCGCGAGCGGGTCGCCGAAGCGGCCGTCCAGCAGGGCGGAGACCGCAATGGCGTCCTCGGGCGTCAGGGACATCCAGCGCACGGCCTGGCGGAAGTCCAGATAGGCCTGGAGCGGGCGCACGCGCTCGGCGGCGTCCTTCCAGTCGGCCGCGCTCTGCTCCACCTCCGCCAGCACGGCGTCGGGCGAGGCCTCCACGCGCGCCATCACCGCCTCGGCCGTGAGCGCGCGCTGCACCGCCGCGGCGAGGAACAGGCCCGCGCCGGCGAAGGGCGAGAGACGGCGGCCACGTCCTGCGGGCGCCTGCTCCACCTCGCGGATCGCCGCGTCCGCCCACTCGCCGAACAGGCTGTCGCCGCAGCGCAGGTGGTGATCAAGGAAGGAAAGCGGTGCGCCGGCGGTGAAGGTGTGCAGCCACAGCGCGACCTTGGCCAGCTCCACGGCCATGGGGTTCTTGTCCACGCCGAACACACAGGCCTTCAGCACCAGCCGCTTGATCAGGTTCGGGTCGGTGAGCTGGCCGTCCAGCACGATCCAGCCGTGTGCGTCGCGCTCGCGGACCAGCTCGGCCCGCAGCGCCGCCAGCCGCGCGGCGGTGGGCGAGCGCCAGTCCAGCTCCAGCGCCGCGGCCTTGCTCTCGGCGCCGCCGATGGCGGTGAAAGCCTCGGTGGCCAGCCAGTCCACTAGGTCCACCAGGAAGTGGCCGCTGCCCATGGCTGGATCGCACACCTTCAGCGTCAGGATGGCGGCGGCCGGATCGGCGGCGTCCAGCCGGGCGCGGCGATGCTCCGGGTGCTCACGGCGGTCGCCGGCCTTGGCGACGGCCTGCTCGAAGGCGTCGAGTCGTTCCCTTACCAGCGGGCGCAGAGAGCGCTCGATCACGAGCTTCACCAGCACGTCGGGCGTGTAATAGCTGCCCGATCCCTTGCGGGCGAAGGTGGAGAGCCGCACCGCCACACCGCCGGGCGCCTCGGCGTCGGCGACCGGCTCGTGCTCCAGCAGGCGCTCGTAGATGGAGCCCAGCTCTCGCACGGACAGATCGCGATAGTTGATCCGCTTGCGACCGCTGTCTTCATTCCGGCGCGAGAGCGCGTCCAGCAACGGCGCGAGCACCGGGTCGGGTAGGCGCACGCGGCCGAGCAATGGCGCGCGCTCGGCGGCGAACAGGCCACCGTTGTAGGGCGGCACGCCCGCCGCCTCGTCGCCCTTGTCGATGATGTCGAAGAGGGTGGCGATCCGGTTCCAGAGCTGGTCGGCGCGGCGCGAGAAGTGGTCCTGCTCGTCCAGGCGTCGCGCGATCTGGTCGCGCGCAGGGCTCAGCGCGTAGTCGTCGAAGCGCCGGTCGCGCCAGGGCAGGAGGTCGCGGTCCTCCGCGTAGAGCACGAATAGCAGGCGATAGAGCAGGGCGAGCGCAGCGTCGCGCACTTCGGGCAGAGGGGCCGCAGGTTCGGCGGCGTTCAGGGCCCGGACTAGGCCGGGGAAAACGGTGTCGAAGACCACGCGCGAAAGGTCCTCGCGAACGCGTGTCTCCCACAGCCGTCCCTCGTGCATCGCCCGGCGCTGCACCTCGCCGAAGCCGGCGCGCCCGAAGAAGAGGCCGAACAGCGTCCAGGCGTGCTCCGGCTCCACGCGCAGGCCGAACAGCGGCAATACGCCCGCGCTGGCGCCATGAATCACGGCGAGGAGATCGACCTCGAAGAAGCGCTGAAGCCGGTCGCCGACGTCCTGGCTGTAGAGCCTCCAGATGCGACCGTTGGTAAGCGCGCCCAGGCGGCAGCGGGCGGAGCGCTGGGCGGCACGGTCCATGTAGCGTAAGATTTGGCCCGCCGGCGTCACGTTCCGCCCGGCGCCGCCGCCCCGTTCGTCCAGCCCGATCGACCAGGCCTTGGCGTCGCCGACGGCGACGGCGTGGCGGAACTTGTCGGCGGAAGGCAGAGGATCGGCGGTGCGGAACGCCTCCTCGTCGCCGAACAGCAGGTAGTCCGGGACGTCGGCGCGCGTCGCCGCGGCTTGCACGACCCGCAGCCCGCCCCAACCCAGCCGGTCGAGCAGCGGCCGGATGATGCGATCTTCGGTTTGCGCCTCATTCAGGCGCGTGGGATCGCCAACGGCCGCAAAAAGCTCACCGACGAAGCGGGCCAGCTCGGGCGCGTTCGCACGCGCGGCAGCGTAGCCTGCGTCGGCCTGCACGCCTTCACGCAGGTAGTCCTCGGTGAACAGCGAACCGGCAAGCATGCCTCTGCTTAGCGGGCAACACGTGTGGGTTACAATACGGCGCAAGGGTGTAAGCCGCGGCGGAGTCTCACCGCCCCGCTGACGAAGTGTCTTGTAGCTACACGTCGTTGATAAGCCAGAGTGGCGTGCGGCTGCCCTCCTCAGTCCGCCGGACGATCCTACGCAGATTCAGCTTACGAAGGCATACTCCCACGCGCTGCCGGACGACGGTGTAAAAGGGTCGGTCAGTTGCGTCCTTGCCTCGATCAGCGATCACCGCCCGCGTCACCTCGGCGGTCGTCATGGGCGCGGGTGCAAGCCGGAGCGCGCGTAAGACGGACTCCGTGAGACCGTGGGTCTCGACAGGCTAGGTCCCCGCCAACGAAGAAGGGTTTTCTCGTCTGGAATGGTGACACCGGGATCCAGCACTCGCAGCGATACTTCAAGTGCCTGGACTTGGCGCTGGATGAACCGCCGTTCGGCATCAAGCTTGGCAAGCGCAGCAAGGAGTTGCTGCCGCCGTTGGATGACGCCGCTCACCGCGAACGGGAACAGATTGGAGCCGTCGTCGATCAACGCAGTGCATGCCGGATCAACTCGCCCGAGGTGGACGCGGCGTCATCGCCGTGTGCAACCTCTTGGCCATTAAGACGGCCGACAAAGAGGCGCTTATCACCCGTGGTTTTCTCCTCGACCAAATCAAGCCAGCTCTCGCCAAGCATGATCCGCCACCGCAGGATCGGCTGGTGCGCGCAGTGTGTCTCCGCTCTTTCCATCCGGAAAAGTAGAGCAATCAATGTCTTCGCGTCGAGATGCCTCTTGGTGCGGGTGCTCCCCAATGCCGGATCGAACACGGGGCTGGGCAAGGAGGAATAGGGATCACCCTCTTCTCCTTCCGCTCATCCCGGCGAATGCCGGGACCCAGATCATGAGGCGCAACGGGCCACCCTAACGCGGAAGACCGACCCATAGCCGACGCCAACGTCAGAGACTGACCGTTCTATTCACGTCTGCGCAGCCAGATCGCGGCCTCACGCCTTCCTTGCACACTTGGGTAAATACAAGCCGGCAATCGATATGCACGTCTGATGATGATCATTATCAAATGCGCCTAAGGAACACTCTAACGTTGGCTTTCGCCGATATTTCACTGGTGCAGACCGTCAGAAACATCATGGATACAGGAGCGCCCTGATTTCGACCAATTCGTGACGAACTGTCATGGTTCTGTCGCGTTGAGAGGCCCGTTCGTGCTGAGGTACATTCTCAAGACGGCAGCCTTGTCATTTGGTTTACTTGTACTTGTCGGCTGCGGTGGAAGTTCAAAAAATACAATTGCCACGACCGCGACGGCGATTACACAAGCAACGGCCGATATGTGGGTGGTCGCGTGGGGAGCTTCACCAGAAAACGCCGCGACCGTCTCTGCGGACTCCGGTGGAAGTGGGGCCGAGCAGACGTTCCGGGCCTTCTTCTATCCTAGCATTTCGGGGACCATGGAGCGCGTCCGCTTCTCCAACTACTTCGGTACCGCGCCTGTCACGATCGGCGCAGCGCGTCTTGCCATCGCCACCACTCCGCCTGCCGTCGACCCGACCCACGACGTCGCCCTTTCCTTTAGCGGAAGTGCTTCGGTCACCATTGCTCCCGGCGCTGAGGTGACCTCTGACCCGGTCAGCCTCACCTACGCCTTTGGACAGAAGATGGCGATCAGCGCCTACGTCCAAGGTAGTTTTACGGCGTTGAGCCAGCATGACTCGCAAGTCGTCACCAATTACAGCTCAGTCAGCAATGCCGGAAACACTTCCGCGGATGCGGCTGGAACGTCACTTAGCGAGCCCAATACAAACTGGTTCCTCGTCAGTGGAATGGATGTCTATGGGCAATATCAGGGTACCGTCGCACTATTTGGAAGTTCAACCATCGACGGCCATAACTCGAACTATGGGAACACGAATGCCTACCCGACAGCCAACGTCCCGGTAGCGGGCCAAGACAACGATCGTATCTCCGACGCTCTCGCGCGCACGTTGAACGCAGCGGGCTATCACATAGGCGTGCTGAACGCTGGCATTCTCGGGGAAGTCGCCGGCCCAAGCAGCGGTTCATCCTCCGGGTCGCCTGGCGTCGATCGCATCGGCCGCGACGTGCTCCACCAACCGGGCATCACGGCGGTTGTCATCGATCTCGGCCAAGTCGATCTGCGCCTCAACGCCTGCGGCGACGCTACAGAGGTTGAAGCTTCGCTCCAGAACATGGTCGCTCAGGCCTATGCCGCGGGCGTTCGTGTCATTCTCGGCACCATCGCTCCCGCCTCCTACTGCACCAGTTCCAGCAGTCCCAACTACGGCTCCAATCCGGTGGATGACAGCGACCCCTTCGCTGGCGATATCAACCCCGGCCCGGAGAACCCCGAGAACGTGCAGCGTCACCTAGTGAACACCTGGATCAAAACCACCGGCGCCAGCCTTCCCGGAGTCGTCGCCATTGCAGACTTTGAATCAGCACTCGCCGACCCTGATCACCCCGACTTTCTCGTCCCGACACTAAATTCTTTTGACAACTTTCATCCCAACGGGGCGGGCTACCAAGTGAAGTCCAGCGCCATTCCCATCACATCCATTCTGCCCCAGTAGACCAACGCATAAGCTTGGCCTGCGCATTGCCCTGCGGAAATCCTCTATTTCGGCCTCGGCGTGCGGCCTTGTGAGCGCTACACGCTTAAGCGTTCCGGTCGCTCTCCACCCTTTTCTTCCATTCCATATGTCCGCTTTCAGGCGGTCCGGGTCGCAGGTCTTGAGTGTGACGCAAAGCATCTAAGTCCTTCGAGACGCGTCAACCTAGTCGCGCTCACTGCCGCCCGAACAGTTTCTCCAGATCTGCCAGCTTCAGCTCCACATAGGTCGGGCGGCCGTGGTTGCACTGGCCGGAGTGGGGGGTGGCTTCCATCTGGCGGAGCAGAGCGTTCATCTCGGCCGCGCCCAGCCGCCGGCCTGCGCGCACGCTGCCGTGGCAGGCCATGGTCCCGCAGACCGCGCCCAGCCGCTCCTTCAGGGAGAGCGCCGCGCCGCTTTCCGCCAGGTCGTCGGCGATGTCGCGCACAAGGCCCGCCACGTCGGTCTCGCCCAGCAGCGCCGGGGTCTCGCGCACCAGCACCGCGCCCGGGCCGAAGGCCTCCAGCACCAGGCCGAGCTCGGCCAGCTCCCCGGCGCGGCCCGTGACCCGCTCGGCCTCGGCCGGGTCGAGCTCCACCACCTCGGGCAGGAGCAGGGCCTGGCGGCCGACCGAGCCTTGCGCCATCTCCGCCTTCATGCGCTCGTAGACCAGCCGTTCGTGGGCGGCGTGCTGGTCCACCACCACCACTCCGTCGCGGGTCTGGGCGATGATGTAGGTGCCGTGCACCTGGGCCCGCGCCGCGCCGAGCGGGAAGTCCAGCGGGTCCACGACCGTGGCGCCGCTGGGCTCGGGCGGCGCCGGGTCGGCTTCCTCCCCCCGGGCGGCGCCCTCCGCGACACCGG